>DATDEX010000179.1:0-44430 GCA_036522895.1 Candidatus Eiseniibacteriota bacterium | reverse complement strand
TGCTCGCGGCGGTCCGGCCGCTCGCGCCCGAGCGGGTTGCCCTGCGCGACGCCGTGGGCCGGGCGCTGCGCGAGACCGTCGTCGCGCCGCACGCGCTTCCCCCGTTTCGGAACACCGCCATGGACGGCTTCGCGGTACGCGCGGCCGACCTTGCGGAGGCGAGCGACACTCGTCCCGTGGCGCTCCGGGTCGTGGAGGTGCTCCCCGCGGGCGTCGCCAGCACGCGCGCGCTGGCCGCCGGCGAGGCGGCGCGCATCATGACCGGGGCGATGCTGCCCGTGGGCGCCGACGCGGTGGTGCCGTTCGAGGAGGCGGAGCGCGCCCCGCTCGCTCCGGGTGGTGCGAGCGGCGGGCAGGGGGACGCGAAGACCGAGCGCTGCGTGGTCCGGCATCCGGCGCGCGTGGGCGACCATGTTCGCGAAGCCGGCGCCGACCTCGCGGCGGGCGCCGTGGCACTCGAGGCGGGCCGCGAGCTCTCACCGCACGACCTGGCGCTCCTTGCCTCGCTCGGCGTGGCGCGGGTCGCCGCATCGCCCGCCCCGCGCGTCGCCGTGTTCTCGACCGGAGACGAACTGCTCGACATCGAGGCGCCGCTCCGCCCGGGCGCGATTCGCGACAGCAACCTGCTCATGCTCTCGCAGCTCGTCCAGGCCTGCGGCTGCGCGCTCGCGCTCGCCGAGCGACTGCCCGACGACGCGGCGATCGTCAACGTGCGCGTGCGCGAGGCGCTCGCGACGAGCGATGCCGTGCTCACGATCGGCGGGGTCTCGGCCGGCGACTTCGACCCGGTGAAGCTCGCGCTCGCGAACCTCGGCGGCGTCGAGCTCTGGCGGGTGGCGATGCGGCCCGGTCGCCCGCAGGCGTTCGGAACGCCCGGCGGCAAGCTGTTCTTTGGATTGCCCGGCAACCCGGCCTCGGTGGCGTGCGTGTTCGAGGTGCTCGTGCGCCCGGCGCTGCGCGCGCTCCAGGGCCACGCGCAGCTCGACCGGCCGCGCGTGCCGGTGCGCGCGAGTCGCGCGGTCGAGTCGCGTGCCGGGCGCACGGACTTCGTGCGGGCCTCGCTCGCGTGGCGGGACGGCGTGCTGTGGGCGGAGCCGGTGGGCGCGCAGGTCTCGGGCCATCTCGTGCCGCAGTCGCGCGCACACGCGCTGCTCGTCGTGCCGGAGGGTGCGGAGCGCCTCGCCGAGGGCGACGCCGCGACCGCCCTCGTGTGGCGGATGCCGGTGGTCGTGGAGTAGATTTCGACGCGTCCCTGACTGGTGGCGGCAGGCGACCACCCGATGTCGTGGGGTTGCGAAGGCGCAGCCTGTCGAAACCTTCCGCTCGCGACCGGGGGATTGCTGGGTGGCGTCGCCAGCGGGTCGCTCTTGCTGGCGCCGCTGTTCGCCGATGCGCGGCGCCTCATCGCGCGTGCGTTCCAGGGCACTCCGGTCGGGCGGAACGATCTGATCGCGATCTCGATCGCTGCCGGGCTCGGCGAGGAGCTGATCTTCCGCGGCGGACTCCAACCCTGGTTGGGTGCGCTGTGGGCCACCGCGATCTTCCTCATTGCGCACGCGTGGGTGCCGCTTCGCGGTTGGGCCCGAGCCGGTTACGTACTGTTCGTGGTCGCCGCAGGCGTCTCGCTGGCCGCGCTGTTCGCGGCCGCCGGTCTGCTCGCCGCGATCGTCGCCCATGCGAGCACCGACGCCGTGATCCTGCTGAACGCCCTGCACGAGCACGCGTGCGGGAACGGGCCCGCGGCACCGCCGCCCAGGGTCATGCCATCGGTGTGAGCACGTCCGATATCGAAAACACCCTCTCGAATTGCCGACTCTCCGCACATTTTTCGATGGCCGCGGCGGCATGCCGCTGCGATTATTCCGCGCGCGTTCTCCACGTCCGCCGCGGGCCCCTGCTCCGGGGTTGCCGTCCCCGATCCGGCAGCGACGGGGGACGCATCCATCACGATCGGCTTCGGAAGCGACATCTCTCCGGAGGAGGAACCCCATGAGTTCGAAGCGCGTTGCGTTCGGACTGTCCGCCGCTCTCGCCCTTGCCCTCGTCGCCATGCTCGCGAGCGCGAACCACGTGTTCTCGAAAGACTTCGACCACCGTGACCACGACGACGATGACGAGAAGCTCGAGGGCGACAGTCGCGTCCAACAGGGATTCTCGATCGCGCCCGTGCCGCTCGATCTGCACGGGAGGAACCGGGCGATGGTCGGCCTCGGCGCCTACCTCGTGAACGCGACCGGCGGCTGCAACGACTGTCACACCTGCCCGCCGTATCAGCCCGCGGACGATCCGTACAATCACGGCTCGGGTCACCCGAACGCGCTCAACTACCTCGCGGGCGGTCACCACTTCGGACCGTTCGTCACGTCCGCGAACATCACGCCGAGGAACGGGCTGCCCGCCGGGCTCACCGAGGAGCGCTTCATCCACACGATCCGGACCGGCGAGGATCCGGATCATCCGGGTCAGCTCCTCCAGGTCATGCCGTGGCCGGTGTTCCGCAACCTCACCGACCGCGACTTGCGGGCGATCTACGCTTACCTGAGCTCGATCCCGCCGGCGTCGCCGGGAATCTGCACCGGGCCGTAGCTCGCCGCCTTCCTCTTCCCATCCGGAGGCAACGCCATGTCATGGATCGAGAGTATCGGTCTGCCGCTCTGTCCGACTCGAGAGGAGGCCGACACCTACATCAGCAGCGAGTTGGCTCGAGCCGCTCCAGCGGGCTGGGTCGTGGAGCGATTCCCCGATTCGGGATTCCCTCCAGGTTCAGTTCCGACCCTGTCCTGGCGAGTGGCCCGGACCCAGATTCCGAAAGGGGAGTGGCAGTTCCAGGAGTACGACATCCTTCTGTCGGCAAGTCTCGAGTTGGTGATCTTCACGCACAGCAACAACGACATCGGCCCGGGGAGTCTCGCCCACTCACTCCAGCACGCGAGAGTGATCGAGGCTTGGGAGCTTCGTCGTTACGGGATGGCCGCGTGCCTCGAGCACGTCATGTCGACCTCCAAGCCAAACGAATGGGGGTACACATGAGCCAGGCCCCGGCCATCCGCATGGTGAGATCGCCGTAAACTCGAGGCTTGGTGAGTCGGGAGCGGGTCGCTGTCTATGGGAGCGGGGTAAGTCCGGTTTCGCGACCGTCGTCGCGGTGTGCCCCGAGCCGCAAGAAACGCACTGAGCCCTTGACTCGCCAGGTGCCGGCGGCGGATGCTTTGCGGATTCGAGTTCGCAGTGGCCTACCCTGACCCCGGTGCCCCCGGCTGGACCGTTTGGGAGAGTGTACGACGCCGCCCGCGGCATTCCGTCTTCTGGAGGCGGATGCTGCCCAGCCTGAGGGTTTCCTGGGTGCAGCCTTCGAGCTTCCGATCGATATGCCCGGCCCTGGCTCTCGTCACCGTTCTGTGGCCCTTGAACGCGTGGCCGGTTGCGAGCCAGCCTGCCTCGGCCAAGCCGGCTCCAGGGACCGCCCAGCCGTTGCGTCCATCGGACCCCAGCGCCACGACCGCTCCCGGCGCCGCGACCTGCGTGTTCACCAAGGACTACTGGAAGGTCCACCCGGAGTTGGTATCGGGCGCAACCATGAGCCTCGGGAACTTGCTTTACAGCGGCTCGGATCTCGTCTCTATCCTCAATGCGGCTCCGCAGGGCAATGGCCTGATCTCGCTGGCGCAGCAGCTGATTGCCGCGAATCTTAATCAAACCCAAGGTAACGCCGCCCTCTGGCTGATCAACCTTACGGTGGCGGAGGCCAACTACAGGATCGGGTTCAACGTCGTGCCTCCGGTCGGGTCGGGTTTCATCCCCCCGAACCAGGTCAGCGCCTTGGTGAACGCATTGAGCGATTTCAACTCGGGTCTCGTTGACTTTGAGTGCGACGGCTTTGCAAGCCCGTGCATCGCACAGCGGGATCTCGGGGACGCTCCGGAGGGGACCAGCGCCTACAGTTCCGGCGTCGTGGGCCGCTTCCCCAGCTGCATCTCGGATACGCCGGCGGGAACTTCGCAGGTGGAGTGCGGCGCCGCTGGGCCGACGCCGGGAACCGTTGGCGTCGTGATTCACACCGGGAATGGTCCGGCGCTTGGGTGCGGGCTCGGCCCGGACTCATTCGAAGGCGCCCTCGACACGGAGTTTGCCCCCAAGACGAACTCAGCGGCCGGTTCGGCCACTAGCGCATGCGATCCGGCCGTGGTGGTCGATTGTTCGGAATCCGCATTCGGGATGACGTTCGGGCAGGATGAATGCACGGGATCTGCGGACGCCGCGCTTTCCGCGCCGCTCTCTCTCACCGCCTGCTCGCAGACGAGCTTCCGTTTCCTGGCCTCCAACTGCAATCAGGAGGAGACCGTCTATCTGAATGTGCTCGTCGACATGAACGAGGACGGTGACTGGAACGACGTGATGGCCTGCTCGGGCACCTGCGCGCCCGAATGGGCAGTGCGGAATTCTCAATATGTGCTCCCGCTGGGTTGCAGCACGCTCGAGACCCCCCCGCTGCAGGTGGGAGAACACGTCGGGGAGTCGTGGCTGCGCCTCACGCTGACACTCGCTCCGGTCCCCGACGACTTTCCGTGGAACGGGTCGCGAAGCGCCCCGAACGGCGTGTTCTCGGACGGAGAGACGGAGGACTACCCGATTCACATCGTCGAGGCGGCGGGTGTCGTCGGTGCTCATCCGCGATTCGGCCTGAGCCCGCTGGCTCCGAACCCCACCCGAGCCGCGGTCGAGTTGGGTTTCACGCTCGACCGTGCGGGTGATGCGGAGATCGGCATCTTCTCCGTGGACGGGCGGCGCATTCGACGCCTGACCTCGGGGCCCCAGCCCGCCGGGCCAGGCCATGTCAGGTGGGACGGCCGCGATGATCGAGGCTCGGACGCTCCGCCTGGTCTCTACTGGGTGCGTCTCCGGTCAGGTGGGCAGGTCGCGACGCGTGCGCTGATCCGGGTCGGCTCGTAAGCGAGATGGTAGGTCGCGCCGGCAGCCGTCCGCCCGACCCGCGGAGTGACGCGCCGAGCTCACGCAGGCGGCGCTCGCGGATTGGGGAACTGCAGGTTTTGTGGCTCGTGCCGCTTCTGCTCCTCTCGTCGGCCCGACCCGGGGGCGCCTCCTCCCAGGTCTTTTCGCCGCCCCCGGTGCCCGCGTGGAGCGGACTCGTCGAGAACACCGTCTGCGTCGCGCTGGGCGATGTCGACGGCGACGGCGACCTCGACCTCGTCCGGGGCAATCTGGCCGAGGGGTCGACGCTCTATCTCAATGTCGGGGGCACGTTCGGATCGGCGCCCGCCTGGACGGGGCCGGTCGAGAACACCCGTGCCGTCGCGCTGGGCGATGTCGACGGCGATGGCGATCTCGACCTGATCGTTGGCAACGATGGCGGGGCCGCCGAGCTCTTCCTCAACCACGGGAACGGATTCGATACGACCGCGGTCTGGACCGGTCCGGTCGAGAACACGTTCAGCGTCGCGCTCGGCGACGTGGACGGCGACGGAGACCTCGATCTCGTCCGGGGCAATGCGCTCGGCCAGCCGACGACGCTCTATCTCAACACCGGGGGCAGGTTTTCCCAGGTGCCCGACTGGAAGGGCCCTTCGGCGAATACCCAGAGCGTCGCGCTCGGTGACGTCGATGGCGACGGCGATCTCGATCTGGTGTGCGGCGACAACGGCGCGGGCGCCTCGCTCTACCTCAATCTCGGCGGCACGTTCACGGCGTTGCCCGTGTGGAACGGACCGGCCGAGGCCACGGTCAGCGTGGCGCTTGGCGACGTCGACGAGGATGGCCGCCTCGACCTCGTCGTCGGCGGACCGGGCGCCGGCGCTTCGCTCCACCGCAATCTCGGCGGCACGTTCGACGCGGCTGCCGCGTGGACGAGCCCCGCAGGGAACACGTTCAACGTCACGCTGGGGGATGTCGATGGCGACGGGGATCTGGATCTCGTAATCGGGAATCTGAACGAGCCGACCACGCTGCGCCTGAATGCAGGTGGCAGCTTCGGCGACCAACCCGAGTGGACGGGTCCGACCGAGAGCACGCGCTGCGTGGTCCTCGGCGATGTCGACGGGGACGGCGACCTGGACCTCGTGCGCGGAAACTTCCAGGGGGCCGCGACGCTCTACGTCAACTCGAACAGCCTCCTCTCTCCTGTGCGGTCCTGGTCGGGTTCCCCGGCGCAAACGTTCGGGGTCGCGCTCGGGGATGTCGACGGCGATGGCGATCTCGATCTGGTTCGGGGCAACCTGAATCAGCCTGGCGCACTACACTTGAACGATGCAGGCACGATCGATTCGACGTCCAGTTGGCCGGGGCCAGCGGAGAGCACGCTCAGCGTGGCGCTGGGCGACGTCGACGGCGATGGAGATCTGGATCTCGTGCGCGGCAATCAGAGCCACCCCGCCACGCTCTACCTCAACCTCGGCGGCACGTTCGACGCGGCGCCCGCGTGGCGTGGCCCGGCCGAGAACACGGTGAGTGTGGCGCTGGGCGACGTCGATGGCGATGGCCGCCCCGACCTCGTGCGCGGCAACTTCCAGGCGGGCTCGACGCTGTACCTGAATGACGGTGCCGGTTTTGCGGACACGCTGGCCTGGATCGGACCGCCGCACGCGACGCAGTCCGTCGCACTGGGCGACGTCGATGGGGATGGCGATCTCGACCTGGTGCTCGGAAACGAGGGCGAAGGCTCCATGCTCTTCCTCAACGCCGGCGGAACCTTCGAGCGCTCGGCGGCCTGGACGGGTCCGCCGGCGAACACGTTCAGCGTGGCGCTGGGTGACGTCGACGGAGACGGGGACCTGGACCTGGTCTGCGGCAACGCGGGCGGGCCGGCCACGCTGTTTCTCAATGGCGGCGGTCGGTTCGGATCCGAGCCGGCGTGGACCGGGCCGGTCGAGAACACGACGTCCGTCGCGTTGGGCGATGTCGATGGGGATGGAGATCTCGATCTGCTGAGAGGCAATGCCAATGGTCCGGCCACGCTCTACCTCAACGTGGGCGGTGTCTTCGCCTCCACGCCCAACTGGATCGGGCCGTCGGAGAACACGTTCGAGGTCGCGCTCGGGGATGTCGACGGAGACGGTGGACTCGACGTCGTGAGGGGGAACATCGCTGGAATCTCCTCGATGTATGCGAAGAAGAGTGCGTGGATGCGCGGGCCGTCGCGGCTCACCAACGACCTGCCGAACAATCCGGCGCACATTCGCTGGGTACGCCCGGCCCAGACGGATTCCTCCCGCATCTCCCTTTCCTTCCGGGCGTTCGACGAGGAATCCGATCCGCTCTGGCTGGTCGGCGAGTTCGAGTTCGAAGGCTCGGGTGATTGGCACCCCATGGTGCTCGACGGTGCTGCCCTGCGCACGGGGCCGTTCACCACGTCGGTCGTCGGGATCGCACACAGCGTCGTATGGGATGTCTCGCGGCTCCCCTTCGACCGGCGCAATGTCGTGATCCGCCTGCGCGCGGTCTCGCCTCCTCGACGCGGAGGTGCGATCCAATTCGACCCCACCTACCTGGCGACGGTGGGTCCGATCACCCCGCCTCGGGCCGCGATCAGCGCCAGTCCCGCCTCGCTGACGTTCCCCACGGTCACCGTGGGCGACACGACCGTCGCGGAGGTTCGCCTGAGCAATCCGGGCACCCGGGCCCTGATCGTCGATCGCATCGACGCGCCCGATTCCAGCGTGGTCGTCTCCCCCGCCACGGGCCTCGTCGTTCCTCCCGGCGGAGCGCGGATCGTGGAGGTCCTCTTCATGCCTCGGCGCGTCCTCGCGTCTCCCGGCCCGCTCCTCGTCCACAGCAACGACCCGTTGAACCCCGTCGTCGGGCTTCCCCTGCTCACCGATGTGCGCGCGCTCGCATTCGAGACCCGCGTCCTGGCGGTCTCGCCCGAGCTTCCTCTCGGCGAGGCCGCGACCGTGGTGGTCAGCCCGGAATCGCAAGTTCACCTCGAGGGAGGATTCGTGTACTTCCGCGCCCGAGGGGCCGCGCAGTACTCGGACAGCGCGTCGCTCGTGGCCCAGGGCTCGAACCTCGCCGCCTTGATCCCGGGAAGCAGCGTCACCGAGGCGGGTCTCGAATTCTTCGTGCGCGTCGAGAACAGCGGAATCTTCGCCACCGATCCGCCCTCGGCTCCGGAATCCAGCTTCTTCCAGCCGGTGGCGTCCCCGACGACGATCGCGGCCACGGCGCTGGAAGCCTCGACCGGGGGTCACCCGGTGGGGTCGCCTCTCATCTCGTACGTCACGCTTCCGCAGGGCGCGCGCTTCCAGCGCGGGGAACTCTTCTATCGCTCGGGCGGGGCCGCGAGCTATGACAGCCTCCAGCTCGAGATCACCCAGATCGTGCCGGGGTTGAGCGCGCCGGCGGCCACGATTCCCGGCGGCCGCGTCGCGGCACGGGGTTTGGAGTACTGGGTTCGCATCGAGACGCAGACCGCGACGCTCACCGATCCCGCCCAGGCTCCGGCCGCGAATCCCCACATCGTGCGCACGGACGTCTCGGCGCTCGCCGAGCCCTTCTCACATCCGGCCGAGCGGTATCGCCTGGTCTCGGTCCCGCTGGAGCTCAATCTGGCCGCAGCGTCCTCGCTGGAGGCGATTGCGTCGGATCAGCCGGAGTTCGGCCCGTACGATCCGACACGGTGGCGATCGTTCCGCTGGCAGCCCGGATCCGAGTCCTACCTCGAGATTTCTCCCGCCAACGTCGCCACGGGCGCGCTTCGCCCCGAGCCAGGACGCGCATTCTGGCTCGTCGCGCGCGACCGCAATCGCCTCGACACCGCACCGGTCGCCGGACGCTCGACGATCCCCACCCTTATCACGCTCGAGACGGGATGGAACCAGGTTGGGGACCCCTATGACTTCCCGGTGGCGTGGAATCTCGCCTCCGCGAGCGACGGAACGGATACGGTGTCTCTGGAACCGCCCAGGGCGTGGGACGAGAACGCTGGAGCGTACGATCCCCAGGGAGTCACGGTGCTCCGACCGTTCGAGGGCTATTGGATCCACAATCCGAAGTCGGCCCCGCTGCAGTTGCGGATTCCGCCGATCGAATCCGTGGCCGCGCCCGCGACGGCCGGGGCGGCGAGCCGCGATTCGGTGTCCGACTCACTGACATGGAGCGTGCACATTGCCGTGGCGTGCGGAACGGCCCGCGATGCGCTTGGCGCCGCCGGCATCACCCCACTCGCGCGGGACGGCAGCGATCCGCTCGACCGCTCCGAGCCGCCGATGGCACCTGGCGAGGGGATCTCGCTCTACTTCCTCGGTTCGGAGCCCGGCCTCCGGCGGGCCGTCGACCTGCGGTCACCGTTCCCGGCCGCGACGAACGACGGGGCAGCGGGCGGCAAGCACTGGGCGTTCGACGTGGCTCGGAGCACAACCCACCTCGAGCCGGCTGAGGCGAGCCTCGCCTTCACGGGGCTCGAGGGCGTGCCCGCGGACATCGAGTTGCGCCTCGTCGATCGCATGCTCGATCGCGTCGTCGACCTTCGCCGCGAGAACACGTACCGCTACGTGACGGGCACGCGAGGCTATGTCACGAGCGAGGCCGAGGCCCGGTTCGCACTCATCGCGGGAACGGCAGCATTCATCGAGGCGGCCCAGTCCGGGCTCCCCGGGCCCCCGGCGCGCACGCGGCTGCTGGTGCCCTGCCCGAACCCGCTTGCGGGTGCCGGCTTGGTCCGCTTCGAGGTGGCCCGGGCAGGCCGCGTGACGGTCGAGGTCTACGATTTGTCGGGCCGGCGGGTGCGCACGCTGGCCGATGGGCCGCGCGAGGCGGGGCGATACGAGCTCGTCTGGGGCGGCGATAATTCCTCAGGACAGCGTCCGGCCCCAGGCGTATATTTGCTTCGACTCTCGGGCCCAGATCGCGTCGACGCCAGGAAGGTGGTGCTGATTCGATGAAACTTCATGAATCGAAGCTGATCCGCTCGGTCGTGTGCGCGAGCATGCTCATCTCGGTCTCGCCGCTGCCGCTGCTGGCCCAGGAGACACCGAACGCGGCCCCTAAGGAGGCCCCGAAAGCCTCGCCGCCTGCCGCTCCCGCGGACATCGGCACGACGCTTCAGAAGGCGCGCGATTCGATCAAGAGCGGCCTTTACGATCAGGCCATCGAAGCGCTTCAGGGCGTGATCGGGCAGCCCAAGCAGCGCACCGAAACCCTGCGGGACGCCTACCTGCTGCTCATCAAGGCGTTCATCTACCAGGGCAATGATCTCAAGGGGAAGGAGCAGCGCCGCCAGCAGGCCCTGCTCGACTACGACAAGGCGCGCGGGCTCATCGCCGAATGCCTGCGGGTGCCCGAGCTTCGCCACACTCAACCGGAGCCCGAGCCCGAGTCCCCGAGCGAAATGATCCAGTTCTTCAAGGACGTGCGCGCGCAGATCTTCGGCTCGTTTCGCGTCTCGGAGCTCTCGCCCGAGGGTGCCGTCGTGTTGTTCGACGCAGATACCCTGCGGAACGAGGCCGGAAGCTCGATGCACGGGGACAGCGACCTCGCGGTCGGACAACACATGGTGGTCGTGAGGTACCCGGGTTATCGGGATGTGACCGACCAGGTCGCCATCGCTCCCGGTGCCACACTGGAGCGGCAGTACGAGCTCTCCAAGCCGGGCCACCGCGTATGGTACGCCTCCGGAGCGGCCGTGCTGCTCGCCGGGGGGCTGGCCGCCATCCTGGGTAAGAAGTCGTCGGGCACGGCGGCGGTACCGCCGCTCGACGGCCCGCCCCCTCCACCGACGCGCCCGCAGTAATCGCCCGAGCGGGTCTAGGCGCGCCCGAAGATCTTCCCGAGCAGCGATTTCTGGCCCGCCCCGTCCGCTTCCGTCTTCACGAACTCCTCGAACGTGGGCGCGAACAGGCGTGTCTTGTCGGCTACGGGCTCGATGTAGTGCCGTGCGCCCAATTCCTGGAGCACGTGCTGGAGCGAGTCCGGAACCGCCCGGCCCTTCGCCACGCGCATCACGGCACTCTTCTCGTGCTGGTCGAAGTTCTCCCAGATGTAGCGGAAGTGGAGCTTTGCCTCCGCGTAGAAGCGCTTGCGGATTTCGCCGAAATCCGGTTGGGTCGAGCTTGGATTCTCCTCCAGGTACTCGAACGTGTGGGCGCAGGCCATTTGGATGAAGAACGGGAACTCGCCCGACATGGCGAGGATCTCCTCCGTGTAAGGGGCGAGCGGACGGCCCGCGCGCTGCGATGGCTCGCGAATCAGCTCCGCCGCCTCGCCCCGGTCGAGCACGGACAGGCGCATGTTCGAGAAGATATTGAAGAACGGCGAGTCCGCGATCTCCTTCGTGTGGCACAACACCTGGAGATCCCGCGCCGACGAGGTGAGATACGCGACGTTGTAGTGGTTCGCGAGGTAGCGCAGGAACGAGAAGAACTCCAGATCGAAGTTCGAGTTCGTGGTCACGATGTCGAACTCGTCGAGCAGGAGGGCCAGACGGAAGCCTCCCGCGTCGAGGCGCTGGACCATGTCCTTCACGCCGTCCAGGTTGTGCGTGCAATGGGACACGTCGAGCCGACCACGCAACTCGTAAGTCGTGATCCCGAGCATCGCGCGAACGAACGATTCCATGGACATGTTCTTCTCTTCCTGAAGGTCCAGGAAGACCATGATCATCTTCTCGGGCACCTCGAGGTATTCCTGCCGCTGCTGCCGCATGTAGACGTAATTGAGCAGCGACGACTTGCCAATCTTGCGATCCCCGACGATCGAGACCGAACCCGGAGGCGTCGCATTCAGCCTCGCGTAGATGCGCTTGGTCTCGTGCCGCCGTCCGAAAAAATCCTCCGGACGCTTGATCATCACGCGGTTCAGGTAAGGGTTGCTGGGGGTCTGCCGAGGGCCCTGTACGACGGGCTCGAGCAGGACGCGCTCGGTCGAGGTGAAGTCCGCCTGTCCGAGGATCTCGTCGAGAGCCCGCTCCACCTCGGCCATGTCCAGCGGCCGCTGATCGGGCTGTTTGTTCATGCAGCGGCCGACGAGTGAGGTGAGCTTCACGGGGCAGGCTCGCACGTAGGTGTCCAGCGGTTCCGCTTCGCGACTGGTGATGTTGTAAAGAAGCGCGCTCAAGTGCTCCGCTCGGAACGGGTTCCTGCCGCTGATCACCTCGTACAGAATCACGCCGAAGGAGAAGATCTCCGCCCGGGCGCTGGCCGGCTGCCCCTGCACGAGTTCCGGCGCGATGTAGGCGAGCGTGCCCTTGATCACGCCTTCGGTCTCGATCGAGGTCATCCTCGCGAGATTCTTCGACAGCCCGAGGTCCAGGATCTTCGCGATCCCCGACCTGGTGATCATGATGTTGTTCGGGGATAGATCGCGGTGGATGATTCCCGCCTCGTGGATCGCGCGGAGCCCGGCGGCAACCTGCCGCATGGCCTTCACCGCCTCGCGCAGCGACAACCTGGACTCGGAGCTGAGCTCGAGCAGCGTCTTGCCCTCGATCAGCTCCATCGCGATGTAGGGGCTGCCATTCCAGTTTCCCAGCCGAAAGGCTTGAACGACATTGGGGTGACTGAGGGCCGCCAGTCTTCGCGCCTCGGTCAGCAGGATCTTGAGCTCGGTCGGCCCCGCGCTGTCGGGCTTCAGGAGTTTCACGGCGACGTCGCGATCCAGCTCCATGTCGTGGCAGCGGTAGACGATGCCGAATCGCCCCTCTCCCAGATAGCTGAGGACTCGAAAACACCCGTCGATCGCGGTGCCGATCATGTGTGCTCCTTCATCTCAGGGAGTCTTGCTCACGGGGGTCTCGGTGGTCTTGTCCGCGCTGAAATCGTAGGTCACGCGCTGGCGGGACTTAACGACCAGCGTCTTGCTCGCCTGAAGATTCGCTCCGTAGACGACCTTGATCTCGTGCGCGCCGCTCGCCACCTCCAGGACGCCCGAGTTCGGGACCGCCGAATTGACCAACTTCCCGTCCAGATAGAACTGCGCGGGATAGTCCCCCTGGATCACCACCTCGCCTCCGGGTTCGGGAGCGAGCGCGAGATGAATGACCTTCGTGGCGTCCGACACGTCCACGCTCGTGTCCTTCGCCACGTAGCCCTCGCGCAAGGCCAGGACCTGGTGCCGCCCGAAGGAGACGGCGGACAGCTGAAAGGGCGTCGTTCCCCGAGTCACCCCGTCCACCTTGATCGTCGCTCCGGGTGGCTCACTCGTCAGGAAGCAGGCGAAGGTACTCACCGCCAGGGGCAGGTTGGCCGGCTCCAGCTTTCCCGGTACGTGGAGCTGCAGGAGTCGCCGACCCGGCTCGTGCCCGGGAAGCGTGGCGACGATCTCGTGCTGGCGCTCCAGCACGAGCCCACGCACGGTCACCGGGCTCTTGCCATGCGGGTTTCCATCCACGGTGACCTCCGCGCCGGGAGGCACCGTCGTGACGAGCACGTCCGCGAGCAGCGCACGCAACGCGACCTTTGACCTAAACGGGTCCACGATCAGCGGCCCGTTGGGGGTCTGGCGGTGGGCCACGAGGGGTGCGGTGATCGTCGTCTCCGCGTAACCCGGAGCCCGGATTCGGAGCACGTGCGAGCCCGCCCGAAGCGTGGCACGCAACGTTCCCGTCGCCATCGGTTGACCATCGACCTCGATGCCGGCATCCCCCGGTGTGGCCTGAAGCACGACGGCCCCCACGGGACCGCTCGCACCGCTCAGATCGACCGGCGCGGGATGAGCTCGTCGAGCTTCGACAAAGCGCTGCCAGGCAATCGCCCCGCCACCGACCAGAAGGAGGACGACGGCGGCACCCGAGGCCCGCACCAGGGAGATCTTGAGGGGACCGAGGTTGAACGTCGCGGGCTGTCGGATCTCGAGGCCGAGCTCCCGCATCACCTGCCACGCGGAGTGCATGCGTCGGATCCAGAGGCGCCAGAGATCCATTCGAAACGCGAAGCCCGGCGGATCGATGGAATCCTCTTTCGTGAGGAGCTCGGTGCGGAAGAGATGATCCAGCGCCGTGGCGATGCGACCTCGGCTCATGGCAAGAGGGTAATTGCGGAGGCGAATCAGCTTGATGAGGTTGGCGTCACTTGCGACTGCCTGGCTCTTAGGCAGTGCCTCGGCCAGCAGCGCCAGGGTCAGCCTCTCGTCCTTACCGAGGCTGTCCCACAGGAAGATCATCTGCGGCAGCGGATTGCTGACGAGACCGCGCACCACTTCGCCGATCAGCTCGTGTGTGACCTCGCGGGTCTTTCGCTCGTTCAGTTGATCCACGAGGCTCTGGCAAATGGCCTGCGTGTAGAACGGCTGGCCGGCCGAGAGCCGATAGATCGCATCCACGGTTCCCTCGGCATAACTCGCGCGGCCATCGACTGGATTGCAGATGAGCTTCCTGGCGTCCGAGGGCTCGAGGTAGCTGATCTGTTTCCAGGTCGACGCGGGCAGGATCTGCCAGTAGTCCCGTCGCCGCTGCTCCAGGTGCTGCGAGCCGGTGAACACCAGGAACACGGACTGGTTTTCCATGAGATGCTTGAGGATCTGCAGCACGTCGCGGCTCAGGACCCCGGCGTCGATCTTGCTCTCGAACAGCTCGTACTCGTCGAACAGCAGGATGAGCTTGCGGTCCGGGCACCGCCTGAGCGTGTTTTCGATGAACTTGCGGAAGGTGTCGGCGTGGCTCGCGCCGCGAGTGAAGTCCGGAAACGGGATGTCCGCGGCCCGGTCGCCGAGCGCCTCCAGCACCTCCTCGGCGATCTTGCCCAGAAAATCCGCCTCGTTCGTGATCGCCATGGATTGCATGTCGATCAGCACCGGGATGAACTGGGGCCCGAGCCGCTTGTCGAGGATCTGGAACAGGATCGAGGTCTTGCCGCTCCGCCGCTCGCCGCAGAACACGAGCAGACCGCCGCCCTGCTCCGAATCCTTGAAGCGGCTGCGGACCAGCTCGAACTCGGCCTCACGACCGAAGAACATGGACCGGTCGCGAACGGGATTGCCCACGATGTAGGGGTTGGGGCTGATCGGGGCGAATGCGGCTTCCGGATCGCTCGCGCTCATGAGAATAGGGAGCATCCGCCACCGGGCCGCCGGAATGCAAGGCCGGGCGGGGCCCATGAATGCCTTGCCTCTCGCCGTTCCCGGGATGGCCGCGCGGACGGGCGGGGATGCTCGGGAGGCGCTGAGTTCACGGCCCTTACCTCTCTCGCCGGGCGAGGACTCAGCGGATGCGGATCAGCTTCCTCACGTCCGATCGCTGCGACGTGACGAGCCTCAGGAGATACACACCCGGTGCCACCCCGGTGCCCCGATCGTCCTCGCCGTGCCAGGCGAGCTCGTGCAGCCCCGCGTCGAGCGGCCCCTCGAGCAGCGTTCGGACGCGCCGGCCCGTGAGATCGAATACCCCCAGCGTGACGTTGCCGGCCGCGGCCGTCTCGAATCGCACGGTGGCGGCCGTGGCCACCGGGTTCGGGAAGACGGGCAGGAGCCGCGACACGTGCGGGCGATGGTCCAGCTCTCCGAGCGCCGCCTCGACGAAGTCCGGAGCGCCGACCAAGAGCCGGAATCGTGCGTCCGAGATGCCGCTCACCAATCCCCGGCGACCCGCGACGTACCGGTACTCCGCTCGCGTGCGGAGGTCGACGGACCGCTCGAGCACGCGGTCGACCAACTCGATCCGAAGCGCGGGCGGCACCGCCTCGAGCCCCGAGAACGCGAGCCGCGCCTCGAGCGGCTCGACTCCATCGCCGCCGCGTGCCACATCGAATGCCCATTCGTGGCCGCGGTCAGCGTTCCCCCCCGCGATCGTGAGCGGGCGGCGGATATCCACGGCGCGGCGATGGCCCGGCCGATCGCCGTCGAGAAAATAGAGCGAAAGCGCCCGTCCCGGCGGCATCGGCGGTTCCGAGCGGTCGAACGCGTCCTCGCCACCCGCCTCGAGGGCGTGGACGCCGGCATAGTTCTGCAGGTCGCTGGCCGAGCCACACTCGGCGCCGATCCGCAGCTCCCACGACAGCGAATCGGCGCTTTGCGACGTGCCGCTCCGTGGCGCCGGGGGTGCGATCGATCTAGTCGAAGCCGTGCTCGAAGTGCCGGGCTTCGGGCTTGCCGCGGCTGGCGCC
This sequence comes from Candidatus Eiseniibacteriota bacterium, assembly GCA_036522895.1. GTDB lineage: Bacteria > Eisenbacteria > RBG-16-71-46 > RBG-16-71-46 > RBG-16-71-46 > JAIOPA01. The sequence continues at coordinate 28,387 of DATDEX010000179.1, read as the reverse complement.
GCTTCGACCGGCGGGATCGAGAGCACGACCCGCAGAGGTGTGGGGTTGAACACCCAGTAGCCCGTGAACGGCCGGAGTCGAACCGTGTCGGCATAGGCCGGATCATGGGTCGGCAGGTAGGTGTCCGCGCTCTCGTCCCGCGCCACCGGTGGCTCCAGAATCACCGGCCCGGACGAGTTCCTGGCCGACGCACGCTGCCACTCCACCGCGAAGTCGTACGGATCCCCGACCTGATTCCAGCCCGGCTCGAGCTCGACCGTGAACGAGTCGAGCGTCGAGACCGAGTGTCCGGTCACCGGCGCGGTGTCGAGCCGGTTCGTATCCTTCGCGATGAGCCAAAACGCTCGTCCGGGCCGCGGACTCAGCGCCCCCGTCGCGATGTTGGTGGCAGAGATCTCGAGATAAGCCGAGTCCGCGGGCTGCCAGCGGAACGATCGCCAGCGCGTGGCGTCGTAGGGACCGAAATCCGGCTGACCACCGATCAGGTCCGCGAGCGACGAGGCGCCCGGCAAGTTGAGCTCGAGCGGCACAGTGACCATGCGATAGTGGCCCCCGGCGTGCGTGGTGTCTTCGTGGAGACTCGCCACGGTCGTGGGCACGTAGTGAGGATGCGTGGTCGGATCCCTCGCGGGATCGGTCAGCGGCCGCGTGAGCGTATTCAGGCTCACCCAGTACTCGACACCGCGCGGCCCGACGGAGCCGGGTGGAATCACCGCCGAGGGCGCGGGCTGGCCAGGCGTCACGCTCAGGCTCACGCTCTCGTAGGTAGACGCGCCAGCCGGGCGAAAGTGGAGGTCCCCGCTCTCCATCTGGGACCCCGACGGCAGCGTGACGGTCACGGGCGTCGGTCTCCCGGTCGGGAATCCTCCCGACACATCGGCCTCGGCGATCGAGGTGATCGCGGCCGGCGCGGCGACGGGCATCGAGAACAGCGTGTCGGGCGCTCCTGCCGGATCGGCGAGGGTGTCCCCGCCGTTCTCGACCGTGACGTAATACTCAAGTCCCGCCTCGGTGACTCCTTCGCCGGGAATGAGTGCAACCCATTGTGAACCCTGCTCCACGAGCGGGATGTCCGCGAACGTCTCGCCCGGGACCTTGCTCCGGTGATGCAGCTGCCCGCTGTGGAAGTGCACGCCGTCCGCCGGCGTCACGATCACGGTGGCGGCCTCTCCCAGCGGGAGGGTGTCCCCGGCTGCCACCAGTCTCGTCGCGACAGCGAGCGAACGGACATCCGTCACGAGGGGAATGTCCACGACGGGCTTCAGAGGATCATTGCTGTGGATCCGGACAGCGCCGTAATTGGCGAGCGGCTGTCTGGGCGTGAGGACCACGCTGATCGAAGTATCCCCACCGGGGCTCACGACGAGCGACGATGTGGGTTCGATGCTGACCTGCGGGTTCGTTGATTCGATTTGAGAGATCGCCAGGACCTGGGTACCCGGGTTCGAGATCACGAGCGCATCCCGGGCCGTATCGCCGACCGTGAGCGTCGGGTAGACGAGGAATGCCAACGACGTCGCGAGCGCGGGTCGAAGCGGCCGGACGCGGCCGGCGGCCGCGAGGTACGTCGGGATGAACTGGATCTCCCCCGACCGCTGCGCGGGCGAAAGCGCGTGCAAGCGCAGGATGACGTCGCGCCGATCGAACGGCACGCCCGCGACGTTCCAGTCGATCGTGTGCGCGACACCCACTGGTGACGTCGCGAAAGGGCCCCCACGACTCGAGCCGCCCGCGAACTCCATCGGGTGCCACACGGGGGAACCCTGGAACTGGTACTCACCCACCAGCGTGAGCGCGTCGGATTCGAGGTCGAAGGCCTGGAACGACACGTGGTAGGTGTTGGAGCCGGAGGCAACGACGTGCACGGAGCGCAGGTAGGCGGGATTATTGGGCAGCTGGTTCCGCGGCGCGTGGCCGGTCGCGTCGATGGCCCAGGGGCTGCGATGGAGATAGAGTGCGCTGGCCTGGGCATCGTTGCCGCACACGACGTCGGGAAAGCCGTCCTCGTTCACATCGCCCAACGCGACGCTCTTCGTGCCCCCCTCACCCGTCCATGCTGGCGCCAGGGCGAACGCACTCCCGATGTTCATGTACAGGGTCGTGCCGCCGGCGAAGTTGCCGCGCACGAGGTCCAGCCTTCCGTCGCCGTCCACGTCTGCCAGCGCGACACTTCGGGTGTCCTCGGGCGGGCCGCTCCACGACGGTGACGCGTCCAGGTGACCGCTGCTGTTCCGGTAGAGCGTCGACGGGTTGAGCGGACCATTGCCGCAAACGAGGTCCAGGTCCCCGTCGCCATCGACGTCGCCCAGAGCCACGCTGCTGGTGTTTTCGGGCAGGCCGTGCCACGCCGGGGTGGAGTCGAATCGCGAGCCGACGTTCAAATAGAGCGTGCTGAATCCGTCGGAGTTTCCCCGCACGAGGTCGGGCTTCCCGTCGCCATCCACGTCACCGAGCGCGATGCTCCGTGTGTCTTCCGGCGGCCCCTCCCAGGCGGGAGCGCTGTCGATCCGGCCGCCGGTATTCAGATAGAGCGTGGACGAGCCCGGGCCGGAGTTCCCTCGCACGACGTCCAGCCGGCCGTCGCCGTCGACATCGGCCAGCGCCACGGCGGTCGTGTTCTCGGCAGGGCTCACCCATGACGATATGTCGGCGAACGTGCCACCCGAGTTCAGGTAGAGCGTCGCGCCCTGGGCGAAATTGCCTCGCACAAGATCGACTCGCCGATCGCCGTCCACGTCGCCGAGTGCGATGCCGAAAGTGTTCTCGCTCGGTGCGGCCCACGGAGCCAGCGCCAGGCGGCCCCCGGAGTTGAGGTAGAGCTCGGCCGGCCCGGCCGCAATCCCGCGAACGAGGTCGAGCGAGCCGTCACCGTCCACGTCGGCGAGCGCCACGCCCGTCGTATGCGCAGCGGGCGCGGTCCAGTCGGGGGCCGAGGCGAACGCGGGACTCGCATTCAGGTAGGCCTTGGCCGCCTGCCCGTCGACCCCGTAGACGACGTCGAGATCGCCGTCCCCGTCGAGGTCACCCAGCGCGATGCTCGAGACGCTCTCATCCGGCCCCCGCCAGGCCGGAAGCAGGGCGAACCGGCCTCCGCTCGCGAGGTAGAGCGTCGTACCGTGACCGGTACCGCAGACGAGATCGAGGTCGCCGTCACCGTCGACGTCGCCGAGCGTCAAACATGGGATTTCCTCGTCCAGCCCCCGCCACACAGGACTGGAACCGAATCCCGCTCCAGCGTTGAGGAAGAGCTCTGCGCCACGTACGGTGCCGCACACGAGGTCGAGCCGTCCGTCACCGTCCACATCGCCGAGTCTCACCGTGGACAGGACCTCGTCCGGGCCGCTCCACACGGCAACGGAATCGAGATGGCCGGCCGTGTTGAGGTAGAGAGTGGCACCGTGCTCGGTGCCGCAGACGAGATCGAGGTCGCCGTCTCCATCGATGTCGCCCAGCACCACGCTGGACGTGCTCACGTCTGGCCCCCTCCAGGCGGGTGCGGGGTCGAAGGTTCCGCCAACGTTGCGGTAGAGCGTCGAGCCACCCGAACGGTTCCCGCACACGAGGTCCGGCCTGCCGTCCCCGTCGACATCGCCGAGCGCGACGCTGAGCGTGAACTCGGCTGGCCCCGCCCAGGCCGGCGTCGCGTCGAACGATCCATTCCTACCCAGGTAGAGCGTGGTCTGGCGACCGTTGTTTCCGCGCACGAGGTCGAGGTTCCCGTCGCCGTTCACGTCACCCACCGCGACCGAGAACGTGGACTCCCCGCGTCCGCTCCAGACCGGATTGCGGGCGAACAGCGTGTCGGTATTGAGGTAGAGCGTCGACTGGCCCAGGGAGTTGCCGCGAACGAGGTCGAGCCGGCCGTCGCCATCGATGTCGCCTAGCGCGATGCCCTGCGTGTTCTCGACCGGTCCGACCCAGGCGGCGGGCGGACTGCCGAACGGCTGCTCGGCGGCGCGGCCCGGACGGCTCCACCCGAGCACCAGCACACTCGCGAGGAGCGCGCCCCTGATGCGGGAACCCGCCGCGAAGTTCGAGCGGTGCGGGCGTTGCGTCCGCTCGTACTGCGCCTGGCCCGATTCGAAAGTGATTTCGCGGCCCGGCCGGCTCATTCGATGCGTACCACGCGACGAACCGCTTCGAGCCCCGGTGCCCGGGCGCGGACGAAGTAGATCCCGCTCGCCGCGCGTGAGCCGTCGGATCCGCGCCCGTCCCAGAGCAGCGCGTGGTCCCCCGGCGAGAGCAGACCACGCGCGAGCGTGCGCACGCCGCGGCCGGCGAGATCGAACACCTCGATTGTGACCGCGGCCTCGGCCGGCAGCCGCAGCGTGAACCGAACCGAGCCTGGAGATGGATTGGGACAGGCAAGCGAGAACGAGGGGCGCGCCGGGAGCGCGGAAGGCGGCACCGCGAGCAGCGGCATGAGCGTGAACGACCCATTGCTGGCGTCGGACAGCGTGTACATGTTCGCGTCCACGATACGCACCCGCGCCTGCGTGGCACCCGGCGGCGTGACGTGCCAGACATATTGCGAGCGGGTCTGGTTGGAGGCGAGGCGTTCCCAATGCGCGCCGTTGTCGCGCGAGATGTCCACGTTCACGGCGGTCACCAGCGGGCCCCGTGTCCACTGGATCGGGACATTGGAGTCCTTGTCGAGCTCCTCGCCCCCATTGGGGCTGAGCAGTTCCAGCGTTCGACCGACGCCGCTCGAGCACACGCCGTTCAAGGCGACGAGTTGATTCTGATCCGACTGGGCGACGATCGGCGTCGGCCCGACCGCCGTCGAGTCGAACGCATCGACGTCGAGCCCGGAGAGATTCCCCCCGACGTTCACGACCGGACCGAGCAGAAAACGGCCATTACCCGAGGTGTTGGCCCCGTCGCCATACAGGTAGGCCATTGTGCCGTCGTCGAGCGCCGCGCCCAGGTCGGCACGGCCGTCGCTGTCGAAATCGGCGACGACGAGGCTGAGCACGGACGCGCCCGGGTTCACGAGCCCGTAGTTCATTGCCGGAGCAAACGTGCCATTGCCCACGCCGGCGGCGCCATTTCCGAGCAGCACGTCCACGCCGCCCGTCCGGCCCACCGCGAGGTCGGTGATGAAGTCCTCGTTGAAATCACCCGTCACCAGGGGTCCGGGCGCCGCGGCGACCGTAACGTTCGTCGCGGGTCCGAACGTGCCGTTCGCGGCGCCGCCGGTTCCGCGACCCAGCATTACGGAGACGGTGGTGCCGCCGGAGTTGGTCACCGCCAGGTCCAGGATGCCATCGCCGTTCAAATCCGCGAGAACAAGCGTCAGCGGCGCGCTCAACGGCGCCCCGGAGGGAGGGTAGAGTGTCGGGGGGCCGAACGTGCCGTTGCCCACCCCGATCGCGGTGGCACCCTGCCCCAGCAGCACGGCGACCTTGTTCGCCCCGGTGACCGCCACGACGAGGTCGTTGATGCCGTCTGCGTTCACGTCCGCCACGGCGATCCCGGCGGGGTTGGCGCCGCCGACGGCGTACGGGGTGGGCGGGCCGAAGCCACCGGTCGGCACCCCGTTGCTGCTCGTGCCGAGCATGACGTAGAGGCCGGAACTCGTGCTGACCGCGAGGTCGAGGACGCCGTCGGCATTGAAGTCGGCGCTGGCGATCCCGCGCCCGGTTCCGCCCGTGGTGATCGCGGCGAGGGACGTGAACTGGCCGCCACGCGCGTTGCGCAGCACCTGTGCGCCGTTGGCCACCACGAGCGCCACGTCCAGCTGGCCATCGCCATCGAAGTCGCCACTGACGGCGACCCGCGGGCCGGTGAGCGTGGGGCTCGTGCTTCCGACGCCTCCCGGCGCGGAGCACGAGGCGGTGATCGCCGCGACGCCCTGCGCCACGCTTCCGAGCGCGGTAAAGACGCCGCCTGTGTAGACCGTGCTCCCGCTCACCGAGACGCTGCGCACGGAGTCGTTCGCGGCGGGATTCCACGGGGTCGCGGTACCCGTGGTGGCATCGACATCCGCGAGGAGGCTCCGAGCCTGCCCGCCGATCGTGGTGAAGAGGCCGCCGGCGTAGACCGCATTTCCACTCACGGCCAGCCCGAGCACGTCCGAGTTCGCACTGGGGTTCCAGCCGGTGGGGACGCCGAGCGTATCCAGCGCGACGATGTGATTGCGGGCGAGCAGGTGCACCGTGGTGAACTTTCCCCCGGCGTAGACGGTGGACCCGCTCAGCGCGAGCGCATTCACCTCGTTGTTCACGTTCGGGTTCCAGGGTGTGGCCAACGCCGTGGAGGAGTCGATCGCGGCGAGGTTATTGCGGGGGGTTCCCGCGAGTCCGACCTGGTCGAACAGGCCGCCCACATAGACGTTGCTCCCGCCGATCGCCACGCTGCTGACGAATATCGGGAGGGATGCTCGACTTACTCCGGGGTTCCAGGTGGTGGCGGTTCCTGTGATGGGATCCAGCGCCGCGATACGGCTTCGGGTGGCCCCGCCGATGCTGCCAAACTTCCCTCCTGCATAAATTGGCCGGTCCGTCGCTTGCGCCGCCGCGAGCGCGAGCACCGGATCGCTTGCGCGTGGGTTCCACGGTGTGAGTGCGCCCGTGGAGGCGTCCATCGCTGCTGCGAAGAGGCGCTGCTGCTGCAGCCCGTTCACGGTGTCGAATGCGCCGCCCGCGTAGATGGTCGTGCCTCTCGCGGCCAGCGCGAACACAGGGCCGTTCGCGTTGGGATTCCAGCCGGTGGGCACGCCGCTCGGGACATCCACCGCGGCGAGGTTGTTGCGCAAGACCCCGCCCAGGCTCGTAAAGCTCCCGCCCACGAAAACATTGCTGGTCCCCGCGCCGAGCGACAAGGCGAACACCGAGGCGCTCGCCACGCTGGGATTCCACGCCGTGGCATTTCCTGTGGCGGGGTCGAGCGCCGCGATTCGATTGCGCGCCGCCCCACCCATCGAGCCGAAATCGCCCCCGACGTACACGACGGACGCGCTCACGGCGATGGCGCGGACCGGGGTCTGCCCTCGCCAGTTCGGGCCCGTGAGGAGCCCGGTGGTCGGATCCAAAGACACGAACCCGTCCCGGAACTGCGCCCCGACCTTGGAGAACATCCCGCCCGCGTAGACCCTGCTTCCCGCCACAGCGAGCGCGAGGACGTCGCCGTTGACATTGGCATTCCAGCCGGCGAGGGCATGGCCGGTGTCGGCGTCGAGCGCGGCGACGTCGATCCGGCTCTGTCCCCCGGCAGAAGTGAAGTGCCCCCCGACGTAGAGCGCGGAAGCGCCCACGGCAAGCGCGAAGACGGGCCCGTCGGCATGGGCGATGGGGGGATCCCAGTTGCCGGCGAAGTTCCCGAAGCCCGTGGTGTCCAGCGCGGCGACGTATTTTGCCGTGGTGTCCCCGAGGATGTTCACGAAGGAGCCCCCCACGTAGAGCGTCGATCCACTGACGGCCAGGGCTTGAACCGTGCTACTCGGCTGCGTCACCCAGGAAGTGTTGACCGCCCCGCTCGTCGCATCGACCGCGGCCAGGTAACCGATCGGGATGCCTCCAATGTGAAAGAACGATCCGCCCACGTACACGACCGAGCCGATGCGGGCGAGGCAATAGACCGGCAGGTCGGTGCCCGGGTTCCAGTCCGAGACGGTATTGTTCGCGAGCACGTGCGCGAGATTCGCCCGCGGCACGTCTCCCACGGTCGTGAAGCTGCCGCCGATGTACCAGCCCCCGGCCCCGTCGGAGACGACGGCATTCACCGCGCTGGGTACGCCATTCGCACTGACCCGGGGGAACCCGGTCACCACGGCGGCCGTCGCGGTGTCGACGGGTATGCCGCCCCCGGTCGAGGGACCGAGTTGGCTGAACGATCCACCCAGGTAGAGCGTGTTTCCCACGAGGACCGTCGCGTAGACCGGACCGTTCGTGACGTAGAAGTCCTTCCGGACCACCTGGGCCGGGGCGAGCGCCGGCCAGAAGACTCCGAGCACGAATGTCAGCGCCGCCAGTACGGACCTGGGATCCGAGCCGAATCGCACTCGACGAAGCGCATCGGGCGGGCGACGGTCGGGACACATCTCTCGGTCTGTGAGCACCTGCTCGGACTCCCAGCGGCGGCAGCCGCGGCAATGGTTCACGCGGCATCGGGGGGACGGCCCCATCCGGCGGTCTCGCCGGGCAGGCCCAGCGAGCCGGGGTCAAGGCTCGATGCGATGAGCGAAGCATACCCCCGGGGGTGAGCCGGTTGCGAGCGCGAACGCGCACCGGATGTCCCGCCGGATCCGTGGAGTGCCGGCGTCTGTTCGCCCGCGTGGCGAAGTCCCCTCGCGCGCGGATCCGACGCCACATCGCTCGCGGCCAGTCGCCCGGCCGGGTATCAGGCTCCCCGACCCGGCCTGGCTGCGTGTCCTCTCTCAAGAGGGGGGCGGCGGCACGAGCCGGAGCCATCGGGCGAGAACGGCCGAGACTGCTTCAACGAAATCGCCAGGAACAAAATCTCTCCCGTAACGCGCTCGCACCCCCCAGGCGCCTGGCGTGAGGTCGAGCTTGTCGAGAAGCGCTCTCGGGGTCTTCACGGCCTCGCGACCCGACACTTTCCAGAGCAACGATCCGCTCGAGTCCGCGAGCGCCGCCGTGAGGTCCACGAACGCCCGCGCGTGAGTCGGATCGCTGCCCGGCCAGCGCTCCCACCGGTTGATTCGCACCGTGAGCACGGCGTCGGTGCCGAGCTGCCGCGTGATGAGGCGCGCCGTCGTCGAATCGAGGACACCTTTCCGCCACACCTGCTTCGACGCCTTTCGCAGGAGCGAATCCGGGGTCGTCGCGGCGGGCGCGAGCCGCGTAGCGCTCTCGACGGTGGAGACGCGCGGCCATCCCGTCCCCTCGTAGAGGCGGTCGAGGCAATCCTCGACGACCTTCTCGGCCCGGCGATCGTCGGTCTCGCTCACCACGGGCAACAGTGCGACGAGCCGGAGCCGCGCCTGGTCGACGCCCGCACCCTTCACCAGCCGGTCGTGGCCCACGGGCTTGGGCTCGGCGCCCGGGCACCAGAGGCAGAGCGCGAGCATGGACCCCAGGGCAATGACTGCGCGGCGTGGCTGCTTCATTTCGGCGGCCCTCCTGGCGGGAGATCCCCGCGTTTTTGCAGCTCCGACAAGCTGATCTCGACGGACTCGTGCAATCGGCGCAGCGCCGCGAGCGCGACCTCCTGCGACTCCATGCTGTGCGCCGGCCGGCCCTCGGGCTCGAGCGCGGACCACAGGCGATCCCGGACATCGCGCGGCAGAATCGTATCCAGGTACTCGAGCGCCTTCCCGCGCGCGAGGCGATCCCCCGTGTGCAGGGCTCGGAACGCCTGCTGCAGGGGTTCCTCCGGGAGGACCAGGGCCAGGAGATTGAACACGTGCTCGAGGCTGTGATTCACCCGGAGCCTGAGTTTGTCGTCGATCAGCCGGGACTCGACCTGATCGGATCGGTCCTCGACGATCTGTTGGGCGACCCAGACCGGACGCTCGACCTCCATCTCCCGGCTCACGCGCGCGAACACCGTTTTTTCGTCGACATGGAGGCCCGGGTGCCCTTCGCGCATCCGCACGAGCGCCCGGCCGCATTGCAAACGAATCTCGAAGCGCGCGTCCTCCAGGCCGGCGAGCAGGCCCCCCACCCCGCGATCGTTGGGGCAGGCCACCAGGACCCGGGGAATCCGCCGACGAACCGCGAGGTCCAACTGGGGATCGAGCAGGGAGTCGATGAGCTGGCCGGTGCAACGCGGCGCGACCCGTCGCAGGACGGCCACGACGAGCCCGGCGACGTCCGAGCGCGCGAGCAGGGGGATCGCATGATGAACGAGTCGGGTCGAGATCGGTGCGGTCCCCTCGAGTGCGCGTCGGATCTGCCGCTCGTCACCGCTCGAGAGCGCCGCGATCTGCGCCGCCAGGTCGAGCGAAGTCGAAGCCGCGGGCGGTCGCATCACCCCGCCCTTGGACTCGAGCAGGATGCGCGTCGTCTCGAGATCGAGCACCGTCGAGGGGTCGATGCTCCCCGGGTCGCGGTCGAGATTTTCGCGGAGGCTCCTCCGGTAGCCCGCGTCGAGGTAGCGCGCCAGAACGAGCACGCCCGCGGAGAGGCAGAGCGCGAGCAGGAGCTGCGGCCGCCCGCTGGCTTGCCCTCCCAGCGCGGGCAATGCCCACGCCGCGCCATAGCCCACGGCGTCCCCCACGCGTTCGAACCCCACATCCACGATCGTCTTGGCGGCATTCTTCTCCCGTGCCGGCACCGCGTTGAAGAGAGGCTCGTACGCGGATCGGAAGAGGGAGTTTCGCGTCACGACCTCGGTCGCACGCGCGATGCCCGCGCTCGCGAGCCCCGGGAACAGAATGGCGCCGAGGCTTCCGAGCGTCAGGCCGAACGGCAGCGTGGCCGCGGTGGGAACGAGCCCGAAGCGCTGGATGGCGCCCCGGGCGAACAGCACCTGGACGAGCAACGCGAGGACCGCGGTCAGCGTGTAGAAGTTCGAGAACACCTCGAGTTTCTGCCGCTGAGACGTGAACGACACTTGCACCTGCCCCTTGAACACGTAGTCCACGAGGGCAGCGGCCATCGCGAGCAGCGCTACCGCGATCGCGAGCGAGGCCAGGTAGCGACGTGTGCTGGCGGGAGCGCGCCCGGACGGCGCGCGTGCACGCTCGGGCTTCGAGACCGTGCGCCTCGTGGCCCCGGATGCGCCCGCGAGATGCGCGGCTCCGAGCCGGTTCGAGGCCGCGGCACAGCCTGCATGGAGCGCCGCAAGCACGGGAAGCATCGCCGCGACGCCGATGATGCGAGCGAGCACGCCGCCGAAGACGCCACCCAGGCAGGCGGCCAGCGCCGCGCGTGCCATCTGGCGGCGATTCTCGCGCGGATCGCTGCCTTCGCCCAGCACGGCCCAGAAGCCGGAGGTCAGGACGGGCACGAGCGAGATGTGGACGTAGAGGATGAGGGCCGCCGGGCGGTCCCGGTGGAGCAGCACGAGACCCCATTCGGCAAGATGGAGCGCGGCGCTCGCGAGGTAGGCCCAGGTCACCGCCCGCGCCGGTCCGATGCGGCCGAATACCCGGGGTGCGAGGAAGGCCAGCGCGATCGTGGGCACGACGAGGGCGATCACGATCTGGGCGAGGATGTGGACGTGGAACGTGGAAAAGAACAGCGTGTCGCGCGTCGTCTTGCCCCCGACCTGGTGCGCGATCATCGACAGCGAGGCCGCGCCGGCCGCCCAGGCCGACCTGTCGCCGTCGAACCACCGTTTCCTCGCGGCCATGTTTCGACTCACCCGCGCCCGGTCACGGCGCCGGCCGCGGGCGACGCGCCGCCCGTGCCGTGGCCTGCGTCGTCGCCGGACGCTTCCCGCGATTCGCCCCGGCGCCGTTCGGTGGAGCCTCGGGGGTGAGTCGAACCGGGGAGTCGAGCAGACGCGACAGGAGCTCGAGCCGTTCACGCGCGGCCCAGAGTTCGAGCTGCGCGGCGCCGCTCACGACCACCCGGATCGCGTAGCCCCCGCCGCCTCGTTCGACACGCAGCGATTGGACGAGCTGGTAGTGGCTCCGGTCGAGGCCCTCGGCGATGCGGAGCACCGCCGCCAGCCAGCGGAGCGCCCGTCGCCGGGGCTTCTTCAGCGCGCGATAGGCACTGCCGCGCCGGCCCGGTCGCTGCTTGCCGTGGTAGAGCGCGAGCAGGGCAACGAACTCGGTGTCCTCGGCGGACAGGCCCCGCAGCGTCACGTGCTTGATCATGAAATAGGAGTATTCGGCGTGGCCGTCGTATCCGACGACGGTTCCGATGTCGTGTAGCAATGCACCGAAGTGAAGCAGCTCGCGGTCCTCGGGCGGAAGCTCGTGCTCGGACTGGAGGCCGTCGAACAACGCGAGCGCCAGGCGCGCGACGTGCCCGGGGTGCGTGCTTCCCGGCTGGAACCTGCCCAGGCACTGGAGCACGCTCCGCATGCGCAGGTCGGGGACGCTCTCGACCGCCGAGAGCTGAGCGGCGTGTGCGCCGAGGTACTCCATCACCGAGCCTTCGCGCACGCCGTAGTCGCAGAGGATCACGGCGGGCGCGTCCAAAACTTCCAGGACGTGCTCGAGCACCATCGCCCCGGCGACGATGATCTCGGCGCGACGCGCGTCGATCGCGGGCAGCTTCTCGCGCTCGCGCGCCGTCATGCGCTGGAGCCGTCGCGTGACGCTCTCGAGCGCACCGCGCGCGAAGGCGTGACCGTTCACCTGGCTGATCGTATGGCCGGTATCGGTCCACTCGGCCACGTGCGCCAGAGCGTGGATCGCCCCGGAGGAGCCGTACACCCGCGTGGGCTTGAACCGGAGAACGGTCTCCAGGGCTTCCCTCGCGCCATCGCGAATTCGCCGGCGCAGCCGCTCGAGTTCCCGAGGAGACGCGGGATCCGACTCGAGATGCTCCTCCGTGAGTCGCAGCGCGCCGAGCGGCGCGCTCACGATCTCGAGACAGCGCTCGGCGTCGGCAACGACGATCTGCATGCTGCCGCCGCCGATGTCGACGATCGCGACGGGGTGCGGCCCGATTTCGAGCGCGGCCCTCACGCCGAGGTAGATGAGACGGCCCTCCGCGCTCGCCGGGATGACCCGGGGCGTGAGGCCGCACTCGCGCTGGCAGGCGGCGAGGAACTCGCCACCGTTCCTGGCCTCGCGCACGGCCGCGGTCGCGGTGCAGAGCACGTGGTCGACCTGACGGCGCGTCGCGAGTTGCAGGAACCGTCCCAGGGCCGCGAGCGTACGCGTCACCGCCCCACGCTGGAGCTTCCCGGTGCGGAACGATCCGCGCCCGATCTGAACTACCTCGCGCTCGCGCTCCACGATCTCGAAGCCCCCCGGAGTGCTGGCTTCGGCGATCACCATGTGAATCGAGTTGGTCCCGATGTCGATCGCGGCGATACGCACAGAACTCCCGTGGCGGCTTGGCGTTGCAGGGGGATTCCGAGGGCAGGCGCGATGTATAACCCCCCGCGCCCACCGGGGTCGAGGGAATCCGCCGGTCAGCCCGGCAGGGAGGCGCGGCGCTCCCCGCGGCGGGGCGGCGGATTCCCATTGACGGCTTCACCGCCGCGGCTCGATAGTGCCCGGACCATGAGGGCCGCCTCGCGGACGTTGACGCGTGTCATATTGGCGTCTTGGATAGCCTGCTGCGCATCTCCCCCACATGCGTCTGCGGATGCGCACGCCGGAACTCCGCTCGGCCCCCGCGCCGCGATGGCTGCGGGTGACGGTTCCAGCCCCGCTTCGGCCGACACGAGCGCCAGCGCTGACGCACTGCAGCCCTCCAGCGCCCCCGCCTGGGTGCCGCCACGCGCGGTCGCCAGCCAGGCGCCCTGGGAGTTCGCGCTGCGCGCCCCTGAACGCATCGCGACGCTGCCGCTCGCGGCGCTCGGCTACGCGGCGATGCGCACGACTCGATTCGTCGAGCAAGGTCAGTGGATCAACCGCTTCTCGGGCTCGGCCTCGCAGGCGGGGCGACCCCGGCTGGGCTTCTCGGTCGGAGCCGCGCACCTCGGCCCGAGCGTCGGCCTCGCTCTCGCCGCCGATTTCAAACCCAGCGCGCTCGACCACCTGTTCTCGGCGGAGCTGGCGGGCAGTACGCGCAAGTACACGCGAACGTTGTTGGCCGTGCGCCGCGGCCCGGCCACCGTGCACTACGAATACGACTGGCGGCCGCGGGATCGCTTCTTCGGGTACGGGCTCGCGACGTCGGACGACTCGGTCTCGTCCTACGCCTGGCGACAGCAGCGCTACCAGCTCACGCTCGCGTACCCGTGGCGGACGCCGCTCGCCGCCCGCCCGTGGGCGGACGCCACGGCCTGGGTCGCCTCGCGCGAGGTCGTCATCCGCCGCGGCAGGCTCGCGCCGTCGTTCGAGGAGGTGTTCCCGGGACAGGCCGGACTCGTCGATCTCCGCCAGGAGCGGCTCGTCTACGGCGCCGAGGTCTCGCGGGACCGGCGAGCCGGGGAGCCCCACTGGGGCCGCGGCTACCTCGCCACGGTCCGCGCCGAGCGATTCGACCGCGCCTTGAGCGGGCTCACCATCCGCAGCGGGCACACGACGGCGCCCCAATTCACCCGGCTGAGCTTCAAGGGCAGCGCGGGCTTCTCGTTCATGCGGGACCCACGCACGATCCGGATCGCGGTGCGCGCCGTGAGCACGGGTGCGGTGGCGGGCAGCGCCCCGCTGCTCATCCCCGACCTGGTGAGCCTCGGCGCCGACGACGGGCTCGCGAGCCTCGACCTGGGTCGCTTCCGCGATCGCGATCTTCTCTACGGCGCGCTCACCTACATCTTCCCGCTCGGGAAGCACGTGGAGATGGAGCTGCACGCCGAATCCGGCGGCGTGTACCCGCGGATGCGGGACGCAACCACCTCGTCGCTCCAGGAGTCCTACGGCTTCTCGCTTCGCCCCCGCACCGACACGAGGCTGCTCGCCTCCATCGGGGCCGACTGGAGTCCGGGCGTGTTCGTGATCCGGTACGATTTCCGGGGTGGCGAATGACGGGTCGCCGGGTGGTGCTCGCCGTGCTCTCGGCGACGCTGGGAATCACCCCTACACTCGCCTCCGGGGCCACGGAGCCGGGAGCCCCGGCGACGCCTCCCCCGCCGCAGAGCATCTCTTACTACTACGACGGATTCGAGCAGGGACTCGCGCGTCCGATCTCGAGAGCGTTCGATCCCGTCCTGCTCGTGCATCGGATCTCGGGGCATAGGCGCGAGTCCGTGAACGTCGACGAGAACGATCGGGTGCGCCTGCCGAGCACCTGGTGGCAGCCTCGTCTCGGATATCAGGCGCTGTCGGTCGGGCAGCTGCTCGGCCGCGGCGGGTCCGCCGCGGGGCCGGCCCCCGGCAAGCTCGTCGTCGTCAAGCTCAAGACCCAGGGCGTGTCGCCGGGCTTCCAGGTCCGGGACGCCGCGGGGGTCAGGTTCGCGGTCAAGTTCGATCCCCCCCAGTACCCCGACCTCGCGAGCGGCGCGGACGTCGCGGTGAGCTATCTCTATTGGGCCGCGGGCTACAACGTTCCCGCCAACTCGGTCCTCTACTTTCGGCGGGGTGATCTCGAGATCGCGCCGGGTGCGACCTACGAGGACGATGCGGGACGAAAACACCCGCTCACCCCCGAGCAGGTCGAGCGGGTGCTCGCGAAGGTCCGCCCCGAGCCCGACAGCACTTACCGCGCCGTGGCGAGCCGCTTCCTGCCGGGCAAGCCGCTCGGCGAGTGGCACTACCGGGGGCGGCGAAAGGACGATCCCGAGGACTTGATCCCCCACGAGCTCCGGCGCGAGGTGCGCGGGCTCTGGGTGCTCGACGCGTGGCTCAACAATACGGACTGCAGCGCCCGCAACACGTTCGACAGTTGGGTCACCGAGGGCGGCCGATCCTTCGTGCGCCACTACCTGATCGATTTCAACGGCGCTCTGGGATCCGCCTCGATCGGCCCTATGACGGCGAGGGACGGCTCCGAGTATCTGATGGACTTCGATGCCGCGGGCATCGCGCTCTCCTCTCTGGGCCTGCGGCCGCCCAAGTGGGAGTCCGCGGCCTGCCCCGAGATACCCGGCGTGGGCTTCTTCGAGTCCCGGGTATTCGACCCGGCGCATTGGCGCCCGTTCCTTCCCAATCCCGCGTTCGACGAGTGCACTGAGCGCGACATCCGCTGGGGGGCTCGCATCGTCGCGGCGTTCACCGACGATCACATCCGGGCCGCCATCGGGATGGGCCGCTACTCCGATCCTCGCGCGGCGGAGTACCTGACGCGGACGTTGATCGAGCGCCGGGACAAGATCGCTCATCGCTGGCTCGGGACCCCCGCGAGCCTGGCCGCCGCGCCCAAACCGTGAGCGCGAAGCTGTCGGCCGTCGCGCCGTCAGCCGCGGATCACGATCGGTGCCCTTCAGCACGGATTCCGAGGACCACGACCGGATGACCGACTCAGCCGAGGCCAGCGTCGCGTCCCCGCGCCCCAATGTGCTCGAGGGGCTGCTGCGTCTGTTCACCGATGTCCGCCCGGGCGAGGGGGCGAAGGCGCTGCTGCTCATGGTCAACGTGTTCATGCTGCTCACCTGCTATTACATCCTCAAGCCGGTTCGCGAGGCGCTGATCCTGTCCGGCGAGAGTGCCGCGACGAAGAGCTACAGCTCCGGGGCCCAGGCGCTCCTGCTCATGGTGCTGGTCCCGGCCTACAGCCGGCTCGCGAGCCGCGTCCCCCGGATCCGGCTCATCACGACGGTCATCCTGTTCTTCGCCTCGAACCTGCTCCTGTTCTACCTGCTGGATCTCGCCCGGCTCCCCCACCTCGGCGTGGCATTCTTCATCTGGGTCGGCATCTTCAACGTCGGCATCGTGGCCCAGTTCTGGTCGTTCGCGAACGACCTCTACACCCCCGAGCAGGGCAAGCGGCTCTTCGTGATCGTCGCATTCGGCGCGAACCTCGGCGCCATCCTCGGTGGCGTCATCGCCGAGCGACTCATCAAGCCGTTCGGAGTCGACGCATTGCTGTTGCTAGCGGCGGGTCTGCTGCTCGCGTGTCTCGGGCTCTTTCACGCCATCAATCGCCTCGACCACCGCGAGCACCGCGTCGCCGGGGCCGCGGGCCCGGCGCCCGACGAGATCCCCATGGGGACCTCGGGCGCGTTCGAGCTCCTCATGCGCGACCGCTATCTGCTGTTGATCGCCGTGCTCGTCATCGCGGCGAACTTCGTCAACTCGAACGGCGAGTACCTGCTTTCCGCGGCCGTGCAGTCCGCGGGGACGCGATTGATCGACGCGGGGCAGACGGGCGGCCTTTCGGCGCACGACTTCATGAAACAGTTCTCCGGCCTGTTCTACGCCTCATACCAGAAGTGGACCAGTATCGTGACCGCGCTCATCCAGTTGTTCGTCGTATCGCGGGTATTCAAGTGGTTCGGGATCCGCATGGCGTTGTTCGCACTCCCCGTGATCGCCATGGGGGGATACGGCCTCATCGCACTGCTGCCGGTGCTCTCGTGCGTGAGGCTCGTGAAGATCGCCGAGAACGCCACCGACTACTCGCTCCAGAAGACCACGCTTCAGACCCTGTTCCTGCCCACGTCACGAGAGGCGAAATACAAGGCCAAGGCGGCCATCGATACGGTCATCGTCCGCTTCGGAGACGTGCTCGCGGCGGGCCTGGTCTTCCTCGCCACCCAGCAGGCCGCCGTGCGCCAGAATCTCGCCTGGATCAACATCGGTCTGGCGGGTGCGTGGGTCGTCGTGGTCGTCGCCCTGGGGCGACGCCATCAGGTGCTCGAGCGGGCGCGCGCCGTCGAAGCGGCCCCCTGACGAACCCTGGCGCGCGAGGTGTCCTCGCGCGCCAGGAACGTCAGCGCTCGATCACGGCTGCGAGCTGCGCTTGCTCGAATCGTCCGGCGTCACGACGGGCTCCTTCCAGATGTCCGTGATCGGGGCTTCACGGGCCGCGAGACCGGGTGGCGAGAGCGCGAGCGCGTCGCAGATCGTACGCAACAGCGTGAAATGGTTGACCTCACGCGCCGAGACGAAGCCGGCTTTCACCGCACCACCCGCCGCCACCGTCAGGATCTGGTTCGTCGGCCCGTGGTCGTTCTCGTCCCACGTGAGCAGGACCACGCCGTGCGGCCCCACGGCGTCGATCATCGCGGGCAGATTCCCGGCGAGCCAGGCATCCCCGTACGGGACCCGACGATTGTGGGTGTTGTTGTTGTTGTTGGGGATGACGAACGCGAGCGAGGGGAGCCGGCCCGCCGCGATGTCCCGGGCGAGGTCGGTGTACGGGCGCTCGTTCGAGTGGTCGAGGTTGTCGAAGTTGGTCCATGGCGCGTGCTTGCGTGCGTACTCGCCCACCGAGGACTGGCAGGCCGCCGATCCGGCCGTGGGCAGGTCTTCGCAGTAGGCACGCCAGGTGATCCCCGCCCGCTCGCACAGGTGGCCCAGGTTCTCCCTCGACCACGGGACACCCCGCAGCGGGCACTCGTTGGAGGTCACGCCCTGCGTGCTTCCGGACCAGAGTGCGAGGTAGTTCGGCTGCGAGGGATGTGCGATCGCGTGATAGGCGGAGAACGAAGCCCCGTTCGTCACCAGTGACGAGACATAGGGTGCCCGCGCCACCTGATCGAGGTTCTTGTTCTCCATGATCACCACGATCACGTGGTCGAGCGATGGGACCTTCGCGGCATCCGCGGCCGTGGCGGCCGGCGCCGCGGTCGCGAGGAACAGCCAGGACAGCCCGGCGCACCATCCGACGAGTCGGAACCAGCTCACGCTCACTCCCATCGTGCCCTCCGCCATCCGCGGGTACCGCCCCACATCGTGCATCGATTCCAACCACTCCTCATACCCCTTACGACGGGCGGGTGTGGCCAGGGACTTGCGGCGGACCCCCGATTTTGCGGGAGCCTGACCGAGTGCATGGATCCAAATCGGCGCGGTCCGGCGGTACCAGTGCGCGGGCTCCGGCCGGGGTCGTCCCACGCCGGCGCGGTGGGCCGGTGCCCACCGGCGGATCGCGCCCCGCGGGCGACCGACACCGGGGTGCGGTGAACGTGGACCGCGCGAACACCCTTCCCTACACCCCCGCGATCTCGCGCACCGCGCGGAGCGCGGCCTCCACCTCGGCCTCGTCGTTCACGAGGCTCGGGGCGAGCCGCGCGTAGTCGAGCTTGTACGGTGCCGTGCTCGCCACGATGTGGCGTTCGAGCAGGCGCGCGACGACGGCCTCGGACGAGACGCCGGCCACCTCGAACGCCACGAGCCCCGCCGAGAGCGCCGGATCCCGCGGCGTATGCAGCGTGACGTTGTGCATCTCCGCGAGCCCCTGCTTGCACCGGTCGTTCAGGGCCCGGATCCGCGCCGCCACCCGCGAGCGACCCATGCGCTCGTGGAACTGGAACGCGGCGCTCATCGCCCATTCGTGCTCGTACGCGTGGAAGCCGCCCGGGCTCATGTCGTACGCCGTCGTCGTGTGCGCGGAGCGGTCGTCGTTCATCCAGCGTTGGAAGACCTCCATGCTCGCGAACGTCGGGATGACCGGCGAGAGCCGGGCCCACGCCTCGGCGCGGCCCCAGACGAGGCCGGTGCCCCGGGGCGCGAACATCCACTTGTGCGTGCCCGCGCAGAAGAAGTCGCAGCCCAACGCGGCGACCGTCTCGTCCGCGACGCCCAGCCCGTGAACGCCGTCCACGACGAGCAGGATCCGATCGCTCTCGGCGCGGCCGCGATTCGCGTCGGCCACCACCTGGGCGAGCGCCGGGATGGGCAGCCGCACGCCGGTGCTCGAGTGCACCCACGTGACGCCCACGACGCGCGTGGCCGGCGCGATCGCGCGCCGGAGGCGATCGGCGATCTCGCCCGCGTCCGCCGCTCCCGATCGATCGTAGAGCGGCACGCGGCGCGCCCTGGCGCCGGCGCGCGCGGCCGCGAACCGGATCGACTCGTGGTGCGAGTAGTGGTCGTGCGTGGTCGTGAGGATCTCGTCGCCGGCCTTGAGCGCGAGCCCGGCGTACACCAGTGCCAGGCCCGTCGTGGTGTTGCCGGTGAGCGCGATCTCGTCGCGCTTGGCACCCAGGTAGGGCGCGATCTCGTCACGGATCGAGAACTGGAGGTTCTGCTCGCCCGGCTCGAACATGCGGTGCTCGACCGTGAGGAAAGGCTCCTCGTCGAGCGTGCGGCGGAACGCCTCGATCGCCTCGCGGACGGGGCGCGGGTGGGACGCGAGGTAGAAGCTCGCGAAGTGGAGCTGGCCCGGAGCGAGCGCGAACTGGGCGCGCACGGCGCGCCAGTCGCCGAGGTCCGCGGGCGGCGGCGTGCGGCGGCGTACCGCGGCGAGGAGCGGCGAAGGGAGCGCGGAGACGGCGAGCGCGGCGCCCGTGCGAGCGAGGAAGCTGCGTCGGTCGAGCATGCGGCACCTCCAGCGAGATCGTCGGCGAGCGAGTTCGGGAGTGACCGCACGCTACCACAGCCGGGCGCCCGCCCGTCGCTTGGGAATGGCGCGCGTGAGCCAACACGCAAGATCGTCGGCTCCATGTGCAATCTGCGCTTTCACGTCCTCGGCGCGCGGGGTAGCCTCTTCCTCCAGGCCCCGATCGAAACAACCGTGTGAGTCCGCGCGAACCGCGCCGCGGGTTCGACTGTTCGGGGACGCACGAGGAGGCCGCCATGCTCAGCGTTACCCCACCTCACACCAGGCTCCGTCGCGTCGGCAGCATGCTCGTACTCGCCATTCTGATCGCAGCCTCACTGATCGCGCACGCGCGCGACGCCGCGGCGCAATGCACCACGAACAGCGACTGCATGTGGCCTGTCGGCTGCGGCTACACCGGGCCGGCGGGCGTTCCCATTCCCATCTCGGGTCCGGTGGGCGTCCGCGGGCTCAACCTCACGGATCTCCCGCCCTGCACGCCCGTCCCCTCGGGCCCGTTCTTCATCGACAGCTTCTTCGATGTGTTTGTCGAGATCAGCCTCGATGGCGGCGCCACCTGGGTGCCCAAATCGGCCTCGGGGCACGAGCGCTCGAATCTCACGCCCACGAGCCCGCCCGCTTCGAACCCGCGCACGTTCGACACCGAGATGGTGCAGCTCGACATCTCGGGCGGCACGCTGCCGGCGGGGATGATGCTGCGCGAGAGCCCGACGATTGCGTCCACGGGCAAGACCACCGACACGTCGCTCGGCGGGGGACAGTTCAAGATCGACAGTTTCTTCGATGTCTTCGTGGAGCTGAGCACCGATGGAGGGCAGACCTGGATGCCCGCGAGCCAGCCTACGCGCGAGACGCTCGGCACGGGTCAGCCCACGAGCGTGCGCGTGTCGACATGGGGAGCCGTGAAGTCCTTCTACCGGTGAGCCAAGGCGCACCCGACTGGACGACCCCCTTCGCTCGCGGAGGGGGTCGTCGTCGGCTCGGCGATCACGGCTGGCGCCCGGTTCAATCGAGTATCACGAACCTGGCGCTCGCCCGCTCCTCCCCCGCGCGGAGTTGCGCGAAGTAGATGCCCGCGGGAGCGCGCGCGCCGCGATCGTTCGGTCCGGCCCACACGAACTCATGCGTGCCGCGCGGGAGGCTTCGCTCCACGAGGGTGGCGACGACGCGGCCCGCGGTGTCGAGGACGCGGAGGCTCACGGGAGCCGCCGCGGTGAGGCTCACCGCGAAGCGCGCGCTGGCCGACCCGCGGACGGGATCTCCGAGCACGCGTATGCCGGGACGCGGGGCGAGGGCGGGCCCGGGCCCCACGCCGGTGACGACGTCGGGCATCGCGCGCAGGATCGTGCCCGCACCGCCGACGGCGATCCCGAGGCCGGATGGAATGAACGAGACGCCGTGCAGGATCTCGGTCACGCCACTCGGCTCGGAGAGCCAATGCGCTCCCCCGTCTTCCGTGTGGATGATCGTTCCCGTTCCGCCCACGGCGGTGCCCTGCGTGATCGAGTAGAACGAGACCCCGAACAGCTGGTCGGCGCTCGGCGCCGTCTGGGCGCTCCACACGAACCCGCCATCGTCCGTGCGGGCCACGATGCTCGGGCGTACGTCGCTCGTTCCCACGAGCCAGCCCGTCGCGGGAGTGATCAGGGACATGCCGTAGAAGAACGTGAGCTGGGTTCCGATGACCGTGAGCCCCCAGCCGGATCCCTTGCTCCCGGGCGACATCGCGACCGCGCCCGCGCCGCCCACGGCCACCGCGGAGTTGCCGTTCGCGGAGACGCCGAACAGCGCGCTCCCGGTGCCCGCGAACGTCGGCGTCCAGGTGAGGCCCTGGTCCAGGGAGTAGAAGATGCGGCCCTCCTCGCCGGTGATGACCGCGAAGCTGTCGGCGATCGACGCCGCGAACAGGATTTTCGTGGTCGGACGCGCCACGACGGTCCAGCTCGCGCCGGCGTCCGTCGAGCGGAGGATGCGACCGCCGACGCCCACGGCCAGGCCCAGGTTGCCGCGCAGGGCCACACCGTGCAGCTGGTCGCCGACCGGGCTCGTGACCGGACCCCAGCTGATGCCGGCGTCCGTGCTGCGGATGATCGTGCCGAAGTCGCCGACGGCGACCCACGTGCTCGAGTCGCTCCACGCGACGCCATTCAAGGCATCGGTGGTGGGGCTCGTCTGCGGGGTCCATGTGCTCGAGTGCGCCGGAGCCACGAGCGCGACGAGCAGGGCAGCGGCAAGCGAAGCAGGGGCGAGTCTCATGTGAACCTCCGTGTCGGAGGATCCGAGCGGCGGCAGCGGCGCGCGTGTGCCATGGAAGAGGTGGAACGGATGGCACGTTTGATACTTTGGAACAATGTTCACGCGCGCGTCTGCGGCGGCTCGCTCACATCCGACGATCGGGCGCTCGTTCGGAATCGACGAACGTCCCGGACCCTTGGCGATGGCGGCCTGATGCCCCGATTCTTCATCGCCTCGCGCCGGTCGACCATGGGCCAATCGAACCATGGCGGGTTCCCATCGACGGATGAGTTCCCATCGATGGCGAGAACGCATCCGCGAATTACTTCGCGACCCCCGAAACGCCCGTGGCGATCAGGTTCCCGAGCAGGCCGTTCCCCGAGGGCAGCAGCGTGATCTCCGCCTTGCTGTCGAGGATCCGCTGCGTCTCGAGGATCTCGAACATCGCGCGCGCGATGTCGGGATCCTGCGCGATCCGCTGGAGCGCCTCGCCCACGATCCGCGGCCGCATCGCCGCCGCCTTGGCGAACTCGATCGCGGCCTGGCGCTCGGCGGTGCTGGTGATGATGCTGACCTGGTTCGCGCCGTCCTGCTTGATCGCGGACGTGACCTGCCGGAGGCGATTGACGACCTTCGCCTCGATGCCCTTGATCATGCCGATGTCGCGAAAATGGACCTTCCGGATGTAGACCGAGCCGAGGTCGTAGCCCCACTCCTTGGACTTGGGCGACACCTCGTTTCGCACCGTCTGGCTCATCATGTGGCGGTTCTCGAGCATCGCGGCGAGCTTCATGTTGGAGAGGCCGCGGATGGTGGCGCTTCCGACGTTCGCGGCGAGCGAGCCGCGCGGGTCGGCGTTCTTGAACAGGTACGACACCGGATCGCTGACGAACATCTCGTACCAGATGCCGATTCCCATCGGCGCGCCTTCCTCGGAGTTGACCGGCGTGCTGCGCAGGTACTCCTGATCCAGGCGCATGTCGAGCACGTAGCAGCGGCCGAGCCAGTTGACGACGAGCGCGGCGGGTCCGAGCCGGGCGGGCAGGAAGTGGAGACCCGGCTCGTTGAGGACGCCGAGCACCTTCCCGAAGAGCACGTACACCCGGCTGTGGCGCTCCTCGACCACGGCGTAGAGCCCGGCGAGCCGCGCGATCCCGAGCACGATGGGCACGAGCAGGCCGAAGCCCACGAACGTCGCGGCGGCGGCGATCAGGAACGTGGCGAGCTCAGTCATGGTTCGCCTCCACGATCGCGCGGCGCGCGCCGCCGAAGAGCCCCAGTCGGACGTTGCGCACGTAGATCTCGAGCGCGCTGGCTCCCGATCGCTTGAGCTCGGTCAATTGCTCGGCGACGGCCACCAGCGGCTGCACTTCCGCCTGGGCGCGCAGCGTCTCGATCTCGACCGCGCGCTTCGACTGCACGATCTTCTGGTCCGCGCCGGCCTGCGCGAGGCTGATGTCGGACGACACCTGGTTGTAGGCGGTGTTGATCGCGGCGAGCGCCGACTCCACCTCCGGCGGAGGATCGATGCCGGTGATGAGCGAGGCGTCCAGCGTGATCCCGTACCGCGCCGCGGACGATGCGCACTCGCGATCCATGTGGTCGTTGATGTCCCGCAGGTTCTTCCGCAGGTCGTTGATGGACACGCCCATCGCGGCGGTCGCGAGTTCCGGGCTCACGAGGGTGGCGCCCGCGGCCGGGGCCGGAGCGGCCGGAGCCTCGAAGTTGGCGATCCGCTCGCGCAGGACCGAGACGAAGTAGCCCATGACGTGCACGATCGGACGCTTCACCCCGAACAGGAACGCGTAGAGATTCTTCTCGGCGACGCGGTAGCGGATCTGTCCCTTCAGGCCCGTGTTCAACTGATCCTTCGTCACGGCCTCGAGCAGCGTACCGCCCGCATTCGCCTGCGGGTTCTCGGGATCGGTCGCCATGTTCATCGTCTGGGTGGCGATCGTGACCCGATGGACCTTCTCCCAGGGCCACTTGAAGTACGGCCCGCCCGGCGGGATGACGCGCACCTGCGGGTACGAGTAGCGCCCGCGCTCCTCGTCGGAGAGCCCCTCGGAGATCGGGTCCTGGAGCGTCGTGGCGTTGCCCACACGCTCGGCGCGGCCGAAGCTGGTCTTCACCGCGCGCTCGTTCTGGTTCACGGTGTAGAGGCCCGCGACCAGGTAGCGAACCAGGAACCACGCCAGGAATCCGACGATGCATCCGAGCAGGATCGTCACGGGTGCGTCCCTCCGCGAGAGTGGGGTGAGGTTGGCACCGGGACGCTAGGCTGAACCTCGGCAACGCTCAAGGGCATTCTGGCCGAACGAGCGCCCGGTTGCGGGCCGCCGGCCGCTACGCCCGCGTGAGCCGCCCGTCACCAGGCTGGGCCGTATTCCGGCGGCGGGGCGGAAAGCCAGCGACAGTAGTCCGAGGGTTGGACGAGCGTGTAACCCGGGGCGAGCTCGAGCGGGTCGAGGAGCCCCGGCACGTCCTCGGGCGCGGCCGCGGGCACGGCCGCCCGGAGACGCGGGGGCGGCGCGGGGGCGGCGCGATCCCGCGAGAGGGAGCCTGCGATCCACATCCCCGTCGCCACCACCGCCACCGCGGCGGCCGCGGACCACGCCACGCGCCAGCCCCTCGCGGGCGAAGCAGGGATCGCGGATTCTCGAGGCACGCGCAGGCTGTCGTGCAGGGCTTCCTCGAACACCGCCTCGCGCCCGAGGCGCGCGGCGCAGGCCGCGCATTCCCGCAGGTGCCGTCTTGTCCGTTCGTCGGCCGGCTCGGTCCCCATGACAATCGCCTCGATCTCGGTCTGGCTCAGGTGCGTCATCGCTCGTCCTCTCTTTCCAGCTCGCCGACCGCGGCGCGCAGTCGCGCGCGGACCTCGCACAGGATCTGCCGCACTCGCTGCACGGACAATCCCAGCTCGCGCGCGACCTCGGCGTGAGCCGGGGCGCGCTCGGAATAGATGGCGCGGAACACGCCCTGCGCACGCGCCGGGCAGCGAGCGAGTTCGTGCCTCAGCTTTTCGAGCCGCTCGTGGCCCATGGCGACGCGTTCGGGATCCGCGGCGGGGCGGGGGTCCGCGGAATCCTCCAGCCCCACGTCGATCGGTGGCCCTCCCGCCATGAGTGCCTCGCGCCGGGCCCGCGTGCGCCCCGCCTCGCGCGCCAGCCAGTGCGCTTGCGCGAGCGCGAGCCCGGGGAGCTGCAACGTGGCCAGCCGCCCCGCGCGCTGCTGCTGCACGAGGCGGACCCAGGTCTCCTGCGCGAGGTCCTCGGCGGCCTCGAGCGGCTCGCCGCGTGCGAGCAGGGACACCACCACACGATGCGTGTGCCGGCGAACCAGCTCGTCCCATGCGGGTGCGTGCCCGGCCAGCGCGAATTCGGAAAGCTCGGTGGCGGAGCACGCGCGGCAATCCGCGGGTGCCTGATTCAAGTCAGTTCGAGAAATCCAGGTTCGTGGGTTTCTTGAGATTCGCGCTCCCCTTCATCATGTCGGTGACGGGCACGGAGGAGTCCACGACCTGGAATTGCAGGTCGTTCATCCACACGCTCCCCTCGCCGGAGACGAGGATCCCGAAGGCGATGGCGGTGGCATCGGAGGCGACGTCGAGCACCACGTCGTAGCGCGTCCAGTCCTTCGTCCCCTTGATCGCCCGGTTCTGCATGTTGTCGAACGCGCCCTGCTTCTTGTCGGCGAGATCGACCCGCATCCACATGCCGGCCCAGTCCTCGACGTCCTTCGACTTCACCCAGGCCGAGAGCTTGAGGCGCTTGCCACGGTACTCGCCCGCGTCGAACGACTGCATCAACGTCCCGAATCCCTTCGAGGGCCCGGTCGAGGCGAGCCGGGCGCTGACCTTGCCGTCGCGCTTGGTGTTGACGTCGCGTTCGGCGACGTAAGCCTTGGGATCGCTTCCCGCCAGAAACCATCCCGTCGGGACCTCGGCCGCCGCGACCGCCGGAAGCAGGACGAGCGCCAACAGGGCTTTCGAAAGCAGCGAACGCATGGGGAGTCCTTTCTGGAGGGAAACTCGATGGGGCATCGCGTGCTTCGAGCACGGCGAACGGGGCCATGCGATCCCGGCACGCGGGCCATAGCGCGGTGGGCTTACCGCCCCCGCGCATCCTCCCATGGAACGGAACGAGCCCGGTGAACATATCGACCCATCCGCCCGAGGGCGCCGCAGTCGGGCAAACCTAGGCCCGCGGCCGGCGCCGGGAGTCGCCCCGGCCTGCCTACGCCGCCGCCGCCCCCACGCCCTCCGTGCCGCGCACCTTCCCCGCCAGGAGCATGAAGATGCCGAGCGCGGCCACCCCCACGAGCGCCTCCGTGTAGAGCATGCCGTTCGTCTTCCAGGCATCGTGCGCCCAGCCGTTCACGCGCAGCATGCCGAGGCTGAAGAGCGTGTTGAGCGCGAAGAACAGGTTGATCTTGGTCGCGGCGGCGGTGTCGCCGATGATCGCGAGCACCATCGCGGTGATCGTCGCGGCGGCCATCCCGAGCGTGAACGTGTAGAAGAGTGTCGAGAGTGTGTAGCCGGCGCCGTTGCGTGGCGAGAGCGCGATGGCGACGCACGCGAGCACGGCGAGCGCGCACGAGGTCGCGTACGCCGCCGGCTTCGGCATGCGGTCCGCGAGCCGCCCGCCGGCGAAGCAACCGGCCACGATCGCGAGACCGCCGCCGAGCCCCAGCACGGCCGAGACGGTGTCCGCGCCCGCGTGCCACTCGCTCGCGATGGAGCCGAACAGCGCCTGCGCGGCGCCGGTGCCGATGGGCAAGATGGCGAGGATCAGGCCGATGCGACCGGCGCGCGAGCGCACGAGCGCCACGAGTTCGCGCCAGGCGTCGGTCGCGCGGGCGGTGATCGACCCGCCGTGGAGGTGCCGCGGCGGTTCTTCGACCAGGTTGAGCGCGAGCGAGCAGAGCCACAGGATCGCGGCGAGCGCGGCGCCCCCCATCCAGGGATGGGGCAGGTGCTTCATGAGGAACAATCCGAGGCCGCCCCCGGCGGTCTGTGCGAACTGGTTGCCGCTCTGGAACCAGCCGCCGGAACGGCCGCGCTGCCCGGGCGGCGAGTTGTGCGTCATGAGGCCCTCGGTCGCGAACGCGATGAACGTGCCGGCGACGCTGGTGAGCAGCACGATGCCCGAGAGGAGCGGCATCGTGGCGGGCCGGAGCGGCACGAGCGACATGGCGACGAATCCCACCGACACGAGGCTGATCGCGATCCGGTACCACTTCTTGCGCGACAGCGTGTAGTCGCCGAGCGGCGCCCAGGTGAACTTCCAGCCCGAGGCGAGCCAGGTCATGCCGATCACGCCGGCGATCGTCGAGACCGACACGCCGGCGCGGCTCGCGAGGTAGCCGAGCGCGATGCTCGGGAACCCGAACGTGAGCCCGAACGGAAAGTAGAGCACCGCCCACACGAACGGATGGCGCGGGGCGGGCTCGGGGGGAACGACGGTCGGCTCCATCCGGCGATGCTAGCGGCCCGCGACCCGACGAGTCACGCGTTGATTGCTTGGCGCGACCGGTCCAGACTCCCGCGCTCGCAGACGACCGCCCCCAATCCGCCGACGAACGGAGCCATGATCGTGAGAGCCGTCCAGATGACGGGCGTGCGCCACCGGCTCGAGCTCAGGGAAGTGACCCCGCGCGAGCCCGCGGCGGGCGAGGTGCTCGTACGCGTGCGTGCCGCGGGGATCTGCCACTCGGACGCGCACTATCGTGCCGGGCTCTCCCCCATGGGCCCGCTGCCGCTCACGCTCGGGCACGAGATCGCCGGCGTCGTCGAGCGCGTCGGCGCCGGCGTCCGCGACCTCGCGGCCGGCGATCGCGTCTGCCTGCATTACCTCGTGACCTGTGGTGCGTGCGCGCACTGCGCGGCGGGCCGCGAAACATTCTGCGCCCGGGCCGCGATGCTCGGGCATCACGTGGACGGCGGTTTCGCCGACGCGGTCACGGTGCCCGCCCGCAATGCGGTGGGGCTCCCCGACGCCATCCCGTTCGAGCAGGGCGCCATCATGATGTGCTCGTCGGCCACGGCGCTGCACGCCCTGCGACGCGGACGGCTGAAGCCCGGCGAGACGCTCGCGATCTTCGGCACGGGCGGGCTCGGCTTCTCCGCCGTCCAGCTCGCGCGTGCGCTCGGCGCGCGCGAGGTGTTCGCGGTGGACATTCGCGCCGACAAGCTCGCGGCGGCGGAGCGGCTCGGCGCGGTGCCCGTGGAC
>DATDEX010000178.1:0-3330 GCA_036522895.1 Candidatus Eiseniibacteriota bacterium | reverse complement strand
GGCCCGGCGCGGCGAGCGACACCAGCACCCGGGCGAGCCCGCGACCGCTCGCGAGCGCGGTGAGACGAAGTCCCGATCGGCCGCCCCCGGGCACCGCGGTAGTGGTTGGATCGGCGACGCCCGCGGCGTAGATCCGCGCCGTCCCGTCGCGCGCGTCGCGCCACGCGATCACCACGGTGCCGCCCGCGACGGAGGCGATGGCCGGCTGATCCTGAACGCCGGGCGCGGTGGAGAGCGGCTGACCGTCCACCGGCCAGCCTGCCGCGACGAGCCCGCTCGCGAGCACGTGCTGGTGGTAGAGGTCCGGCGTGCCGCTCCGATCGTCGCGCCACACGGCGAAGAATCCACCCGCGCCGTCGCCCGCGAGTGCCACCTCGGCCTGGGCGCCGGCGGCGCCGCAGAGCGGCGTGCCGTCGCTCGTGAAGCCGGGCGCGAACGAGCCGTCGCCGCGCACGTGAGAATACCGGAGATCGCCGTCCACGCTCGCGCGTCGATCGAGCCACACGACCCACGCCCCGCCGCCCCCGTCCGGCGTGATGCGCGGCTGGCTCTGCGCCCCCGGCGCGTCGCACACCGGGGTGCCGTCGAACTGCCACCCGCTCACCTGCTGGGCGTTCGCGTCGAGGTGGAGCGCGAAGATGTCGGAGGAGCGCGCGTACGCGCGGGCATCGGTCCACGCGAGCAGCACGCCGCCCTGGCCATCGGGCGCCACGTGCACGTCGCTCTGGTCGCCGGCCTCGCTCACGATCGTGCGCGGCCCGTCCCGCCACGGCCGCGAGCCGTCTGCGGCCACCTTCCATACCGCGAGATCCTTGCCGCTGCTCGATGCCCAGTCGAAGAACGGCATCGCGGCAATGAGCCCGCCCGCGCCGTCGGTGCACGCGTCGATCGCGTCGGCGTTGAAGAACTGGAGGGTCGAGGAGACCTGCACCGCGAACTCGACCTGGCCGCTCGCGCCGACGATCGCGGCGCGCAGGGTCCAGTACGAGCTGGCGTCGCTGTCCTTGGCCACGAGCAGCGTGCGACCGGCGAGGCCGGGCACGATCGCGGCGTGGCGGAGCGGGATCGCCAGCGCGACCGGGTAGCCCGGACTGGCCGCGCCGCCCGTGCGGACGCGGGTGAGGGCCGGCGCCGCCGCCGCCGCGCGGTCGGCGAGCACCAGGAGCTGCGAGTCCGAGGGCACCGCGCAGCGGAGCGGCTCGCTCGCCTCGAGCGATACCGGGAGCGAGGTGGGCCCGAACGCGAAGCCGCCGTCGGGCGAGCCCGCGGCGTTCACGTGCACGGCGCCGACCAGGAGCGAAGCCGTCTTCCAACTCACGATCGCGCCCCCGCGCCCGTCGGAGCCCACCGCC
This sequence comes from Candidatus Eiseniibacteriota bacterium, assembly GCA_036522895.1. Lineage (GTDB taxonomy): Bacteria > Eisenbacteria > RBG-16-71-46 > RBG-16-71-46 > RBG-16-71-46 > JAIOPA01. The sequence goes on along the minus strand of DATDEX010000178.1, from coordinate 1,978 downwards.
GGATGCGCCTGGGCCTCGCTCGGGGGAGGGCCGAGGGGCACGCCGTCGGCCCGCGCCGCGCGCGGGAGAACGAGCGAGAGCGCGGCCCACAGCGCGGCCGGGAGGGCTGCGTTGCGGAGCGCGATCGAGCGGCGGGGGCGTGCGGCCATGCGGGCGTTGTCTGCCTTGGGAAACCCGGTCGGGGCATGGGAGTGGGTCGCGCGGCGGGCATCCATTCTACACGCCGACCGCGCGCCCCGTCTCGACCAATCATGGCCCGCGCGCCGACCGCGCCCGCGTCAGCCGTGAACGATCGGCAGCTCGCAGCAGTCGCCGGTGGGGATCGGCCGCCCGTGCGGGCAGCGGCGCGGGTGGCCGAGGAAGGCGCAGATGGAGTTCGCCACCGTGGGATCGATGACGTGCTCCATCAGGCAGGCGGTCTGCTCGACCTCGTGCTCGGGCAGGTGGAGCGCCGAGGAGAAGAGCACCTCGGCGAGGCGGCGGCGGCGGATCAGGTCACGCGCGCGCGCGCGGCCGCGGGGCGTGAACGCCAGCGTCTCGAGCCCGGGGGCCAGGAGACCGCTCTCGCGCATGCCCTTCAAGGTCCGCCGCGTGTCGACCACGTCGGGAAGCTGCACCCGCTCGGGAACGAGCGGCGTCCGCCGCTCGTCGGCGAGCCACAACTGGATGAGCACCTCGTCGTAGCGCCGCTCGATCTCCTGGCTCGGCACGGTGAGATCGGTGAGCCGGCCGTGCGAGAGCTCGATGCGGCGGTCGGCGAGGAGCCCGACGCGGGTCGCGTGCGTCACGGTGACGAGCGTGTGCCCCTCCGCGTGCAGCTCCTCGAACAGCGTCAGCACCTTCGCCTCGTTCTCCTCGTCCAGGTTCCCGGTCGGCTCGTCTGCGAGCAGGAGCCGCGGCTGGTTGACGAGCGCGCGCGCCACGCACACCCGCTGCTGCTCGCCGCCCGAGAGCTGGCTCGGCAGGTGGTGGGCGCGTTCCGCGAGCCCGACCCGGTCGAGGGCGGCGCGCGCCTCGGGCGCGTCGGCCACGGAATGGTAGTGCTGGGCCACCATGACGTTCTCGAGCGCGGTCAGGTAGGGGAGGAGGTGGAACTGCTGGAACACGATCCCCACCTTCTCGCGGCGGAATCTCGCCCGGGCGGTTTCGTTCAGGGCGCTCACCTCGATGCCGTCCACCCACACGCGCCCGGCGGTCGGCGTGTCGAGCGCCCCGAGGAGATGCATGAGCGTGCTCTTGCCCGAGCCCGACGGTCCCATCACCGAGAGCCACTCGCCGCGCTCGATCGCGAGGTCCACGCCATCGAGCGCCTTGAGCGCCGCGTAATGGCGCGAGACGGCCTCGAGCTTGACGAGCGGGGCGCTCATCCGTCCTCCCGGAGTGCCCGCGCGGGCTCGACGGCGAGGGCGAGGCGGATCGGGCCGGCGGCGGCGAGGAGCGCGATCAGCACCGCGAGCGACACGACCACGGGCGGCACCCCCGGCTGGAGCGCGAGCGTGGCGTGGAACACCTGCCGGCCGATGAACAGCGCGAACGCCGCGCCGATCACCCAGCCGGCGATACCGCCCGCGAGCCCGATCGCGAGCGACTCGGCGAGGAAGCGGCCGATGATCCGCCGCCGCGGGGCGCCGATGGCCTTGAGGAGCGCGATCTCCCGGCGCCGCTCGAGCGCCAGGTCGGTGAGCGTCCCATACGCCGAGAGCGCGCCGGCGACGAGCGCGGCGAGCGTCACGAGCAGCATGAGTCGCCGCATGCGATCGAGGAGCCCCTGCTCGGTCGCGGAGAGCGCGTGGAGCGGGAGCGCCGCGATGCCGCCCCCGCGCTCGAGCGCCGCGGCGGCGCGCTCGACCGCGCTCAAGCCCCCGTCGACGCGCACCTGCACCAGGCTCACCTGGCCCGTGCGGGCCGCGAGCGCCTGGACGTCGGCGAGTGGCAGCCAGAGCGCTTCGTCGTCGCTGCCGCCCGCCTCGAAGACGCC
>DATDEX010000177.1:0-5372 GCA_036522895.1 Candidatus Eiseniibacteriota bacterium | reverse complement strand
GCTCGAGGAACGTTTCGATCATCGCGAGCAGGGGCTCGAGCCGCTCGTTCCCGTAGCCGAAGTCGGCGCCGAGCGAGTCGCGCGCGGAGAGATCCGGCCGGCGGCCCTGGCCCGGCGCCACGACGACGCTCTCGGCCCGCGCCGTTTCACGCGCGAACTTCGCCATGAGCGCGCCGCGGCCGAGCGTGTCGGGCCGCAGGATGCTGCGACGCAGCGAGTCGAGCCGTGCCCGACCGGCGCCGGAAGTGTCGGAGCGGGCGCTCCGGAGCAGCGAGTCGCGAAGCGCGTAGGCCCGCCGGAGCGAATCCTGCGACGCGTCGTTTGGCCACGGCGTGGGCAGGCCGGGATTCATCCCCGGCGGGAGGGTGCCCAGCCTGGCACCGGGCTGGGTCGTGCCGGGGCCGTATTCGATCGCCCCCGGATCGGTCATGCCGGGCCCCGTGCCGAGCTTCGGCGTGGTCGACGGCGGATGCGGCAGCTCCTCGGCAGGATCGAGCAGCGGCTTCGCGATCTCCTTGGGCGCCACGATGAGCTTCTCGGGCACGACTTCCCCGTCGGCCTCCAGGTAGTCCCGCGCCGCGAGCTGCGCCTCGGTCGCCGGGTACTCGCGGACCACGATCCAGAACAGCGAATCGGCCGAGGCCTTCCGGTCGAGCTTCCGCGACAGCACCCAGGCCCGGGCGTTCAGCGCGCGCGCCCGGACCGGCTTGCTCGCGCTCGAATCGTAGATGGCCTGGTATTCCTCGAGCGCCCGCTCGGGGCGCTCGAGGTTGAACAGGTAGTGCTCGGCGATGAGGAAGCGGGCCTCGGCCTTCCGCGCCACCGAGTCCGAGCCGGCCGCGGTGCGATAGCGGTCGATGCGATCGAGGTTGTCGAGCCGGGCCTGGGCCTGCTGCGCGAACTGCGACGCCCCCATCTGCTCGCGCACCCGCGCGTACTCCACCCGCGCCCGCTCGAAATCGTCCGCACCGGTCTCGTAGGCGAACCCGATCCGGAACTGCGCCTCGGCCGAGAGCGCCGAGCGCGGGTAGTCCTGGATCACGGCGCGGTAGAGCTCGACCGCCTGGTCCACGTGGCCCGCGAGCAGCTCGACGCCGCCCATGCGGACCGTGAGGCGCCCGTACTGCTCCTGGGCCGGCGTGCGCGTCACGGAGCCCTGCTGGAAGTTCTGTTGCGAGTTCGGCAGCCCGCCGCCGGGGGGCGGGTTCACCGAACCCGGGGCGGTGGCCGTCGGGATCGGCGGCGGCGGCAGCACGTGCGATCGCGCGTCGCGCAACACCGCTCGCGCATCGTCGTAGGCCCGGTTCGATTCCAGGCAATCCACCTCGCGCAGCAGGAATGTCAGTCGCTCCTCGTCCGTGAGCGCGCGCGAGCCGATCTCGCGAAAGTCGGCGCGCGCGCCCGCCCAGTCGTGCTGCTGGTAGCGGGCCTCGGCGCGCTGGCGGAGCGCGCGGTCGAAGATCGGGTGCTTGGGAAAGCGCTTGAGGATCTCGCCGGCCGACTCGGCCGCGTCGCGGTAGCGCTCGAGCGAGATGAGCGCCTTCGAGCGCTCGTAGTAGGCGTACGGCACGAGCGGATGCTTCGGGGCCTGGGTCAGGAACGTGTCGAACGAGGCCACCGCCTGCTCGTGCTTGCGCGCCGCGTGGTACGCCAGCCCGAGGAAGAACTCGGCGTCCGGCCGCAGCTCGCTCTTCGGGAAGCGCGTCTCGAACTCCTGGAGCATGGTGACCGCTTTGAGCGGATCGTCGGTGCCCACGAGCGAGCGGGCCCACAGGAGCCACGCGTCGTCCACGTACTTGGACTTGGGGTAGACCCCCAGCAACTTCTTCGCGTAGTCCATCGACTTGTTGTAGTTCGAGCGCTGGGTCGTTCCGTCGCGGTCCACCTCGTAGGGCTGGCCGTCGGTGGCCTTCATGTAGTACTTCCGCGCCAGGTAAAACGTGTTGTAGTAGGCGCACGACGCCGAGACGCCCAGGAGCACGAGCACGGCGACCAGGCGGAGCAGGCGCGCGCGCATCACCGGGGATCCCTCGCGCGCCGCCGGGGCTCGCGCACGCTCCCGCCCGGGACTTCCCGTCGCCGCAGCGATCGCCGGTATTCCACTAGAGGCTCTCTTGCAGGCTGGTCACGTCGAGCGGTCCCCGGCGCACGGCCTCGAGGCCGGCCACCATGACCTGCGCGCCCGCCAGCGTGGTGACGACGGTCACGCCCATGGCCACCGACCGCTCGCGAATCGCCTGCTCGTCGAACTCCGAGGCGCGTCCCAACGGCGTGTTGATCACCAACTGGATCTCCCCGTTCTCGATCAGGTCCGCAACGTGCGGGCGGCCCTCGTGCACCTTGAACACCTCGCGCACCGGGATGCCGTTGCGGGCCAGGAAGCGGGCGGTGCCCCGGGTGGCCACCAGTCCATACCCCAGTTCGACCAGTTTCTTCGCCATGAACGTGATCGCGCGCTTGTCGTCGTCGCGGACGGACAGCAGCACATTACCCGACGCGGGCAGGGCCTCGCCCGCCCCGAGGTGCGCCTTCGCGAGCGCCCGGCCGAAGTCGAGGTCGCGGCCCATCACCTCGCCCGTCGACTTCATCTCGGGCCCGAGCAGCGAGTCCTCGCCCGGGAAGCGGCTGAACGGCAGCACCGGCTTCTTCACGCTGATCATGCGCGGCTCGGTCTCCGCCGGCCGGATGTCGGACAGGCGCTCCCCCGCCATGACGCGCGCCGCGAGCCGGGCGAGCGGGATGCCGACCGCCTTGCTCACGAACGGCACGGTGCGCGAGGCGCGCGGGTTGGCCTCGAGCACGTAGATCTCGCCGAGGCGCACGGCGTACTGGACGTTCAAGAGCCCGCGCACGCCGAGCGCGTGCGCGAGCCGCGCCGTGATCGCGCGCACCTCGGCCACGGTCGAGTCCCCGAGCGTGTAGGGCGGGATGACGCAGGTCGAGTCGCCGGAGTGGATGCCGGCCTCCTCGATGTGCTCCATCACGGCGCCGACGAGCACGGTTTCGTCGTCCGCGACCGCGTCCACGTCCACCTCGAGCGCGCCCTCGAGGAACTTGTCGAGCAGGACGGGCTCTTCCGGCGATACCAGTGCCTCGCGGGTGAGCCACTCCTCGAGGTCGCTCCGCTGGTACACGATGCGCATGCCACGGCCGCCGAGCACGTAGGACGGCCGCACGAGCACCGGGTAGCCGAGCTGTTCGGCGAGCGCCAGCGATTCCTCCCGCGTCGACGCGATGCGCGACTCGGGCTGCTTGAGTCCCAGCCCGGCCACGAGATCGCGCCAGCGTGAGCGGTTCTCGGCCAGGTCGAGGCCGTCGAACGACGTGCCGAGCAGCGGCACGCCCGCCTCGTGCAGCGCGCGCGCCAGCTTGAGCGGGGTCTGGCCGCCGAGCTGAACGATCACGCCCATCGGCTGCTCGCGGTCCACGATGTTCAGGACGTCCTCGGCGGTGAGCGGCTCGAAGTAGAGCCGGGTCGACACGTCGTAGTCCGTGCTCACGGTCTCGGGATTCGAGTTCACGAGCAGCACGTCGAAGCCGCGCGACTTGAGCTCCAGCGCCGCCTGCACGCAGCAGTAGTCGAACTCGAGCCCCTGCCCGATGCGGTTGGGCCCCGAGCCGATGATGAGGATGCGCGGCTGCGTGGCCTCCGGGACCTCGCACTCGTCCTCGTACGTCGAGTAGAAGTACGGCGTCTCCGCCTGGAACTCCGCGCCGCACGTGTCGACGGCCTTCATGACCGGGCGGATGCCGGCGGCGAGCCGGTGCCGCCGCACCTCGCTCTCCTTGAGCCCGAGTCGCGACGCGAGGTGGCGGTCGGAGAAGCCGAGCCGCTTGGCCGCGCGCACGTGGGCGTCGTTCCAGCGCGCGCCCTTCAAGCCGCGGTCGAAGTCGGTGATGCGCTGCATCTGGTGGAGGAACCACGGGTCGATCCCGGTGAGGCCCGCGAGGCCGGCCGGCGTCTCGCCGCCGGCGAGCGCCCGGAACAGGTCGCGCAGCCGCTCCGGCGAGGGGACCCGCAGCGTGTGCTGGAGCGCCTCGATCGCTTCGGTTCCGGCCGGGTCCGGCAGCGTGTCGCCGCCGGTCTCGAGCGCGCGCCAGCCTTTGAGCAGCGCCTCGGGGAACGTGCGGCCGATCGCCATGATCTCGCCCACCGACTTCATGCGCGTGCCCAGCCGGCGGTCGGTGACGCGGAACTTCTCGAACGCCCAGCGCGGGATCTTGACGACGCAGTAGTCGAGCGACGGCTCGAAGCAGGCCGGCGTCTTCCGCGTGATGTCGTTCGGGATCTCGTCGAGCGTGAGCCCGGCCGCGAGCATGGCCGAGATCTTCGCGATCGGGAACCCGGTCGCCTTGGACGCCAGCGCCGAGCTCCGCGAGACGCGCGGGTTCATCTCGATCACGCGCATCTCGCCGTTGCCCGGGTGCACGGCGAACTGGATGTTGCAGCCGCCCGCCTCGATCTTGATGGCCCGGATGATGCGGAGGGCGGCGTCGCGCATGTCCTGGTAGCAGCGGTCCGAGAGCGTCTGCGCCGGCGCCACGGTGATCGAGTCGCCGGTGTGCACACCCATCGGATCGAAGTTCTCGATCGAGCACACGATGACCACGTTGTCGTGGCGGTCGCGCATCACCTCGAGCTCGAACTCCTTCCAGCCGAGCAGGCACTCCTCGATCAAGATGCTGCCGTTCGGGCTCGCGGCGATGCCGACGCGCGCCGCCTCGCGCAGGTGGCGGCGGTCGTGGACGAGCCCCGAGCCCTGGCCGCCGAGCGTGAACGACGAGCGAATGACGAGCGGGTAGCCGAGCTGCTCGCCCAGCGCCACCGCATCGGCCACCGTGGTGGCGTAGCCGGAACGCGGCAGCTCGAGGCCCGCGCGCTCCATCGCCTTCTTGAACAGGTCGCGATCCTCGGCCGTCTCGATCGCATCGAGCGAGGCGCCGATCAGCTGGACCCCGTACTTTTCGAGCACGCCGGGCCCACCTCCGGCGGGTGCCCGCGCGAGCGCCACGGCCAGGTTGAGCGCCGTCTGGCCGCCGAGCGTGGGGAGCAGGGCGTCGGGCCGCTCCTTCTGGATGATGCGCTCGGCGATCTCGGGAATGAGCGGCTCGACGTAGGTGCGGTCGGCGAACTCGGGGTCGGTCATGATCGTCGCCGGGTTCGAGTTCAAGAGCACGACCTCGTACCCGAGCGCCTTCAACGCGCGGCAGCCCTGCGTGCCGGAGTAATCGAACTCGCACGCCTGCCCGATCACGATCGGTCCCGCGCCGAGGATCATGATCTTGTGAATGTCGGTACGGCGCGGCATCAGCGCGGACCCCTCGTGCGCCCGCCGGCCGCGGCGGCCGACCGCGCGCGGGAGGCCGCGGTG
>DATDEX010000176.1:0-23965 GCA_036522895.1 Candidatus Eiseniibacteriota bacterium | reverse complement strand
CCCAGGCCCGCGCCGCCCGCGCGCCACGCGTCGCTGCCCGCCGCCTCGCCCGACGGCAAGCAGGTCGTATTCTGCTCCGACCGCGACGGTGGCCGAACGGAGCTCTACGTCGCCGACCTCGCGACGGGCCTGAGCCGCAGGCTCACCTATTCGGACGACGAGGAGCAGGCGCCGCAGTGGACCGAGGTCGGTCATCGCATCGTCTACACGGTGAGCCGCGGCGACACCACGCTGCTCGAGAGCGTCGCCCCCGACGGCAGCGGAACGCGCACGCTGTTCCGTCGCGTCGCGAAGAGCGTCCGGCTCTCGCACGACGGCCAGCGCGTCGCCTGCACCGTGGGCTCGTGGACGCGGAACCGCATCCTGGTGTCGAACGTGGACGGCACGCACGCGAGGGCCGTGACCGACACCACCGCCGGCTACTTCAACCTCGCCTGGTCGCCCGACGATCGCATGCTCGCCGCGACGCACCGCGACTCGAGCGGGGCGTTACAGATCTGGCTCGTGAGCTCGGACGGAACCGCGAAGCCACGCGAGCTGGTGCGGCTCCGGGACGACGAGGGTCGGCCGCAATGGCCCGCGTGGTCGCCCGACGGAACGAGAATCGCGTTTCAGTCGGACAGGCCCGTGCGCGACGATCCGGCGAAGAGCGATGCCTCCATCTGCATCGTGGACGTGGCGAGCGGGGCGGTGACGAAGCTCCGCGCGCATCCCAAGCCCTTCCTGGACGAGACGCCCGCGTGGGTGGATCGCGATTCGATCGTGTTCCAGAGCACACAGACGGGCGCATTCGAGGTGTGGGTGATGCGGGCCGACGGCTCCGGCGCGCGGCGGGTGACGAAGTAGCGCGAGCGTACGGCGTTTACTCCTTTCACATGGGCCTGACACCGTTCGCTTCGACGTGCGACGTGGGTGTGGACATGGGTTCGTTCGCGGGAGCAAACTTGAACCAGGGCCGCTCCACCTCTCTCCACGCGTGAGGATTTCCATGCCGAAGCATCTCCGTATCCTGACGGCCGCGCTCGCCCTTGGGCTGGCAGCTGTCTGGTTGCTTTCCTGCTCGAAGAAGAATCCCGCCAGCCCCACCCCGCCTCCGGGCGAGTTGAACGGGTCACTGGCCGCGGGCGGCGGCCAGTACGCGCACAAGTTCAACACCGCCGGCTCGTTCAACTATCACTGCAGCGTGCACCCATCTTGCGGCAGCCTCGCGGGGACGATCGTCGTGATCGCTCCGGGCGGCACGATCATGAATCACGTGCTCGCGATCACGCAGAGTGGTGGCAGTCCCGGCGACATCTATACCAGCGGCACGTGCTCGAGCATCTCGCCCCAGCGGGACACCGTGTTCGTCGGTGACATGGTCATCTGGACCAACAACAGCCCGCTCCCGCACACGGTGACGAGCCAGTAGCGCGGCACCGCGGCCACCCGGTGGTCGCCTGCCGGGATGGTCCTTTGGGAGTACAGACACCCCGGCGCCGGCCGGCCATCCTGCCGTCGAGGCATCCCGGGCCGCTCCCGACGCATGCTAGGGCGGGATTGTCGCCGCAGCTCGCGACTCCCCGGGGAAGGGCTGCCCCTGAGCAACGGGCGCGCTGCTGCGACTCACCCACGAGCTTGATCCAACCATTCACCCATCTCAGGAGTTTCGACATGCGAACCCCACGTACGCTTTCGATGAACGTCCTGCTTTCGCTCGCCGGCCTCGGTCTCTCCCTGGGGCTGCTCCTCGGCGGGTGTGGCGGTAGCGGCGGTGCGGCCGGCCCGGTCGGCGGCGGCACGTCCGCGGGCACCAACGGATTCTCGCAGGGCGTGATCACCGCCTTCGGCACCATTCACATGGGGAGCGGCGCCGACGAGCGGGTCTTTCACGTCGAGGGCGCCCGCCTCAAGCGCCTGGACGACGGCATCGAGCACGATGGCCTGAACGACGACAACGTCGTCTTCCGCGTCGGGATGAAAGTGGAAGTGTTCCACGCGGCCGACAGCAGCCGGGCGACCGAGGTCCACTACATGAACGACCTCGAGGGCCCGATCACCGCCAAGCCGAGCGCGACCGCGGGTGCCACGTTCGACGTGCTGGGCGTGCCGGTGCTGGTCGATGCCAATACCCACTTCGACGACTCGTTCGAGAGCTCGGGCCTGACCCTCGGAACGCTCGTGGTGGGCAACGACATCGAGGTGAGCGGGCTCTACGACGCGAACGGGATCCTGCACGCGACGTTCATCGAGGGCCGCCACGCCTCGTCCGCGGGACGCACGTTCGAGATCAAGGGCAAGATCAGCAACCTGGGCGGCGTTGCGCCCAACCAGACGTTCAAGCTGAACGGCGTCTCGTTCAGCATGAACGCGAGCACGGACCTACACGATCTGCTCGTCGGGCTCTCGGAAGGCATGTTCGTGGAGGTGAAGACGCAGTCGACGAGCGCCCCGTTCGTGGTGACCCGGATCGAGGGCCTGTCGGGTGACTTCGACGCCCCCGAGAACGAGGTCCGCCGCGCCGACGATGCGTCGGTCGAGGGCTTCGTCACCAACTTGAGCGGGACGTCGCCCAACTTCACGTTCACGCTCGGCGGCACGAAGGTGACGACGAGCAGCGCCACGACCATCGGCCTCGGGCTCGTGGTCGCGAACGCCCACATCGAGGCGGAAGGCTCGGTCGGCACGCTGGGCGAGATCAAGGCGACCAAGATCTTCGCGCGCCAGTAACGGCTAGGAGCGATTCGCCAAGTGCGCCACGGGCGCCGGCCCACAATGGGCCGGCGCCCGTTCGCTTCGCCGATCGAGCGCCCGCGAGGTCCTACCCGGCCACCACCAGCTTTCGCACGATCGTCTTCCCGGCCGCGCGCAGGCGGTAGAAATAGAGCCCGCTGTGCCGACCGGCCGCCGACCAGGTCACCACGTGGCGACCCGCGGCGCGCGTCTCGTCGAGCAGCGCGTCGACCGCGCGGCCGGTGACGTCGAACACGTCCAGTTGCACGCGACCCGTGCTCGGCAGCGTGAACTCGATGCTCGTGCCGTCCTGGAGCGGATTCGGGCGCGCGGTCGTCGTCAGGACCAGGCTCGCATCCGGTTCGACGCCCACGTTGCCGTCGATGTGTCCGTGCAGGATCACGCTCTGCGCCACCATCTCGGAGCTGCTCTGCTGCACGACGTACAGGCGCGAGTCCGCCGTGCCCTCCGCCACGGGGCTGTAGATCGCCTGCACCAGCGTGGTCTCGCCGGGCGCGAGCGTCACGGGCAGCGTCCCGTTCGCGAGCGTCGCGCCGAAGTTGCTGTCGGCGGTGCGCAGGCAGTCGATGGTGATGGGGCGGTCCCAGTGGTTCCAGACCTTCAGCGTCCTGCCCCAGCTGGTGCCCACCGCCGGAGAGGCAATGTCCATCGCCTGCTGATCGGTGAGGATGCGGTTCGTGCGCCAGGGAAAGCGGAAACCACGATAATTGGCGGTGCCCGACGGGATCAGGAGTTCCGCTGCAACGGAGCCGTCGGCGTGCAGATCGGTCGTTGACGGCGTTCCGAAATTGCCCCCCCAGCCGATCGTGGTACTCCCGTCGGCGTGCCGTTGCACATCACCCATGAAACCACCATAGACATCGGGTGTGTGCCTGTACTCCCACACCTTTGTGGCAACGAGATTCTCCTCATCGAGCGAGAATTCGAGCGCACGACTGTACTGCGGCGACAGATTGTTACCGTTGTCGAACAGCGTCAGGTGGCCGTTCGGCAGGATGCGGGCATCGTGCTGGTGCGACCAGCCGCGGGTCTCGTTTGGGAACGAGAATTGGTTGTTGGCGGCATTGAGCCCCATGCGCCACAACACATCACCAGTCTGCCGGTCGATCTTCGTGAGCTCGTTCATGTGTCTGCACGAAATGAGCAGGTTGCCGTCCGGCAGCGTCTCCACCGAGTTGCCGTGAACGTAGTCGATGGTGCTTCCGAGCAGGTTCACGTCCGGTGAGACGCTGGCGTCGGTGATCTTGAAGTGGTCCCAACTCCTCCATTGGAAAACCACATTCTTATTCTCGTCCAATTCTTGGACGATCAGTCCGAGCACGGTCGCGTGGGGATTGCCCCCCGCCACCACGGTGTCCATGCCAACGGGCTGAGCATCATAAGAAAGCATGAGCGCATGACGGTTCGGAAGGACCTGGAGGTCATGATTGTCGGGATTATAGCCGTTGCCAGTCGTGAAACTGTCGACGAAGGCATAGGCGCTGTCCACCGCGATGAACTTAAAAGTGCCGTTCATCCAGAATGTCAGCTGACCATTCCGTTGCATCTTGAAATCCAATCCGAAGTACTGCGGCGTGAATCTCCGCTGGTAGACAGGTTGTCCACGATCATCCGTGATTTGAAAGTCGGCCGACGTAGAGGGGCCGAGATTGAATGGAGCCGAGAAAAGCACTCCAGGATTCGGGTTCGTGACGTTGGTGACATGCGCGGCTGGGAAACCCGGGAGCAGCGTGTCGCATGGTCCGGACGTGATCTGTGCGGGCGTGGCCGGCTGCCGCCACCAGGCGTCGTCTGCGGGCGGCATCCCGAGAAACTCGGGCGTTGGCCGCGGCATGAGCCTGGGATCGACGGTCGACACGCGGAACTGGTAAGCGAGCTCCGGCAGCGTCCTCCCCGCCAGCGTGCGGGTGCCCGCCGCGAGGCGCACGTGAACCATCTCGCCCAGCGCGTACGGCTTGTCCGGCGTGAACAGGATCGTTTGTCCGTCGGTCGCGAGCTGGAAGCGACCGGTGTGCGCGCCGCTCGCGCTGCCCACGACGCTGAGCCTGCGTGCATCGAGGCTCGTGCGGTCGAGGGCGCTACCCTGCCGGATCACCACGTTGTTCCAGCAGGACACCATGTCGGCGCCGGGCACGGGCGAGAGGTAGAGGAAGGCGCGAGGAGCTGCCGTCACGGACGGCGCGACCGTCGTACTCAGCGCAAGGACTGCGACAGCGACCAACGCAGAGCTGAAGCGCATATGGGTCCCCTCTAGAGCCCGACGTCCTGTGGGCCCGCATGGTGGTAGGGACATGTTCCTCTTCGGACGCCGACATCCTGCCGGCCCGTGACCGGGCAATATAGCGGACCGGCCGGGAACGCGTCGAGTCGGCACCGGCCCGCGCGGGACGCGGTGAAACGAGCATCCGGGCCGTGGGCATGCCGGCGGGTGTCGCCATCCCCGCCTCCACGCTGGGCCGCTTCCGGCAACTAACGAAACTAGTGGGTCATACAGTTTCTCGCCCCGTTCACATGCCATTCACCCGTTCCGTCTTCCGCGGCTCCTACTGTCGGCGGGTCCACTGCTGATCACCGCACACCCGAGCGAGGGAGACGCCATGCGGTCAATCGCGACTGAACGGGCCATCACGCTGCGCCACGCTCTGTTCGCCCTGAGCCTCCTCACCGCCGCCGCCAGCACCGCATCCGCGCAACTGGTCGTCGACGGCAATCTTTGGTTCAACAACAACGCCAGCGGCACGCTGGCCGGTCAGATGACCGGTGCTCCCGTGGGGGTGGACGCGATCGCCGCCTGCCCGCCCGGCTACAACGCGGTCGTGCTCACCACGCAGACGTTCACGCACAACTTCTACGCCGACCCGCTGCTCCACAACGCGGCCTACCCCACCACCCACCCGATCTTTCAGCCGAGCCTCGGGAGCCCGGCGTACAGCCAGGCCCTCACGGTCCCGAACGACGGCTTTTTCCAGCAGGTGTGCTACGTCGGCGCCATCGGGCCGGATCCCACCGACGACTGGACGCAGGGCTGGACGTACTTCGATTCGACGGGCGCGGGCCGCCAGGACCTGCACCTTCCGGGCATGCCGAGTCCGCGGCCGACCGTGATCCACGACAACATCATCCTTCACGTCGATCAGACCTGGCACGCCGACAGCAACCACGTCGTGCGCGGCCAGTTCCGGGCCGAGGGCGGCGCCAATCTCACGATCGAGGCCGGCACGGTCGTGTTCGAGGAGCGCGCCACGCTGGGCACGATCCGCATCGACCGCGGCTCGAAGATCTTCGCGGTGGGCACGAAGGACGCTCCGATCATCATTACCTGCGACGACCCGCCGGGCGCGATGTTCACGGGCGCCGGCGGCGGGCTCGTGATCAACGGCCGTGCGCGCATCAACAACGCCAACTCGTGCGCCGGGGACTCCGCGGCGTCCGAGGGCGGCTCGATCGGCTTTTACGGCGGCGACGACGATCACGACAACTCCGGCATCCTCCGCTACGTGCGCATCGAGTACGCCGGGAAGGAAGTGACGCCGAACAACGAGCTCAACTCGTTCACGAACAACGCGCTCGGCGACGCGACCTCGGAAGAGTTCCTGCAGGCGCATCGCGGCGCGGACGACGGCTGGGAGGCGTTCGGCGGCACCGTCGCGGTGAAGCACCTGGTCTGCACCGATGGCCGCGACGACGGCTACGACTGGCAGCAGGGCTACCGCGGCAAGGCGCAGTTCGTGATCGTGCGCGGCGTCGCCGACCTGGCGCCGAGCGGCACCCAGTTCGGCGACAAGGGGATCGAGGCGGACAACAACGACGTCGCCCCGTTCACGCAGCTCGTCTGCGCGGGCCGCTCGAACCCGACCGTGTCCAACTTCACCATGATCGGCGATCAGAGCCGCTCGGGCGCGACCTATCCCGGATCCACGTTCGGCGTGAACCTGCGCCGTGCCACCGCCGGGACCGTGATCAACTCGATCACGATGAACTTCAAGCAGTGGGGCCTGAAGATCGACGACGACGTGACCTGGCTCGCGCACTGCCCGGCGCTGCCGCTCACCGGGCCGCCGCTCTTCTGCAGCGCGGCCACGACGGGCGTGCCGGTCGGCACGGGCCGCGTGCTGGTGACGAACAGCGCGCCGAATCCGTTCCGCAACGGGGCGAACTTGAGCTTCACGCTGCCGCAGGCCGCGCAGGTCACGGTGGAGATCTACTCGGCGAACGGCCGGCACGTCGACACGCTCGTCGACGGCGAGATGGCGGCCGGCACGCATTCCCTCACCTGGAGGCCCGCGGGGAACACCCCGAGCGGCGTGTACTTCTACAAGGTGTTCGCGAACGGCCTGCAGGGTTCCGGCAAGGTCGTCCGCATCGACTGATTCCCCCGCACGAATCCCCCGAGGGCCGGGGCCCGGCAGCGGCGATTCCACGCCGCTGCCGCCCGGCCCCCCGCGAAACCGCACGAGACCCGAGGAGACACTGCAGCTTCCTCATTCCGGAGGCCGATCGAATGAGCCGTCGATCCCGCACCACCCGCACTCCTCGACCGCACTGGACGTCGTTCGCGCTGGCCACGCTCGTGGCCGGCGCGATCGCGTTTGGGGCGCCCGCCCCCGCGGCCGCCGCCGGCAGGATCCAGGGCAAGATCGTCGCCGTCGACACGGGCGAGCCGATCGGATACGCCGACGTCCTGCTGGTCCCCGAAGACACCACGATGAAGAAGGTCGGCGGGCTCACGAACGCCGACGGCACGTTCCTGCTCATGGCGCCGGCCGGACGCTACGCGCTCCAGGTCCGGGCGCTCTCGTACGCGCGAAAGCGGATCGAGGGCATCGTCCTCGTGGACGAGCAATTGCTGCCCTTCACCGCCGCGTTGACCCCCGAAGCGATCCAGCAGAAGGAGATCGTGGTCGAGGCGACGGCCCGGCAGAACACGGACGCCTCGCTGCTCGCCACCCGCCGGAAGGCGTCCACCGTGGGAGACGCGGTGAGCGCCGAGCAGATGCGCCGCGCGCCCGATCGGAACGCCGGCGACGTGCTCCGGCGCGTCACCGGGATCTCGGTGTCGGACGGCAAGTACGTGTTCGTGCGCGGCATGGGCGAGCGCTACAACTCGACAGAGGTCGACGGCGTGCGCGTAGTGAGCCCCGAGCAGAACAAGCGCGTGGTGCCCATGGACCTCTTCCCCGCCGCGCTCCTCGACAACATCGTGGTCCAGAAGGCGTGGTCGGCGGATCGCTCGGGCGAGTTCTCCGGCGGCGACGTCCAGGTGCACCTGAAGGACTTCCCCGGCAAGCGCGCGTGGAGTCTTTCGCTCTCCGAGGGCGCGACCGGGGGTACGACGTTCCACGATCACCTCTCGTACGCCTCGGGAAGTTCGGACGTGTTCGGGTTCGGCGCGCGTGCGCGAGAGCTCCCCGGCCCGCTCAACACGATCGTGCGGGGCCGACCCATTTCGGCCGCGCTGTTCCGGAACGTGTGGTCCCCGGAGCGCGAGCGCACGCTCCCGAACGGCAGCTACGCGCTCACCTACGGGGACGAGTTGAACGTGCTCGGCCGGCCGCTCGGCATGATCCAGTCCGTGACCCTGTCTCGCTCGTTCGACCAGCGCTCCGAGATCCAGCGCTTCAGCGACGACGGCCGCGTGGCGAAGAGTGCCTACGACATCACGCGCGCCACCGAGTCGGTGCAGCTCGGCGCCAACGCGTCGCTCAACTACCGCCCGAGCCCGAGCCAGGTGCTGCGCGCGCGCGGGTTCTACACGAACAAGGCGGACGACGAGGTGTTCATGTTCGTCGGTCCTGACCCGAACGACGGCGCGTTCGATCGCCGCGCCTCGAAGCTCACCTACGTCGAGCGCGCGATCCGCTACGCCACGCTCGAGGGCCAGCACGAGCTGAAAGGTCTCTGGCATTCGAGCCTGGACTGGGACTTCACGCGCTCGGACGCGCGCCGCCAGCAGCCCGACAAGCGCGAGGCGACGTACATTCGCGTGCCGATCGATGCGAGCGATCCGGGCACGTGGGGGCTCGCGACGGGCCGCCGCGAATACGGCGACTTGAAGGAGAACGGCTGGGGAACCGTGGCCAAGCTGTCGGTGCCCTATCGGCTCGCCGCGCTCGGCAACGGCCGCGCGATCACCGGCTTCGACCGCCAGTCGCGCCAGCGGGGCAACTCGTACCGGCGGTTCGATTTTCAGCCCAAGGTCGGTGGCCAGGACCTGCCGCCCGAGTCGCTCTACGTGGCCGGCGTGACCGAGGCCACGGACGCGCGCGACAACTACACGGCCGACCAGCTCGTCGAGGCCGGCTTCGTGAGCGTCGATCTTCCGCTCGGCAAGCGCCTGCGCGGGAACGTCGGGCTGCGGCGCGAGTTCAGCGCGCAGAACGTCGCGAGCCACGATCTCTTCAATCCACGGATCGTCGTTTCGCAGGGTCACACGCGCACCACGGACTGGCTCACGGGCGCCAACTTCACCTATTCGCTCGCGGAGAAGTTGAACCTGCGCGCCGCGGCCAGCCGGACGCTCAACCGGCCCGACATGGACGACCTTTCGCCGCTGCCCGCACTCGACTTCGTGGGCGACAAGATCCGCATAGGCAACCCGTCGCTCCGGCGCGCGCTGGTGACGAACTACGATCTGCGGCTCGAGGCGTTCCCCGGGCTGGGCGAGGTGTTCGCCGGCGGCGTGTTCTACAAGCGGCTCGTCGATCCCATCGAGCCCGCGCTGTTCGGCACGAACGGCCAGCTCGGGATCCGCCCCGAGAACTCGCTCGGGGGGCGCAATGTCGGGCTGGAACTGGAAGCGCGCACCGGGCTCGGGCGTGTCGCGTCGTGCTTGCGGCCGTTCTCGCTCAACTCGAACCTGTCGCTCATCTCGTCACGCATCGACTCGCGGCAGACGACGAACCGCGGCAACACCGCGCACCCGCTCGTGGGACAGGCACCGTTTCTCCTGAACCTGGGACTCACCTGGGCTTCGCCCGGGGGACGGAGCGAGGTGAGCGTGATGTCCTCGAGCGTCGGCCGGCGCTTGAAGGAGTTGAACCAGACGTTCGTGAACGGACCTGCCGACGGCATCCCGAACCTGGAATCGCCCGGCATCACCACGCTCGATGCCACCGCGTCGCTCACGCCGTGGAAGGGCGCACGCATGAAGTTCGCGGCCGGAAATCTGTTGAACCGCGCCATTCGTGAGATGGAGGGACCGCTCGAGATGCGCCGCTACGCCACCGGTCGGACGTTCAGCTTGTCGCTGTCGGTAGGCTCGTGAGGGCGGCGCGGCTCGCGCTCACGCTCGCGTCCCTTGTGCTCATCGCGGCCCCCACGATGAGCCGGGGGGCGGGTGTCGGCCCGTCTTCCCCGACGCCGCCGAAGCACCTGATCTCGGTACGGGATTCGCCCGGCTACGTGCCCCTGGTGGATCCCGACTCAATGGCCGAGAAGCTCGGTCGGCGACCGAGCGCGGAGATCGTCAAGGAGCTTTTTACGGGCGGTGGCCGGAGTCTCGACGATCTCGGGAAGCTCATCTGCCGGGCGCTCCATCGTGACGACCCCGACTCGATGATGGCACTGTGCGTGACGTCGGCCGAGTTCCGCACGATTCTCTGGCCCGAGTTTCCGCAGAGCCGGCCGGCGACAGGATTACGCTGGGACGATGCGTGGCAGATCCTGTGGGGCCGGCTGAACGGCGGCAGCGTGTCGTCCACGCGCGAGTTCGGCGGCCACTACTACACGTTCGTCGGATTCGAGCCGACGCCGGCGGTCGTCCCGTACAAGAACTTCAAGCTCCACAACGGCGTCACGGTCGTCGCGAAGAGCGACGACGGCACGACGCAGCGCTTCCGGTTCATCCGCTCGATCGCAGAGCGGAAGGGGCGGTACAAGATCTACAGCATGGCGGATTAGGGAGAAGCTGCGCTATCCGTCTGGGCCATGGGGCGGCGGCCCGTCGCAGGGTTCATCAGTGGGGAGGCTGCCGGTACCATGCCTGGCGCTTCTCCCACTCGGCCTGCTTTTTCATTCGAGAAGCCTCACTCATGCTCAGGTGAAGGTCGGGGAACAACCGCTGCGCGATGCGGGTCAGCTCCGGTGCGGCACTGTCGAAGTTCTCCCCCCGAGCGGTCGTGTTCGTGGCGAAGATCCACATCCCACACTCAAAGCACATCGCGACGTCGAGTTGGCCACTACTGCTATAGAACTTGAAGCCGACGCCTGGCGTCGGAGTGCAAGCCTTCGTCTCCCACAGGTAGCTCGCTGAACTGAATGCCAGGCTACGGAGCGTATCGACCTCCGTCGGACCGAGGAGTGGTCCGAGTCGCTGGATCTTCCACATCGCTACAGCATCCGGGCGACCCAGGTGTGTCGGGACCTGCTCGCGACTGAGGAGGAAGCTCCGCACCGAATCCGGACGCGCCAGCAAGTCGACGATCCGCGATCCGAGCGCCCTGACAACATCTGCCTGGGCGGTAGTGCGAAGGCGGACGCCCGCATGACCGCCGCAGGAGGTTGCGGCGCAATACAAGAGTACGGCGAGTAAGGTCCTGATGCGGGGTCTCATCAGTCTCAGATCCGTTCAGATGGCCCAAGCGCGCTGGATCATTTTACGTTCTCACGCCCTCGAACCGACCCGCGACATCGGAGAAGTAGAC
This sequence comes from Candidatus Eiseniibacteriota bacterium, assembly GCA_036522895.1. Taxonomy (GTDB): domain Bacteria; phylum Eisenbacteria; class RBG-16-71-46; order RBG-16-71-46; family RBG-16-71-46; genus JAIOPA01. The sequence continues at coordinate 12,590 of DATDEX010000176.1, read as the reverse complement.
GAGGCCGAGCACCGCTCCGCTCACCAGTCCGTCCATGAGCCGGAATGCGGCGCCGATCGACGTAGCCACCGACGGGCCCGAGATCAGCGCCAGGAACACGGACATCGCCATGCACGCGAGGTAGAGTCGGCGTGCGGGCCGCCAAAAGTAGAGCAGGCCGATCCATGCCGCGAACGCGCACAGCGTGAGCGCGGCGAGCACGACAATGTGGAACGTCGCGCTCGGGTTCGCCAGCGGGGATTCGACGAAGCGCGCGTGGGCGTACGCCGCGAGCTCAGGTGGAAGCGTCCAGCCGAAGAATTCCTCGGCCCCCGCCGACGCGAACGCCAGCAGGATATTGACCACCACCAGGATCCGGAGCAGCCATTGACGATCCATCGGTGCCTCCATTCTGCCTCGAGCCGGGTGTACGGTGGCGCTAGGCCCTCGCCCCTGCGTCCGCGCGTGGGTGGAGGCCCTTGGTCAACAGCCAAATGGCCGTCACGATGTCGAAGGCTGGCGAGGGCAACCCGCCCAGTTTCAATTCGTTGGTGCGCTGGGGGAACAGGAACACCAGGACGGCCAGGGTGGCCAGCATGGCGATTGTGATGATACCGGAACTAACGCGAACCGCGGTTTCTGGTTACCATGCCTGCCGGCCCTCGCCGCGACCGACGAATTCGCTCGACCTCACCCACCGCGATCCATTTCGGAGACCCCCATGGCTACTCGCAAAGTCGCGAAGACGAAGCCGCGCAAGGTTGCGAAGAAGCAGTCCTCAGCGCGTCGCCCGAAGCGCGCGGTCGCCTCGGCTCGGAAGCCGGCGGCGCCCAAGGTCCGACACGGGCTCATCACGCACACGGAGCTCGCGAGCGCCGATCCAGTTGCGACCCGCACCTGGTGCGAGCGCGTCCTCGGCTGGAAGTTCGCGCCTGCTGTCCCGACCTCCGCGGGCCCGTATCACATCTGGCGGTTCGAGGGCGGCACTGGGGGCGGCATTCGCGGCAACAATCCGCAGGAGGCACCGGGCTCGATCCCCTATTGCGAGATGCCCGACATCCAGGCCGCGTTCGCGCGGGCGCTCACGGCCGGCGCGACCGTGATGTTCCCGCCGGCAGCGCTCCCCGGCGGCATGGGCTGGACCGCCATCGTCGCCGCACCCGGTGGCGTCCCTATCGGGCTCTGGGCGCCCAAGTGATGGCATCGAAACTCCGCTTCAAGATCTCGATCTCGCTCGACGGCTTCGTCGCCGGGCCGAGCCAGAGCGTGAACGATCCAATCGGGGTCGGCGGCAAGCAGCTCCACGAGTGGGTCTTTCCACTCGCGGCATGGCGCCGGATGATCGGCGAATCGGGCGGCGCGACGGACGCCAGCAACACCGTGGTGGAAGAGTCCCTCGTCAACATCGGCGCCACGATCATGGGCCGGAACATGTTCGGCGGACAGCCGGGCCCCTGGAAGAAAAGCGAACCTTGGAACGGCTGGTGGGGCACGAACCCGCCGTTCCATCATCCGGTGTTCGTGCTCACCCACCATGCCCGCGAGCCGCTCGTGCTCGAGGGTGGAACGACGTTCACGTTCGTCTCCGACGGCATCGAGGCGGTGCTCGAGCGGGCACGCAAGGCGGCGGGCGGCCGGGACGTGTCGCTCGCCGGCGGCGCGAGCGCGGCCCGGCAGTACCTCGCGGCGGGCCTCGTCGATCAGATGGAGCTCAATCTCGTGCCGGTCCTTCTCGGCTCCGGCGAGCGACTATTCGACAGCCTCGGTACCGATCTCCACGGGCTCGAGCTGGTCCGCACCGTGGCGGCGCCGAGGGTGACGCACTTGAAGTTCGTGCGCCGCTGAGGCCCCGCCCCGCGCCCCCACCTCTAGAACGCCGCCAGCTCCCTCAGCGCCCGCACGAGCGTGTCTTTCTGCGGCAGGATCACGTCCTCGAGCTTGGGCGCGTAGGCGACCGGCGTATCGAGCGCCCCGACGCGCCGCACCGGCGCATCGAGGTCCATGAAGCACTCGCTCGCCACCTTCGCCGCCACTTCCCCCCCGAAGCCGCAGAAGAGCGTGTCCTCGTGCGCAATCAGCACCCGCCCCGTCTTCCTGACCGAGCGCGCGATCGAATCGAAGTCGAGCGGCTGCATCGTGCGCAGGTCCAGGACCTCCACGTCGAGCCCTTCGTCCGCCAGCTCCTGCGCGGCGAGATAGCCACGTTGCACGAGCGCGCCGTAGGTCACGAGCGTCACGTCGTGGCCGGGCCGCACGAGGCGCGCGCGACCGAACGGCACCGTGTACTCGGCGCCCGGGTAGGGTTCCTTCGCGTACGGCTGCCGGTAGAGGTGCTTGTGCTCTAGAAACAGCACCGGGTCGTCCGCGCGGAGCGCCGTGCGCATGAGCCCGGCGGCGTCGCTCGCGGTGCTCGGCAGCACCACGCGCAGGCCCGGGCAGTGGGCAAACATGCTCTCGCCGCACTGGCTGTGGTAGGGCGCGCCGCCGCCCAGGTAGCCGCCGTACGCGGTGCGGATCACGACGGGGCAGCTCCAGGCGTTGTTCGAGCGATAGCGCATGTAGCAGAGCTCGTTCCGGATCTGCATCATCGCCGGCCAGATGTAGTCGAAGAACTGGATCTCCACGACGGGCTTCCAGCCGAGCGTGGCGAGTCCGATCGCGCGGCCCACGATGTTGGCCTCGGCGAGCGGCGAGTTGTACACGCGCTTGCCGCCGAACTGCTTCTGCAGCCCCCACGTGACGCCGAAGACGCCGCCCTTCCCTTTCAGGTCGCCGAGCACCTCTTCGTGCGAAGCGTCGGCCACGTCCTCGCCGAACATGATGATGTGCGGGTTGCGCTTCATCTCGTCGCGCATGGCGAAGTTGATGCTCTGGAGGATCGTCTCCGCCTGCGCCCCCGGCTCGGGCTTGGGCTGCGACACGAACCGCTCCGAGGTGGGATCCACGTCGGGCGAGAACACGTAAGCGGTCGCGGTGTGGGCGGCCGGCTGCGGCGAAGGCTGCGCCTGCTCCGACGCGCTCCGGATCGCCGTCGCGATCTCGGCGTGCAGCTTTTCCAGCTCGCCCTCGGTGAGCACACCCTCCTTCACCAGGAAGCGCGAGAACGAGCGCAGGCAGTCGCGCTCGGCCTCGGCGTCGCGGATCGCCTTGGGCTTGTACTTGCTCTCGTCGTCCGACATCGAGTGCGAGTAGGGCCGCGCCACCTTGGCGCGCACGAACGCGGGGCCCTTGCGCGCGCGGCACCAGGCCACTGCTTCGGCGAGCACCTTGTAGGAGGCGATCGGGTCGTGGCCGTCGACTTCCTCGACCCAGAAAAGGTTCGGGAACGCCTTCACCAGCAGCCCGACGTTGCCGCCCGCCGTCTGCACGTCCACGGGCACCGAGATGGCGTAGCCGTTGTCCTCGATCAGGAACAGCACGGGGAGCTTCAGGTTGCAGGCGGTGTTCATCGCCTCCCAGAACTCGCCCTGGCTCGTGGTGCCGTCGCCGGCCGAGCAGTACACGACCTCGTCGCCCTTCACGCGGCCCTTGAGCTCGGGGTAGTCGGACTCGAGGTCCTTGTACTTCACGAGCGCCTCGGCCGCACCCACTGCCTGCAGGAACTGCGTCCCGGTGGGGCTCGACTGCGAGACGATGTTGAGACGCTTGTGGCCCCAGTGGCTCGGCATCTGCCGGCCGCCCGAGTTGGGATCCTCCGCCGAGCCCACGGCCGAGAGCAGCATCTCCTTCACCGTCATCCCGAGCTGGAGGCAGAGCGCGCGGTCGCGGTAGTAGGGATAGAAGTAGTCGTGGCCCGGTTTGAGCGCGCGCCCGGCCGCCGCCAGCACGGCCTCGTGCCCGGCGCCCGAGATCTGGAAGAAGGTCAGGTTCAACTTCTTCAACCGGATCTCTTCGTCGTCGGTGCGGCGCGAGGTGAACATCGTGCGGTAAAGCCCGACCAGGTCCTCGGGGCTCAACCCGCCCCAGCGGGAGGCGGCGGCGGTGGCGGGCTTGACGGTGGCCATGTGGGGGATCTCCCGGGCGGGCGGAACGCGAGAATCGCCATGAATCTAACGGAGCGCGCGCGGGTGCGGCAAACGGGCCCGCGGCCGCCGCGCCGCGCTAGCGCCCGCGCAGGTGCTTGAGCTGGGCGACGTTCCGCCGGTGCCACTCGCGGTCCTCGTGCGACATCGACTTTGGGTCCATGCCCTCGAAGATCGCGAGCGCCTGCGCCACGTCGCCGGCCTTGGCCAGCGCGATCGCGCGCTCGCCGCGCACGTGCAGGTCCATGCGGGCCGCCATGCGGAGCGCCTCCGTGCGGAAGTCGCCCCGGGCCGAGGCGGCCGCCGCGCGGCGGAACGCAGCCGCCGCGGTGGCGAACTTTCCGGCGTTGGCCGCGGCGATGCCGGAGTTGTATTCGCGGATCGCGCCGTTCTGGGTGGCGGTCTCCCGGGCGCGCGCCTGCTGGACGCTGAGCTGGCTCAGGTACTCGTCGGCGCTTCGCGCCACCTCGGGGTCGTCGGCAAGCCGCTCGCGCGTGGCGAGGAGCCTCGCCTGCGCGCCGCTCGCGTCGCCCTTCGCGAGCATGCGGTTCGCGGCGCGCACGTTTCCGGCGAGGAGCGCGGTGCGCGCGATGTGCGCCAGGTCCGGCCGGGACGCCGTGCGGAAATGGTTCTCGAAGAGCTGCCACGCCTCGTCGTCGCGACCGAGCAGCGCGGCGAGCGCCAGCCGGTCGAGAACCAGGTCGCTCCGCGCGGGCAGCCTCTCGGTCGCGCGCACGACGTGCGTCCAGCCCTCCGAGGGATCGGCCCCGGGCGAAACCACGTAGCTCCGCGCGAGGAGCCCCTCGAGCTCCGGATCGTCGGGCTCGAGGGTGCGGGCCCGGGCGATGGCCTTCCGCACGAACACGCTCACCGACTCGCGCTCCGTCGCCGAGGAGCGGAGGCTGGCATCGAGCAGGAGCTGCGACGCCATGAGCCGCACCGCCGGCACCGAGACCGGATCGCGCTCGAGCGCGCGCGCGAACCACGTGTGCGCCGTCTCGCGATGCTCGCGCATGAGCTCGAGCCAGCCCATGCCCGCGCACGCTCCCGGGTCGCGGGGGTCCACGGCGAGCGCCTCGCGCAGGTGCTCCTCGGCGTCCTCGCGCGGCGGCGTCGGACGCGCGAGGAGCGCGGTGCCGAGCGAGCCGAGCACCTCGGCGGGCGAGATGCGCTCGCGCACCTCCGGCCGGCCGCCGCCCAGCGGGTGCCGCACCCACCACTCGCGCTCGACCAGTCGCGGCCGCTCGAGGTAGGCGAGGAGCCGGGTCCGGAGCGTCGACTCGTCGCCGAAGACGCGCGCGAACGCCTTTTCGAACCGCTCGCCATCGCGCGTCGCGACGAGCACGCGCTCGAGCCGGCCGAGGTCGTCGTCGGTCCCGGAGAGGATCATGTGCGTGAGCGCCCAGGACTGCGCGTAGAACGTGCCGCGGCGATCGCCCTCGTGGTAGGCGGACGAGCCCTGGCCGACGGCGAACAACTCCGGGAGCGGCATCAGGTCGTGGTCGGCGAGCCAGTCCAGGTGGGCTCGGATCGGCGCGCCCGCGCGGGCGCGATCGCCGGCGGCGGCGAACGTGCTGAAGTATTCCGCGAGTCCCTCGTTCAGCCAGAGCGGCGCGTCGGGCATCGCGGCATCGAGTAACGCATGGGTGTACTCGTGCTGCGCCACGCTCGGCATGTGCGACGGATCGGCCGGGAACAGGAGCCGCCTTCGGTCGGGCGCGGTCTGGAAGAACCCGCCGACCTGCTCGCGCCGGCCGTGCCACGTGGGCGAGTAGCTCTCGGCGAGCATCGCATCGCGCAGCACGATCACCTGCACCGGCGCCACGTCCACGACGAGCGCGGGCGCGGCGAGCGAGAGCACCGTGCGCAGGTCTTCGAGCTGCTGGGCGACGCGCGTGCCCACGTCGCTGCCGGCGTCGGTGAGCACTTCCACGTGCGGGGTGGCGACCGCGGTCCAGCTGTGCGCGGCGAGCGCGTGCGCCGGCGTGGCGTGCGCCACCCGCGCGCACGGCACGATGGCGCAGAGCGCGGCGCACGCGAGGCGCGCGCCGGCTCCGCTCAGGCGTCGCTCAGTAGCCGAGCGCGCAGCCATCCTTGCGGCGCTCCGTGGCGCCGGAGTACACGCCGGTCCTGGGATCACGCCAGATCGCCTGGTAGCCGCCGTAGGCGCCCACGGCCTCGCTCTCCAGCCGGTGGCCCCGATGCTTCAGCTCGGCCAGCACCGCGTCGGGGAGCCCATCCTCGATGTGCAGCACGCCGCCGTCCGTCATCACCGTGCCGGTCGGCTCGCTCGAGCCCGTGTGGTGGAAGCGAATCGCGTCGCCCGCCTCCTGGAGGTTCATGCCGAAGTCCACCAGGTCCACCACGATCTGCGCGTGGCCCTGCGGCTGCATGTCGCCGCCCATCAAGCCGAACGCGAGCACCGGCGCGCCGTCCTTGGTCATGAACGCGGGGATGATCGTGTGGAACGGCCGCTTGCCGGGCGCGTAGGAGTTGGGCCGCCCGGGCTTCAGGTCGAACAGGTTGCCGCGGTCCTGGATGCCGAAGCCGAGCGAGGGGATCACGTAGCCGCTCCCAAAGCCCGTGTAGTTGCTCTGGATCATCGACACCATCATGCCGCTCGCGTCCGCGGTGCAGAAGTAGGTCGTCTCGCGGCGGTTGAGCGCGGTGGGCTCGCCGGGCAGGTCGGAGTCGGCGGCCTTGTCCATGCGGATCAGCGCCGCCCGCTGCTTCGCGTAGTCCTTGGAGATCAACTGCGCGACGGGCACCTTCGCGAAGTCGGGGTCGGCGTAGTAGCGCGCGCGGTCGGCGAACGCCACCTTCTTCGCCTCGGTGAACACGTGCCAGAAGTCGGCCGAGTTGCGGCCCATGCTCTTGAGATCAAAGTTCTCGAGGATGTTCAGGAGCTGGAGCGCGGCGATCCCCTGCCCCGGCGGCGGCAGCTCCCACACGGTGTAGCCGCGGTAGTCCGTGCTCACCGGGTCCACCCACTCCGAGCGATGCTTCGCGAAGTCCTCGAGCGTGAAGAACCCGCCCACCTTCTGCGAGTACTTGACGAACTCCTCGGCGATCGGGCCCTTGTAGTAGGCGTCGCGGCCCTTCTCGGCGATCATCCGGAGCGAGCGCGCGAGCGCCGGGTTCTTGAAGATCTCGCCCTCGAGCGGCGCGCGGCCGCCGGGCATGAACACGTCGGCGAAGCCGGGCTTGTCCTTGAAGTGGGCGACCGAATGGCCCCAGTCGCTCGCGATGACCGGCGACAGCGGAAAGCCGTCCTCGGCAAAATGAATCGCCGGCGCGAGGTCGCGCGCGAGGGTCAACTTGCCGAACTTCTGGTGGAGCTCGGACCAGCCGTCCACGACGCCGGGCACGCTCCACGAGTAGGGCGAGTAGAGCGGGATCGTGCCGTCCTTCTCGGGCGGGATCTGCTCCGCCTTGAGCCCGAGCGGCGAGCGGCCGCAGGCGTTGAGTCCGTAGAGCTTCTTCGTCTTCGGATCCCACACGATCGCGAACATGTCGCCGCCGATGCCGTTGGACGTGGGCTCCATGAGACCCAGGCACGAGTTGACGGCGATCGCGGCATCCACGGCGCTGCCGCCGTTCTTCAGCACCTCGAGCCCCGCCTGCGCGGCGAGCGGCTGGGCGCACGCGATCATGCCGTGCTGCGCGTAGACGACCGAGCGGGTGGCGACGCCGCGGCCGGTCCCGGGCGTGGCGGCGAGGGCGGGGGACACGGGCTGGGCGGCGCTCAAGAGGAGTAGCGAGGCGAGGGCGGCAAGGCGCGCGAGGTTCGGTCGGGACATGGCTGCTCCTTCCGGAGGGATGGGTTCCGCGTCATGATGAATCGACCCTACGCCCGCGGGCGGGGGCCTCGCAACGCCCCGCCGGCGGCGTGCGCTCGCGGGGTTTGTGACGCTTTCTCCCGACCCCCTATACTCCCGCGCGCCAACTTTCCCTTGCCCGCCTCCGCGCGCCCGCGCTTCCGCCAGGAGCTCCCGATGGCCCGCTTCACCGGTGTGGATTTCTACGAGATCGATTCGCTGCTCCAGGAGGAGGAGATCCAGATCCGCGACCACGTGCGCGGCTGGGTCGAGGCGCGCTACCTGCCGCTCATCGAGGAGGCGTACGAGAAGGCCTACTTCCCGAAGGACGTGATCCCCGAGGTCGCCGAAATGGGGCTCCTCGGCGCGACGCTGCCGGAGAAGTACGGCTGCGCGGGCGTGTCGGCCACGGCGTACGGGCTCGCGATGCAGGAGCTCGAGCGCGGCGACTCCGGCCTGCGTTCGTTCGCCTCGGTGCAGGGCTCGCTCGTCATGTACCCGATCTACGAGTACGGCAGCGAGGCGCAGCGCATGAAGTACCTGCCGAAGCTGGCGAAGGGCGAGCTGATCGGCTGCTTCGGGCTCACCGAGCCCGACTTCGGATCCGACCCCGGCGGCATGCTCACGCGCGCGCGCAAGGTGGACGGCGGCTACGTCCTGAACGGCGCCAAGATGTGGATCACGAACGGCACCGTGTCCGATGTGGCGATCGTGTGGGCCAAGTTGAAGGACTCGGAGAAGGGCAAGGACGTGATTCGCGGTTTCATCGTGGACACGAAGACGAAGGGCTTCTCGGCCCCCGAGCAAAAGCGCAAGCACTCGCTGCGCGCCTCGGTGACGAGCGAGCTGATTCTTCAGGATGTGTTCACGCCCGACGACTCGATCCTGCCCAACGTCGAGGGCTTGAAGGGGCCGCTCGGTTGCCTCACGCAGGCCCGCTTCGGGATCGCGTTCGGCGTCGTGGGAGCCGCGATGGCGTGCTTCCATTCCGCGGCCGAGTACTCGAAGAGCCGGATCATGTTCGGCAAACCGATCGGCCAGTACCAGCTCGTCCAGCAGAAGCTCGCCATCATGCTCACCGAGATCACGAAGGCGCAGCTCCTCTGCGTCCAGCTCGGGCGCATGAAGGAGCGCGGCACGGTCACGCCGGCACAGGTGTCGCTCGCGAAGCGCAACAACTGCGAGATCGCGCTCCAGATCGCGCGCGAGGCGCGCGACGTGCTCGGCGCGAACGGCATCACCGCCGAGTACCCGGTGATGCGCCACATGTGCAACCTCGAGTCGGTGTTCACGTACGAGGGCACGCACAACATTCACACGCTCGTGCTCGGCGAGGCGGTCACGGGGCTCTCGGCCTACCGCTGAGGTGAGGTTCCAGAGAGCTCGCAAAGCACTCGAATCGCCCGGGGCAAGTGCCTCGGGCGATTGCGTTTGTTACGCACGGCCGCGCGAGCCATCCGGCCGGCTGGCTGCCCCCCGCCCCCCACTGCCGCATTCAGCGCCCGGCGGCATCAGCCGATAACCCGTGCGATCCGCCCAGGGAACTCCTTTACGGCTCAGGGAAGACGCGATGCGCTCGGTCTCCACATTGCTGCTCGTCGTGCTCGTGGCCGCACCCGCGACCGCCGGCTCCATCCACGGCAGCGTCCGGGTGCCGCCCCTCTCCGCAAACAGCGCCTCGTTCTCCGCTTCCGGGACACGCGATTCGAGCGTCGCCGCGACCACACGAGGGTCGCGCGGGCTCGTCACCGACGCGGTGATCTTCGTCGAGTCGCTGCCCGCGGGCGTCCGCACTCCCCCGCACGCGCTGAGCCCGCAGCTCGCGCAGCGCGAGCAGTCGTTCGAGCCGCGCGTGGTCGTGGTCCCGGCAGGCGGCACGGTGGACTTCCCGAACTTCGATCCCGTCTTTCACGACGTGTACAGCGTCTCCCCCGTGCGGCGGTTCGAGCTCGGTAAGTACCCGCGCGGGCAGTCGCGGCACGTGGCGTTCCCGCGAGCGGGGCTCGTCAACGTGTCGTGCAAGATCCACCCCGAGATGGCCGCGTTCATCCTCGTGGTCCCGAACCCGGCCTGGGCGCGTCCTGGCACCGACGGCGAGTACCAGTTGTCCGGGCTCCCGCCGGGTCACTACCGGCTCCACTGGTGGCACCCGGACCTGCCGACCGGCGCGTCGGACGTCGAGGTGCCGGCGAGCGGCGACGTCGCGCTGGACGTGACCTTCTGATGGCGCTCCGGCTCGGGCTCCGCTGGAAGATCCTGCTCCTCACGGCGCTCCCGCTCCTGGCACTCGCCGGTGCCACGCTCTGGCTCGTCGACCGTGGCGTCTCGGAGCGGAGCGAAACCGCGCTGGCCGAGGATCTCCAGCGCGCCGCGGGCGTGTTCGAGAACATGCTCGCCGAGACCGCGAGCGAGCTGGACGTGACGGGTGCGGTGATCGTGCGCGACCCCCGGTTCTTCTCGGTGCTGGCGCTGCCGCACGGGCGGAACGACCGCGAGTACCGCGCCACCGTGGTGGGCGTGGCGCGCGACTTCCACAAGCTCGCGCAGCCCGACGTGTTCGAGGTCGCCGACAGCCATGGCGACATCGTTGCCACGGTGGGCCGCATTCCGCTGCAAACGGATGCCCGCAAGGTGGCGATGGGCGCGGTGATCGCGGGGCGTCCCGAGCGCTGCGCGATCGCCCAGGAGGGCACGCACGTGCTGCTCGTCGGCACGCCCGTCAAGGCCGACGGCCGCGTCGTGGGCGCGCTGCTCCTCGGCCGCGAGGTCTCCGGGGCACTCGCCTCGCGACTCCGCCAGCTCACGAGCAGCGAGGTCTCGTTCGTCTCCGAGCAGCACATCACGCGCACCACGCTCGGCGTGAGCGAGGATCGCGCGGTCGCGCAGCGCGTCGCGACGAGCACGTCGTCGGGACTCTCGAACGCCGTGCACGACGGCGGCTGGATCGCCTACGCGCGGCCGCTCCCCATGGCCGCCCAGGGCACGCGCCAGGTGTACGTGCTCCAGCGCTCGCTCGCGGCCGAGACCGAGTTCCTCCGCTCGGTGCGCGGGCACCTCCTGGAGCTGGGGCTGCTCCTGCTCGCGGCGGTGTCGCTCGCGGCATTCTTCATCGCCGCCCACATCACGCTGCCGATCCGCCAGCTCGTGACCGCGGCGGCCGCGATGCAGAAGGGCGAATGGGACGCGCCCATCGACCGCACCCGCCGGGACGAAATGGGCACGCTCGCCGTTCGCTTCGACGAGATGCGGAAGCGCCAGCGCACCTACGTGCGGAGCCTGCAGGAGGTGGCACGCGCGAAGAGCGAGTTCATCGCGGTGGCGTCGCACGAGCTGCGCACACCAATCAGCATCATCCGCGGCTGGGAGGATCTGCTCCGCGGCGGGTTGGTGAAGTTCGGGGATGAAAAGTTCGGAGGCGGTCTCGATGCGATCGCGCGCGCATGCGAGACGCTCGAGAACATCGCCGTGTCCGCGACCCGCATGGCCCAGGCCGACGACAGCGAGAGCCTCCCGGAGCCCACGTCGACCGAGATCCAGCCGCTGCTGGCCGAGGCGCTCCGCGAGGCCAGGGGCATCGCGCCCGAGCGGCGCGTGGCGGTCTCGTCCGAGGTGGCCGACGACGCGCGCGTGGCGATCCTCGACCGGGGCCAGGTGCTGCAAGCGGTGGACGCCCTGGTGCGAAACGGCATCCGCTTTACACCCGACGGCGGCTCGGTGGTCGTTCGTGCCAGCGCGCAGGCGGACGACCTGGTGATCGAGGTGAAGGACACCGGGATCGGGCTTTCCGACGAGGCGCGCCGCCGGCTCTTCGACGAGGCGTTCGTCCAGCACGACTCGAAGAACCACCATACGGCGCGCGGCCTCGAGTTCAACGTCGCCGGTATGGGATTCGGGCTCCCGCTCGTGCGGCGGGTGATGGAAGCGCACGGCGGCCGGCTCGAGGTCGACGGCGCCGAGGGGAAGGGCAGCGTGTTCACGCTGACGTTCCCGGGCGCGCTCGGCGGTGAGAGCGGGCTCGCCAAGGCGGCGTAGGGGCTCGATCGAGGTCACGCGTTGTGCCTTCGCGCGCGACCGGTCGCGGCGCGCCGCACATGCCGCGCGACGTGCCGCGCCCGGGCCGCTCCGCTACTCTCCCCCGCATGCCCCTCGCCCGTGTGCGCCGCGACTACCGGGGGCGTGCGCTCCTCGAGCGCCGCTCGCCGGCCGAGCCGCTGGCGCTCTTCCGCCGCTGGCTCGCGGCAGCGCTCGCGAGCGGCACGATCGAGCCCACCGCGATGACGCTCGCCACCGTGGACGCCCGCGGGCGGCCGCGGGCGCGGATGGTGCTCCTGAAGAGCGCCGGGGCGAGCGGGTTCACGTTCTACACGAATCTTGACAGTGCCAAGGGGCGCGAGCTTTCAAGGCGTCCCGAGGCGGCGCTCGTCTTGTGGTGGCCGAGCCACTCCCGCCAGGTGCGGATCGAGGGCCGCGTGGTGCGCCTCCCCGCGCGCGACGCCGACGCCTACTGGGCGCTCCGCCCGCGCGAGGCGCAGCTTGGCGCCTGGGCGTCGCCACAGAGCCGCGTGCTCGCCTCGCGCGCGGCGCTCGACGCGCGGCTCGCGCAGGTCACCGCTCGCTTCCAGGGCCAGGTGGTGCCCCGGCCGCCGCACTGGGGCGGGTTCCGGCTGAGCGCGCGCGCGATCGAGTTCTGGCAGGGCCGCCCGGACCGCCTGCACGACCGCATCCTCTACAGCCGTAGCCGGGGACGCTGGCGGATCGAGCGGCTGGCGCC
>DATDEX010000175.1:0-10533 GCA_036522895.1 Candidatus Eiseniibacteriota bacterium | reverse complement strand
GCCGGCTTCGCCGCGAGCCGGCTTCCCGCCGGCTTCGTGTCTGCGCGCGCGGGGTGCACTGGGCGCGGCGGCGCGGGCAGCGGTCGCTCGCCCGCACTCACGATGGGCTCGGCACGCTCGGGCGGCGGGGGGAGCGGCGGGAGCGCGTCGGCGCCATGCACGTCCGCATACCATTCCCGGATGTAGCCCACGATGTCGTGCGTGTTCGTCCCCGGTCCGAACAGCTTGCCCACACCGCGAGTGAGCAGCGTGTTCATGTCCTCGGTGGGTATGATGCCGCCGCCCGTCAGCAGGCGGTCGCCGATGCCGCGCGAGCGCATGAGCTCGAGGATCTCGGGGAAGAGCGTCATGTGCGCGCCGGAGAGCACCGAGAGCGCGACCACGTCCACGTCTTCCTGCACGGCGGCCTCGACGATCTGCTCGGGCGTCTGGTGGAGCCCGGTGTAAATGACCTCCATGCCGGCATCGCGCAACGCCGCCGCCACGACTTTCGCACCGCGGTCGTGCCCGTCGAGCCCCGGTTTGCCCACCAGCACACGGATCTTGCGTTGCATGCTTCCTCCGGCGGGGGTCCGCAGCGGGAGTCCCCGATCCGAGATCTCAGGGCGGCGTTCGTCGCGCGCCGTCGGCCGCGACCGCCGCGGACGAGCGGCGCAACACTAGCGCGTCTCCCGCGTATCGGCCACGCGCGGCGAGCACCGTGTCCATGCCGGGCACGCTCTCGCCGCCAAACGTGAAGACGAGCGTGTCGGCGCCCGTGGGAGGACCGCCACGCTTCCAGTCGAGCCAGATTGAAAGGTGCGAGTCCTGGGCAGGCGGGCGGAAGCGGCGGTCCACGGCGTCGGCATCGCTGGGGTTCAGCGCCGGGTGGAGGAAGCGCGCGCGATCGTTCCGCCACGGGCTCTCCATGAGCCGTGCCCCCAGCACTTCGAGCTGGCGTGTGCGCTCGCCCTCGGCGAGGAGCGGTCGCGCGATGCGCGAGACGATCGGCACCGCGACGCCGGCGCGCACCGCGAGCGCGAGCGCGAGGAGTCCGGCGAGCATGCCCGCCACCTGCGGCGCGCGCAGCACGTGGAGCATGCGGTCGCTGCCCGTCTCGTCGAGCGCCGTGGCGCACACCGCGACGAACACCGCGAAGATGGCGTAGGTGGGTGAGCCGGTCGGATTGGGGATCGGGAGCAGCGCCGTGGCACCGAGCAGCGCCGCCATGGTCCAGCGCCCGCGGCGCACGCTCTTCGCCGCGGCCCACGCGATCCACAGCGGCAGCACCGGGAGCCCGCTCGCGATCCCGGCGCCCGCGACGACGAGCGTGAACAGCGCGGCGATGCCGCCGGCGGCGCCCGGGAGGGCGCGACTCGCGGTCCAGGCCGCGAGCAGCCCCGCGATGCCCGAGCCGATCGCGTTCACCTCGAGCGTGCGGAACGAGGCGACGAAGCCCGCGAGCGGCGGCTCCAGGACGCCGCGATTGGAGCCCGGCACGAGCAGGAGGTACGCGGCCACGGCGCCGGTGATCACGACGCCCAGCGCCGCCGCTCCCGCACGCGTGCGGAGGAGCGGGGTCTCCACCATCGCGCCGAGCACGAACGCCACCGCGAGTGGCAGCGCGTAGGGGTGCGCGAGCGCGGTGACGAGCGCGCCCACGAACACGCCGAGCAGCGTGCGGAGATCGAGCGGGCCGCGCGCGGCGCGCGCGAGCGACGCCACATACAGGAGCAGCGGGCCGTAAAATATTCCATGCAAATGAAACACCCAGATATACCCGGCGAAGAACACGCCGCCCGCCGCGAGCGACAACAGCGCGAACAGCCGCCGCTCGCGCGCGTCGCGCGCGGCCCAGCCCCAGGCCAACAGCGCCAGCGCCGCGTTCACGAGCTGGACGCCCGCCACGTCGTGGTGCGCGAGGCGGTAGAGCAGCCACGCCGGCCCGGTGCCGAGCGGGCGCAGGCTCAACACGCTCGGGAATTTCTGAAACAGCGCTTCCAGGAACGAGCGCTGCTCGAGCCCCACGACCCAGGCGAACGACTCGTTGTGCGGGCCCCAGGGCAATCCGACCACGAACCAGAACGCCAGCCCGGAGACCGACAGCATCACGAGCAGGGCGTCGAGCGAGGTCGCGGGGGCGCGGGCGGCGCGCGCCGAGAGACGCATGGTCAGTGGGGGTCCTCGTCGTCGGGCAGCTCCAGCGCCGCCTCCGTCTCGAGGTACACCCGCCGCGCCTCGGCGAACTGCTCGGGCGACGGCGGCATGGGCCGGCCGTCCTCGTCCTCGCCCAGCCGCACGATGCGGACCCGCTCGAGCAGCTCGCGGGCCGCGTCGGCACCTTCGCGCGTCTCGAACACGAACGCGGTGTACTCCCCGTCGCGCCCGAGCGCCTCGAGCCGCCACGGGCCCTCGTCCGCCTCACCGCGCACGACACGTGCGCCCGTGAAATCGCCCGCGTTCCAGCTCATGGCGAGGGCGCGTTCGCCGCGCAGGTTCGCCGACTTCATGCCCGCGCCCACCTTCCACTCCTCGCCCTGTTCCTCCGGCGGCACGAGTCGCACGGCATGCCGGTCCGGCACGAGCGCGTAGCCGTCGCTCGTGACCGCCATGACGTGGCCGGCGTCGCGATCCTGCGCGTCGTCGTCCTCGTCGCCGTCCCGCTCGTCGTCTTCGGTCGCCACCGCGATGTTCCCGCCGGCGTCCATCCACGACTCGCGCGGGGGCTCGGGCGCTCGCGTCACGTCCCCGGATTCCGGTTTCTGCATCCCACGCAGGAGCAGCGCGACCACGGACACGACGCCGACCGCGACGAGGCCGCTGACCAGGCCCTGGTCCACGGCCTAGAACTCCGCCGGCTCGGTGTAGTCGCCGAACACCTCGCGCATGGCGCCGCGGATCTCGCCCTCGGTGGCGTAAGCGCGCGCCGCGTCGAGAATGCGCTCCATGAGATTGGAGTCGCCGGGCCTCGTCCTCGCCGCCGCGGTGAGGGCCCGCAGGGCGTCCGACGTGGCGCGTTCGTGGCGCGTGCGCTTGACCTCGGCGATGCAGCGCTTCTGCTCCTCCTCGACCTCCTCGCCGATGTAGAGGATCGGAATCTCGAGCTTCTCGTCGGGCTCGACGTACTCGTTCACGCCCACGATGATGCGCTGCTTCTTCTCCATCTCCTGCTGATACTGGTAGGCCGCCGCGCCGATCTCGCGCTGGAAGAAGCCCTGCTCGATCCCGCGCACCACCCCGCCCATCCCGGCGATCTGGCGGAAGTAGTCCTCGGCCTGCTCCTCCATGCGATTCGTGAGGTGCTCGAGGTAGTAGGAGCCCGCGAGCGGATCCGCAGTCTCGATGACGCCGAGCTCGTGCGCGATCACCTGCTGCGTGCGGAGCGCGATCTTCACCGCCTTGTCGCTCGGCAGCGCGATCGTCTCGTCCATGGAGTTCGTGTGCAGCGACTGCGTGCCGCCGAGCACCGCCGCCAGCCCCTGGAACGCGGTGCGCACGATGTTGTTCTCGGGCTGCTTGTCCCAGAGCGAACAGCCGGCCGTCTGCGTGTGGAAGCGCATGAGCCAGCTCTCGCGGCGCTTCGCACCGTAGCGCTCGCGCATGTGCCGCGCCCAGATCCGGCGCGCCGCGCGGAGCTTGGCGATCTCCTCGAAGAAGTCGAGATGGCTGTTCCAGAAGAACGACAGCCGGGGCGCGAACTCGTCGATGTCGAGCCCGCGCTTCACGCACTCTTCGACGTACGTGAACCCGTCGGCGAGCGTGAACGCCAGCTCCTGCGCCGCGGTCGAGCCCGCCTCGCGGATGTGGTAACCGGACACGCTGATCGTGTTCCACTGCGGCACGTGCTTCGTGGCGAACTCGATCAGGTCCACGATGATCCGGAGCGACGGCTCGGGCGGGAAGCACCAGCACTTCTGCGCGATGTACTCCTTGAGGATGTCGTTCTGCAGCGTGCCGCGCAGGGCGGAGAACGGCACCCCCCGTTTCTCGGCGTTCGCCAGGTAAAAGCCGAACATGATCGATGCCGGCCCGTTGATCGTCATCGAGGTCGAGATGGTCCCCGGGTCGACGCCATCGAGCAGGATTTCCATGTCGCGCAGCGAGTCGATCGCGACACCGCACTTGCCCACCTCGCCGTGCGCCTTGGGGTGGTCGCTGTCGTAGCCCATGATCGTCGGGTTGTCGAACGCGATCGAGAGTCCGGTCTGCCCGTGCGCGAGCAGGTAGTGGTAGCGCTGGTTCGACTCCTTCGCCGTGCCGAAGCCGGCGAACTGCCGCATCGTGAACATGCGCCCGCGGTACATGGTGGGATGGATGCCGCGGGTGAACGGGTACTCGCCCGGCACCGCGAGATCGCGCGCGAGGTCCATGCCCGCGAGGTCCTCGGGCCCGTAGAGCGGGCGGATCGGCTCGCCCGAGAGCGTGTAGGGATAGAGGTCCTTCCGCTCGCGCGAGGCGGGGTAGCGGTCCTGGAACTCGCGGGTCATCGCCGCGAACGCGCCGTTCGTGCGCGGGCCGGCGGGCGCTGTGGCGGAAGTCTTGCGGGCCCGCGGCGTGCCGGCGCGCGCAGGGTGCTGGGCGCGGCCGCGGCCGCTCTTGCGGGCCGGTTGCTTGCGCATGTTGGTCGCCATCGGGGCCGCTCCGGGCAGGTGGATGCCGACGCGTGCCCCGAGCCGGGGCACGCACGTTCCGAGCGAGCGTACGCGGCCCGTCGAACGAGGGTCAAGGTTCGCGGGCGGGTATGGGGGCGGCTACGGCGCGGCCTGGTCCCTCGCCGCGACCGGGGGATGGAGCGCGGTCGTCGCATGCACCAACACGGGATCGACGCTCCAGATGGAGTGCGCGGGGCGCGCGAGCAGGGCGACTCCTGGGAAGCCCGGCTAGCGCTCGTCTGCGCCGTCCGCCCCTTCCACGAGGCGCGCGGCGAGACCGTTCGGCGTCTCGCTCCGCTCACCCAACTCCGCCACCGCCCGCTCCCACGCCCCCGCCGGGATGCCGTTCTGGAAGCGCCGCCACAGCCGCTCGCGCACGAGCCCCTCGAGCCGCTGCGCGAGCCTTCTGCGGCGCCGGCGCTCGAGCGTGCCGCTCGCCGTGAGCCAGGCGAGATGCTGCTCGAACCGCTCGAGCAGCTCGCCCACGCCCTTGCCGAGCGAGGCCGACGTGAGCTGCACGGGGATCTGCCACTCGCTCGTCTTCGCCCGAAGGTGGAGCGCCGAGCGGATCGCCTGCGCCGCGCGGTCGGCGCCCTCCCGGTCGGCCTTGTTGATCACGAAGACGTCGGCGATCTCCATGAGCCCCGCTTTCATCATCTGCACCGCGTCGCCCGACTCGGGCACGAGCACCACCGCGGTGGTGTCGGCGGTCTCCGCCACCTCGAGCTCGCTCTGCCCGACGCCCACCGTCTCGATCAGCACGCGATCGAAGCCGGCGGCATCCAGGACGTCGCACACCTGGGTAGTGTGGACGGCGAGCCCGCCCATGCTGCCGCGTGTCGCCATCGAGCGGATGAACACGCCCTCGTCGCCCGAGAGCTCGTGCATGCGCACGCGGTCGCCGAGCAGCGCGCCCCCGGAAAACGGGCTCGTCGGGTCCACGGCCACCACCGCCACCGTGAGCCCGCGCGCCCGGTACTCGAGCGCGAGCTTCGTCACGAGCGTGCTCTTCCCCGCCCCCGGCGGCCCGGTGATGCCGAGCCGGTAGGCGCGCCCGGCCCGCGCGAAGCAGGCATCGAGGAGCGCGATCGCGTGCGGGTGCTCGTTTTCGACCCAGGAGAGCGCGCGCGCGAGCGGCACGCGCTCGCCCGCGAGCGTGCGCTGGATCAGGTCTTCGGGAGCCGCATCGGGCGGAGCGAGATCGGGCATGGGCGGCCCGCGCGGGCGCTGGGCCTCGCGGCGTCGATCGCCGCGGGGCCCCGCGCGTGACCGCCGGGACGCGCGAAGCTACGGGCGTGCCCGGGGAGGGTCAAGACGGCGCGATCGCGCGGCGGCGGTTTTCGTCTGCCGCGCGCCCGCGACACCGGATGTCGACCGGAACGCCGCGCCGGGCCCGGTGGGCTGGAGCCCCCAGACGTCGTGGAGCACGAAGTCCACGAGCGCCTGCGCGTCGCCCCGCGTCCAGCTCCAGAGGTCGAAGCCGGAGAAGATGAACGGAGCGTTCTCGAGCCCGTGGTAATAGGTCATGACCGGCGCCGGCGAGAGCACCAGGTTGTTCCCGCTCACGTCGTACAGCGTGTCGAGCGTGGACTCGACGCGTACGACCGTCGAGTCGGGGTCGAGATCCTCGGTGATGCCGTTGGGTGCGCTCACGTACTCCGCGTCCGTGCTGCTCGGGTAGTAGAGACCCGCCTGGTTCGCCGTGCGCGTGGGCGGAATCGCGTCCGAATCCGGGGTCCGAACGCGCAGCTCGCCGGGCATGCGCGAGTAGTCGGGAGCGGCGAGCGTGCCGTGCTCGCCCTGTCCGGACCAGCCGCCGCGCGCGGCCGGGGACTTCAAGTACCGGAGACCGCCCGCATGGCTCACCGCGATCGCCGAGCGCAGGTGCCCGAGGTCGTAGGGGAGTTGACCGGTACGGAGCTCGTCACGCTGGCTGTCGAACACCACCCCCTGGGACGAGTTGTTGTTCGCGACGTCGAACGAGACGAGCGACGCCAAGGCCGTCCCTCCGCCCGCGAGCCAGATTTGTCCCCCCAGCCGGCCGTACGCGTACAGGGGATCCCGGTGACCGGGCGAAGCCATGGCGCGCAGCGCGGTGAGCGGGAACAGGGAACCGTCTCTCCCCGGAGCGTTGAGCGCCGACTGCTGATCCACCAGCCACACGACGTGACGATAGCGGCCGAGCGTGCTCAGCAGGACCGCCTGGGTGGGGTCTTCGAATCCTCTGCGGGTGCCCAGCGTGTCGAATCCGTATGCCGCGAACAACCCGGGCACGCTGGTCTCGGCACCGCCGGTTCGCGTGCATCGCCACGGCACGCCGCCGCGCGCGTACAGGAACGTGTCGAGCTCGGCGGCGCTCGGCCATGGCTTCGTATACACCGCCGGGCAGCCGGATCCGAACAGGAACTTGTCGGGCTCCATGCGGGTGTCGTCGACGATGAGCAGTTCGCGTTGGAAATCCGAGCGCACGATCGTGAACCGGATCCCGCACAGGCTCTTCCGGCCGAGGTTGTCCACGATTTCCACCCAGAAACGATGCTCGGCTGCATCGAAGAACGGACCGATCGTCACCACGGCGGGATTCTGCAACGGCAGGCTCCAGCGATGGACGTCGGTGGGGTCGGTGCGTGTGGTGGTGTCGGTGAGCCCGGCCACCGGATCCAGCACCCAGCGCAAGTATTGGATGTGGGACCCCGCGACGGGCGTGGCTTCCAGGTTGAAGAAGAGCGGGACCCCGGCCGGCAGCTCAACCGGGAACATGACGCTCGGATCGGTCTGCAATCCGCCCTGGAACGTGAAGTCGAAAAACGGACTGGAGGTGTGGAGTTTCGGCGCGACGTTCGAGACCCGGAACTGGAGCAGGTTCCTGTCGAACGCGAGCTGCGGCGTGTGCGCGCCCTGCGTGTCGAACGCAATGACCGCGAACGCGCCGAGGGCGGAGAGCGGGAGATCGCCGAGCGTGCACGAGGTGGTGTCCCCGCCGTAACGCGTCCACCCCTCCCAGCCCGTTCGCTCGCCCTGACGCACCAGGGAGTCGGGAGTGGACCACACCGCGTTGTAGAGCGGATCCCCGGGGAGGATCGTGCGCACCTCGTAGTGGTCGGGACGATGCGTCGGGTAGCCATCGGGGTCGTCACCGACCCACGACACCGTGAAGCTCTGCGGCACGGTCAGGGCGGTCAGGAGACCCGGCGCCGGCTGCGCGATCTGCACGGACGGCGCGATCGTGGCCGCGTAGAACGCCCGCGAGGCGACCGGGGAGAACTCGTTGCGATTGTCGACGGCCCGCACGACGAAAACGTGGAATTCCGGCGTGATGCTGCCGTTCGGCTCGCGGTGCTTGACGGCGAAATCGAACGCGGCGTGCGGGGTCTGGGTCTGCACCCAGGTGGTCTCGCTCGCGCCGGGATCGATGGCGTACTCGGAGCGCAGCACCGTGCCGTCGGGGTCGGTCGCGAGCCACTCGACCGTCGCGGACCAGGTCGTGGGGTGCGTGAGCGAGGTGTCGATCGTGCTGCCGAGGATCGTCAAGATCGGCAGCAGGTTCGGGCCCAGCGCCAGCATGGATGCGGATTTCCCGCACGACTGGGCGCCGATCGCCAGCGCGAGACACACGGTGAGTGCCGCGGACGCGAGTCGGGAGCGATAAGCGGGAGGCCCGGGACGCACTGCCCCGAGCCGCGGCGCACCGGGCACTGGTGGGAACATCGACGACCTCCTCGCCCGGTCAGGAGTGGCGAGGGGCTCGACGCTAGCACTTTGCAGGGCAGGTGTGGAGGCTCAAAGGTACAGTATCAAAGCCCGCACGGCGCGAGGGCCGCCGGCGGACGGCCCGAGCCCAATTGCAGTGCGGGTGGCACGTCGCGCGCACCACCCGCCCCTCCCCGCTTAGTGCCGGATCGGGAGGCTCACGCCCAGCCGGTACTGGAAGTAGGACGGCTGGATCTTCACCGCGCCGTCGCCCAACTGCTGCGGCACGCCGTACTGCTGGAGGAAGCGCACGCCCCCGTCGATGCCCCAGCGTCCGAAGTTCAGGTTCACGCCGGTGCCGGCCGACCAGCCGAACGCGGCCTCGTTCTGGTCGCTCAAATGCTGATTGATCGAGTTCTGTCGATTGACGTCGTCGGGGACCACGACGTCGGTGCTGATCCCGTAGAACACGAGCCCGAGCGCCGCGTTCGCGTACGGCTCGAGGAATCCGTTGCCGTGGGGGCCGAGCTCGCCTCCCACGAACAGCCGCCCGTACACCTGGTCCGTGTGCTGCTCGACCCGCAACCCCGTGAGCTGGTCCTGGAACGTCTTCACCTTGGAGAGCAGGCTCGTCGCCTCGATGCCCGCGATCGCGGACAGCATCCCCTGCGTCCCGCCGAGCGGCCACGAGATGTCGAAGCCCCCACCGTATCCGGGCTTGGAGAAGTCGCGTGCGTTCGCGTCCGCGGGGTCGAGCCGGATCCCGTAGAGCGTGGCGCGCGGCGTGGCGGCAGGGGCGGGCGTGGCGAACCCGACGACGGTGATCGCGAGCAGCAGCAGGGCGGCGGCCCGACTCTGTCGTGCGCGCATGGCGAAACTCCTTGGGAAGAGATTAGGCGGGAAGCGGCGGCTGCGAGACTGACACAGCGCTCTCAAGCGCGGCAAACCCCGGCCGGCGCGGCCCAGCGGGCCTGCGGTTTCAGGCCGCGCCCGCGTCGTCGCGGCGCTCGCGGCGCACGGACTCCAGCACGCGCCGGGCGATGTCCTCCGCGGCGCGCGGGCGTGCGAGGCCCGTCGCGTTGTCGCGCGCGCGCTGCAATGCTTGCGGGTCTTCGAGCCAGCGGGAGACGGTCGCCGCCACGGTGTCAAGGGAATCGGCATGCACGGCCGCGCCGCCGGCCTCGAGGTAGCGCGCGTTGCCCACCTCCTGACCCGGCGTCGGCCGGAACACCACGAGCGGCGTGTGCTTGACGAGCGCCTCGGCACAGGTGAGCCCGCCGGCCTTGCTCACGAGCAGGTCGGCGGCCTCGAGCAGCAGGTCCACGTGCGGAGTGAAGCCCATCGCGCGCACCCGCCCGCCGTGCGCGGGACCGAGCGCGCCGATCTGGCGCTCGAGCCTGGCGTTCGTCCCGCACAGGACGAGCACCTGCGGCGCCGAAGGCAGCGACGCGAGCCGCTCGGCCAGCTCCGCCATCGGGCCCACGCCGGCGCCGCCTCCCATCACGAGCACGAGCGGCCGCTCGTTCGAGAGCCCGAACCGGGTCCGCACGCCGGCCCGGCCGTTCACCAGCGCGAAGCGCGGATCCACCGGGATGCCGGTCACCTCGATGCGCCCGCGCGGCACGCCGTGCCCCGCGAGCTCCTCCGCCACCGCGTCGCTCGCCACGAAGTAGCGGTCCACGTGCGGGTAGGCCCAGAGCGGGTGCGCGGTGAAATCGGTGATCACCACGTGGAGCGGCACGTCGAGCCGGCCGCGACCGCGGATCGGGTAGAGCGCCTCGACGGGCAGGAAGTGCGTGCACACGATGGCGTCCGGTCGCTCGCGCTCGACGACGCGCACGAGCCCGCGGAGCGCCAGCCGGTCGAGCGCCTCGCGCGCGGGCCCGGCGCTCCGGTTGACGCGCTGCTGCCCCCAGAGCGCGTACAGCGCACCCCAGAGCCGCGGCGCGCGCTGGGCCATGGCGCTGTAGCCCTGCGCGTACGTACTGCGGTAGAAGCGCGACGCGAACACGAGCGTGTCGACCTCGCGGACCTGCGCGCCGGGCGCCAGGCTCTCGAGCGCGTGGGCGATCGCGACGGCCGCGCTCTTGTGCCCGCTGCCGGCGGTCGCGTGCAGGATGGCGATGCGCGGACCGCTGCCGGAGGCGAGCGTCTCCACGGCGACCACGCCGCCGCCGGCCTCTGGGAAGAGCACCTCCCGGCCGCCGGCGAG
>DATDEX010000174.1:0-3093 GCA_036522895.1 Candidatus Eiseniibacteriota bacterium | reverse complement strand
CGTACAGGTCCCACACGACGGCGCCGCGCACGTCGCCCAGCTGCTCCACCGCCCAGTGGCGCGTGACCGCGCCCATTTCAGAATTCACCTGCTCGAACGCCGTGGCCGGGAATCCGGTCGCGGGACCGGCCACCACCCGTGCCGCGCCGTCCACCGGCTGCCACCAGCAGACCACGTTGGTCGGATCGGGCAGGGCGGCCGCGAGCGCCGCCGCGTCGCGCGCCGCCCAGGGCTCGCCCGCCGACTCGGCGATCACATGCCGCCGGCCCTCGCGGTCGAGCCGCAGCGTGAGGCGCGCCAGCTTCGCGGGCAAGAGGTCGAGGCGCGGCTTGAGCTCGCGCCACAGCGCCATCAGCCGGAAGTCGGCGATGTGACAGTCGATGAGCGGGAACACTGTAGCGGGGCGGTCGTACGGATGGAATCCCACCGTCCTCCGCCGCCCTCCACCGCCTTTCACCGCCAAACTGATCTTCGCCCGGTAACGCCATTCCTCCACGGCTTCCACGATCTCGGGATCCGGGACGTCGAGCTTGGCGATGCGGCGCAGCGCGTCTCCCACGATCGCGCGCTTCGCCTCCAGCTGAGCGTCGTAGGCCACGTGCTGCAGCTGGCAGCCGCCGCAGCGGTCCTGCAGGTAATGCTGACAGGGCGGCGTGACGCGCGCGCCCCCCCCCGCGGGCGCGACCACCTCGGCCAGCTCCCCCCGCGCGAAGCTCTTGTGCAGCTTCACCCCGTCGCGCAGCCGGACCCGCTCGCCCGGCGCGGTGCGCGGCACGAACACCGCCCGCCCGTCGCCCAGCCGGCCCACGCCGTCCCCCCCCGCCGCGATCGACGTGATCGCCACGATGTCGCTCATGCGTCGCCCCGCACGGCTTCCCGTCGGGCGGCCAGAACCCAGGCGGAGGGGCGGTTGGGCGGATGGGCGGGGGGTGGTGGAGGCGGTGGCGCGGCCGCGCGCCGCTGGTCGGCGAGCAGCGCGGCCACGACGGCGAGCGGGCGGGTGAGATCGGGCCGGGCCTCCGCCGACAGCAGGCGGGTCCCGGCCCGGTCGAGATAGGTGATGTCCAGGTCGCCGCGCTGGAACTCCGGGTCGTCCATCACGCGCAGGTGGAACGGCTGCGAGGTCGGCAGGCCCACGATCACCAGCTCGCGCAGCGCGCGTCGCATCCGCTCGAGCGCCACCGCGCGGGTCTCGCCCCACGCGATCAGCTTCGCCATCAGCGAGTCGTAGTGGAGCGTCACCTCGTTCCCGGTTTCGAACCCCGCGTCCCAGCGCACGCCGGGCCCGCCCGGCACCCGCAGATGCCGCACGACGCCTGTGACGGGCAGGAAATCGTTGAAGGGATCCTCCGCCATGATGCGGCACTCGATCGCGTGGCCGCGCGGCTGCAGCGTGCCGGCGTGCACCCGCAGTGGCTGTCCGGTGGCCACGCGCAACTGCTCCCGCACGATGTCCACCCCGTACACGAGCTCGGTCACCGGGTGCTCGACCTGGAGGCGGGTGTTCATCTCCAGGAAGTAGAACTCACCGCTCGCGGCGAGCAGGAACTCGATCGTGCCGGCGCTGACATAGCCGACCGCCCCGGCGGCGGCGGCCGCCGCGTCGCTCAGCCGGCGCCGCAGCGCGGGCGTCACGGCGAGCGAGGGCGCCTCTTCGATGAGCTTCTGATGCCGCCGCTGGATGCTGCATTCGCGCTCGCCCAGGGCCACGACCCGTCCAAACGAATCGCCCAGCACCTGAATCTCGATGTGGCGCGGCCGTTCCAGATACTTCTCGAGGTATACCTCGCCCGCCCCGAACGCCTTCAGCGCCTCGCTCTGCGCCGTCTCGAACGCCGACTCGAGCTCCGCCTCCGTCCGGACCAGGCGCATCCCTTTCCCGCCGCCCCCCGCCACCGCCTTGAGCAGCACCGGGTAGCCCAGGCGCGCGGCTTCGGGACGGGCCTGCGCGTGGTCCGCGAGCGGCCGTGTCGTGCCGGGCACGATCGGCACGCCCGCCGCCTGCATGCGGCGCCGCGCTTCGGTCTTGTCGCCCATGGCGCGGATCGCGGCGGGCGAGGGCCCCACGAACGTGAGGCCCGCCTCCATCACGGCCTCGGCGAACGGCGCCCGCTCCGACAGGAAGCCGTATCCGGGGTGGATCGCCTGACAGCCGCTGTCGCGCGCGGCGGCGACCAGCTTGGCGGCGTCGAGGTAGGACTCGGCCGCGGGCGCGGGCCCGATCGCCACGGCGGCATCGGCCGCGCGCACGTGGGGCGAGAGACGGTCCACCTCCGAATACACCGCGACCGCTGCCATCCCTTCTTCGTGACATGCCCGGATGACGCGCAGAGCGATTTCACCGCGGTTGGCGACGAGGACGCGCTTGATCTCGGTCATGGAACGTCGCTTCTCATTTGCGGCACGTCGTCACCTCGGTGGAGACCTTGAACGTCGCGAGCGGCTCGCACAACGCGCGCGTGGCGCGTGCCGCCCGCGTGTACACCGCGAGGACGGGATCGGCCCAGGGGTCGCGCGCGTCGAGACCCACCCGCAGCGCGGCGAACCCGAAGTCGCGCGCCGCCACGGCCGGGGCTTTGCCTTGCGGTCCCGCGACCCACACGAGCGAGCGTGGCGCCCAGCCCACGCGCGGGCGCACGTCGGGCGGCCGCTCGAACGCCATGCTGACGCACACCGGACGCCGTCGTGCGAGCTCGGCCAACCAGCCGTCGTCCGCGCTGCGGGGGGCGAGCTTCAGGTCGCGCGCCAGCCGGCCCCGCAGCGGCGCGTCCGAGCGCCAGGCGGCGAGTGGCAGCACCAGCAGGTCGGGGCGCAGGCCGCGCGCGAACCGCATGTACCAGGCGGCGTCGGAGTCGGCTTCGCCGGCCGTGAGCAGCACCCCGCCCGGGGGACACGCGCGCAGCAGGTTCTCCCCCAGCTCCTCGAGCACCGCGGGCACGCGCAGGTCGGTGGGCAGCGGCCCCCAGGCGTCGAGCGCGGCGGCGATGCCGCCCTGCTCCCACGTGAGCCGCGAGCGCGCGGCCCACACACCTACGCGCAGCACCCGCGCGCTGTCGCCGGCGGCGATCGCCCCCACCGGTCCCGCCAGCGCCA
>DATDEX010000173.1:0-3665 GCA_036522895.1 Candidatus Eiseniibacteriota bacterium | reverse complement strand
CGCGCTCGGGGCGCGGATCGGCACCGACGTGCACCTCCACCGCGGCGGCTCCGGCCGGCGTGCGCGTCTCGCCGCACGCGGCGTGGGGCGCCCTGGCGCAGCTCGGATTCCTGGGTGTGGCGCTCGTTGCCGTGGTCAACGCGGTCTGGTTCGTCGGCTTCCGGCTCGTGCCGGCGATGGCGAGTGCGGCCGGCATCACCGTGTTCGTGCTGCTCCTCCCCACGCTGGTGCTCGCGAGCGCGCTCGCGTGGACGTTCGTCGCCGCACTCCTCACCGTGGCGGCCAAGCGCCTGCTCATCGGGCGCTACACGGCCGGCCGGCACCCCTACCTGGGCTCGATGTACGTGCGGCACTGGATCGTGAGCCAGTTCGCGCGAAGCCTGCCCTGGGACCTGCTCGAGAGCACGGGACTGCGCGCGCTCCTCCTGCGCGCGCTCGGGGCGCGGATCGGCACCGACGTGCACCTCCACCGCGGCGTGGCACTCCACCACGGCGGCTGGGACCTGCTCGAGATCGGCGACGGGGCCGCCCTTGGCCGCGACGTCTCGCTGGGCCTCGTCACGTACGATCGCCAGCAGCTGGTGTTCGCGCCGGTGTCGATCGGCCCCCACGCCACGCTCGACACGCGCGCCCGCATGGCGCCCGGGAGCCGCATGGAAGCGGGCGCGTTCCTCGCGGCGCTCGCGTGGCTCGCGGACGGGACCACGATTCCGGCGGGCGAGCGCTGGGACGGTGTGCCCGCGCGCGCCGTCGGCGCGGCCCCGCCGGCGCCCGAGTCGTCGCTCGAGCCGCCGCGGCCGAGCGCGTGGCACGCAACGGTGCTCCTCGCGGCCAAGGCGCTCGTGGCCCAGGTCGCGTTCCTCCCCGGCATGGCGCTCGCGGCAGTGGTGCTCTCCGCGTGGGACCGGGGCGGCGGCTCGCCCGCGTTCTCGACGCTCCCGCTCCTAGGGCTCGCGGGCGCGGTCATGGCGGGCTATGCGCTCTCGCTCCCGCTCCAGGCGCTCCTGTGTCGCCTGCTCGGCCGGGTCCGCCCCGGCGTCTACCCGCTCCGCGGCCGCACCGCGCTCACGGTGCTGCTCAAAGAGCGGCTGGTCGAGACCGCGAACATCGCACTCTCCGGCACGCTCGCGTGGCCGGTGTGGCTGCGCTGGGCCGGGATGCGCGTCGGCAGGCGCTGCGAGATCAGCACGATCATGGAGGTCACACCCGAGCTGGTCGAGATCGCCGACGACTGCTTCTTCGCGGACGGCATCTACCTTGGCCGCCCGCTGGTCCATCGCGGCCACCTCTACTGCGAGCGCACCGTGTTCGAGCGCCACACGTTCCTCGGCAACCACGCCGTGATCCCCGCCGGCGCGCGGCTCCCCGGCCGCATCCTGCTCGGCGTGTGCACGGTGGCCGACGCCGAGCGTATCCGACCGGACAGCGCCTGGTTCGGGCATCCCGCGTTCGAGCTGCCGCGGCGCGAGCAGGTGGCCGCGGACGAACGCCTCACGTTCCACCCCTCGCCGCTGCGCGTGGCGAACCGGGCGCTCTGGGAGGGCATGCGCCTGGCGCTCCCCGTGCTGCCCGCGTTCCTCGCCGCCTACTGGGCCACCGAGCTGCCGCGGCTCGCCGCGCGCCGCGCGGGGCTGGCGCTCCACCTGGGCGTGCTGCCGCTCGCCGCGCTCGCCACCGGGGCGTTCCTCTGCGCGCTCACCGTGGCGACCAAGTGGGCGCTCCTCGGGCGCATGCGCGAGGATCGCCACGTCTTGTGGTCGTGCTGGTGCAGCCGCTGGGACTTCCTGTTCGAGGTGTGGTCCGCCTACGCGCGCCCGGTGATCGAAACGCTCGAGGGCACGCCCCTCGTGGCCTGGTGGCTGCGCGCGATGGGCGTGCGCATCGGACGCCGGGTCGTGCTCGGCACGAGCCTCGCGCAGATGGTGGATCCCGACATGCTCGAGATCGAGGACGACGCCACCGTGTCGTGCCACCTCCAGCTCCACAGCTTCGAGGACAGGGTGCTGAAGCTCGGTCGCTCGTTCGTGGGCGCGGGCAGCACCGTTTCGGCCGGCTCGCTGCTCCTCTACGGCGCCCGGATCGGCGCCGGCGCGCACGTGTCGGAGCAGAGCGTGGTGATGAAGCACGAGCAACTGCTCCCGGGGCAGGCGTACGCGGGTGCCCCCACCCGGCCGGTGAGCGCATGATGGGCGCCGGCTCCCTCGACGTCGCGGGACCGCCCGCGGGCATCGTGGATGTGTGGTGCGTGGCGCTCGACGAGCTCGCATGGTCGGACGCGGGGCTCGACGGGGTACTCGATCCGGGCGAGCGCCGGCGCGCCGAGCGCATGCGCGTGGGCGGTCGCGAGTGGAGCTGGGGACGCGGAGCGCAGCGCACGATCCTCGCCCACTACTTGGGGCTCCCGGCCGCCGACATTCGATTCGACTACTCGGCGAGCGGCAAGCCCCGGCTCGCGGGTGACCGCCGGCTGGCGTTCTCGTTCGCGCGCACGGACGGCCTCGCACTCCTCGCGGTGTCGCGCGATCGCGAGCTGGGCGTGGACGTCGAGCGCGAGAACCCGCGCACCGACGTCGCGGTCGTGGCACGCGAGTTCCTGTCGCCGCTCGAGCTAGCCGCGATCGAGTGCGCCCCGGTGGAGGAGCGGCGGGCCGCGTTCTTTCGGGCGTGGGTGCGGCACGAGGCGCGCCTGAAGCTGCTGGGCCACGGCCTCGCGGGAGATCCTGGCCCGGGAGGGCGGGCGCTGGGCGCGCCACTGGTGGTCCGTTCGCTCGCGCTCCAGCCGGGCTTCGCGGCCGCGCTCGCGGCCGAGGGCGGTGGGTGGAGCGTGCGGGTGCACGAGTTCGAGCTCGCGCCGGTCCCGTCGGCGACCTGAACCCATCGCGGTCGCCACGCCGTGATGTCCCCCAGCATGCGGGTGACCACGCCGCGCCGTGCATCGGAAAAGCGCCTGTTCAGCCGACCTGTCGTGGTCCCGGGAGGGCGCGGAGGTTTTCGATCATCGAACAACGATCGCCGGGACCGAAAAAGCGCAAGTCCGGCGGATCGGACGAACGAAGACGAATGACTTTTTCGAGCGCGCTCGGTAATCTGGTATTGCCCCTCGTGGTACTGCCTACCGCGTCGGGGTTCCACAACCGGTAGTGCCGGCAAACGCCGGTTCGATCGTGCCTGCTGGGTGTTCTTCGGCGGACGGGATCGTCGTATCGGCCTTGCGCGTCCGGGAAACCTCCGGGGGATGAACGGGCGAGGTGACGGCGAATCGTCTTGAGTCCCCCGCGTCCGGTTGCCCCGCTTCGGCGGGCCCGGCGAACGGGGCGAGGACAAGGGACCTGGCGACCGTCGATTCGAGCGGTCTGTAAGCCGGGGGGCCGCCAATCACGGCCCCCCGGGTCGGTTTATGGGCCTACTCCCCCTCACCGCTCGCGAGGCTCTCGAGCTCGAGCCAGCGCGCGTAGGCCGCCTCGAGGTCGCGCTCGGTCGTGGCGAGATCCGCTTTGCGCGCCGCGACCTGCTCGCCGCGCCCCGCGTAGAGAGCGGGCGACGCCAGCTCGTCGAAGAGCCGCTGCCGCTCCGCCTCGAGGCGCTCGATTCGCGCCGGCAGCTCGGC
This sequence comes from Candidatus Eiseniibacteriota bacterium, assembly GCA_036522895.1. Taxonomy (GTDB): domain Bacteria; phylum Eisenbacteria; class RBG-16-71-46; order RBG-16-71-46; family RBG-16-71-46; genus JAIOPA01. The sequence continues at coordinate 58 of DATDEX010000173.1, read as the reverse complement.
CAGCTCGCGCTTTTCCTTGAACCCGGCGCGGCGTGGCTTCGCCGCGGGCCGCTCGGCG
>DATDEX010000172.1:0-8537 GCA_036522895.1 Candidatus Eiseniibacteriota bacterium | reverse complement strand
GACGATGCTCGCGCCCATGCTCGGCGGCGTGGCCGCCGCCCGCGTCTACAAGAGCCTCATGGCCTCGCGGTGAGCCAGGCGCCCGCGGTGGAACCGAGGCGCTCGGCGTCGATCAATCGACCGCCGCTCAAGGTGCTGTTCCTGTGCACCCACAACTCCGCGCGCAGCCAGATCGCCGAGGGTTTCGCGCGTGCGCTGGCCCCGGCGAGCGTGCAGGTCTGGAGCGCGGGCACCGAGCCGCGTGGCGTCCACCCGCGCGCGATCGAGGTCATGGGCGAGGTCGGGATCGACCTCGCCGGGCACGCGTCCAAGACCCTGGACCAGGTGCCGTGGCGGGAGTGCGACACGGTCGTGACGCTGTGCGGCGATGCCGCCGAGGCGTGCCCGGCGCTCGCCGCCGAGGTGCGCCGACTGCACTGGCCGCTTCCCGACCCCGGCGCCGCGCCGGAGGCGGAGCAGGCGGCCGCGTTTCGAGAAGTGCGCGACGAGATCCGCTGGCGCGTCGCGTGCCTGTGGCCGCGGAGCGGCTGACGCCCCTCAGCTCTGCAGCCGCCGATCGGTCGTCACGCCGGCGTGCTTCTCCTGGTAGAACGCCTCGGCCTCGGCCACGTCGTCGGGACTGCCGAGGAAGAGTGGCGTGCGCTGGTGGAGCGCCGCGGGCGCGATGTCGATGATGCGCCGGCGGCCGTCGCTCGCGGCGCCCCCGGCCTGTTCCGCGACGAACGCGAGCGGGGCGGCCTCGTACAGGAGGCGGAGCTTCCCGTTCGGGTTCTTCTTGTCACCCGGGTAGAGGTAGATCCCGCCGTAGAGGAGGTTGCGGTGGAAGTCCGCGACGAGCGAGCCCACGTAGCGCGCGCTGTAGGGGCGGCCCGTGGCCTTGTCGTCGTACTTGAGCCAGTCCACGTAGCGCTTGACCCCTTCCGACCAGTGCGCGTAGTTGCCCTCGTTGACGCTGTAGATGCGCCCCCGGCGCGGCGTGCGGATGTTGGGGTGGGAGAGCAGGAACTCGCCGATGCTCGGCTCGAACGTGAACCCGTGCACGCCGTCGCCCGTCGTGTAGACGAGCATCGTGCTCGAGCCGTACAGCACGTAGCCGGCGCAAAGCTGGCGCCGACCCGCCTGCAGCACGTCCTCGTGCGTGCCGCGCCCGGTGCGGGTGAGGCGCGGCAGGATCGAGAAAATGGTGCCGATGTTCACGTTCGCGTCGATGTTCGACGAGCCGTCGAGCGGGTCGAAGTTCACGACGTAGCGCCCGATCGGCGTGCCGTCCGTGACCTGGACGATGTCCTCGTCCTCCTCGGACGCGATCACCGCCAGCTGCCCGGTGGAGCCGAGCACGCGCATGATCGTCTCGTGCGCGAACACGTCGAGGCGCTGGACCCGCTCGCCCTGCACGTTGATCGCGCCGGTCTCGCCGAGCACGTCCACGAGCCCGGCGCGCACGACCGCCTTGTTGATCATCTTCGCCGCGAGCGCGATGTCGAGCAGCAGGCTCGTGAACTGCCCGCTCGCCTCGGGGTGGGCACGCTCCTGCTGCAGGACGAATTGCGCCAGCGTCACCGCGCGGTCGCTCATGGCGGTCTCCGTGATCAATCCGACAGCCCGGAGACGTCCTCGGGGCCCTTCGAGGCACCGATGGTCTCGGCGAACGTGGGGAACGAGCCCGGCACGAACGGCGCGTGCTGGGCGGCCAGAGCGCGCGTGTTCGACACGCGGAGCTGGGTGAGCAGGAACATGAACCGCTCCTCGAGCTTCCCGGCGATGGCGGCGCGCACGTCGGCGGGCAGCGACCACAGGTCCTGCTTGTGGCCGCCGAGCGCCTTCTTGCGCACCTTGTAGAAGAACTGCTCGTCGGTGTCGGTGGGCTTCCGGTCCGCGGCCTCGGTCGTGCGCAGCTCGTCGTAGAGCCGGCGCTTCAAGTCCGCGGGGAACGCGGGATGGTCGAAGATCATGTTCTGAAACTCGGTCGCGAGGTGGATCTCGCAGGCCCCGCGCTTCGTGAACTCGCCGAACAGCTCGGACGGGAGCGTCGAGGCCCCGTGCTGCACCGCACCCGCGAAACCGTACTTCTCGCGCGACAGCCTGGAGAGCGCCTGGAGCGTGTCGAAGTCGAGCTTCACCTGCGCCACACCGCCGCCCGGCAGCGGCACGCCGCCGTGGCTCGTGCCGGTCTGGATCGAGATCTTGCTCATGCCGGGCTTGCCCGGGGCGAGCTTCGCGAGCTGGGCCGTGAACACCTCGACGAACGCGGTGAGCTCCTCCGCCGTCGAGTTCTTCCCGCCCACCTCGCCAATCTCGCCGCCCACCGAGATCGTCACGCCCTTCGGCTCGTGCCGGCGGATGAACGCGGCGATCTCCGCGCACAGCCGGCCGTTCAGCGCCTGCTGCTCGGCGTGCGTGGGCTTCGACAGGTCGACGAGCGTCGAGGTGTCCACGTCGATGTTGTAGAACCCCGCCCGGATCGCCTCGGCCGAGAGCTCCAGCACCGCCTTCAACTCGGCATCCGGCCCGGTCGCGTACTTCTTCGCGTTGATCTGGAAGTGGTCGCCCTGGAGGAACACCGGCCCCGTCCAGCCCTCGCGGAGCGCCGCGGCGAGCACGACGAACGTGTACTCGGCCGGACGCTGCCCGGTGTAGCTGATCTCCGAGCGCGCGATCTCGCAGATCACCGCCCCGGCGTCGAGCTTCTTCCGGCTGCGGAAGAGTGCCCGCGCCGTGTCGTAGGCGAGGCCGCGGATGTTGATCGCCGGCACCGTGAACGTCGGCGGCACTTCGCCCCGCCCGCGCGCGAGGTAGAGGGCGTGGATCGAGGCGGGGTAGATGCCCACCGATCGGCACTGGTCGAGCACGCCCTGCCGCGCGGCTTCCTGCACGCCGGCGGGACCGAACACCCCGGCCCACACGAGACGGTCCAGCGCATCACCGTTGCCCGTCGCGAGCACCGCGATGGCCTGGCGCACTTCATCGAGCGTCTTGAGTCCGGTCGACATGGGGGCTCGTCCTGCGGCCCGAATGCGCAAGGCTTCCGGCCGGTGCCGGCGGCGCTGGGGGCACGCGGTTGAGGTTCGGATGCGACGGGGATCGGTCGTCGGCGCGAGTATAGCCCTGCCGCAGAGCACGGGTAAACGGCTCCGATGGTACCGTTCGCCGAGGCCACGTTCAGCGGAAGCGGGCCACGAACGCCAGCCCGGGCGCCCCCGAGGGGCTTACCGCCGGCACCAGCGCCACGACGCCGGGCCCGGGCCCGTGCCCGTGCCCAATCCACCCAGGAGGAGCCCGAGCCCCGCCAGTGCCCCCGTGCTCGTCGTCGAGAAGCCCAGGCCCGACGCCTCGCGCGCGAGCTGCTCCACGCCCGAATCCGAGGCGGCGACCACGTGCGGCGCCCGTCCGTGCTCGACGATCGGGGCGGTCGCCCGCGCCGGCCGCGGCGACGCCAGGATGGGCAGCATCGCCACCGCGACGCTCGCGAGCCAGCGGCCTGCCCGGGGCACCTCCGCTATCCCGTCACCGCACCCAGCGCGACCAGCGCGTCACGGGCCTCGCGCACCTCGGGGAAGCGCTGCGGATCGAACGACGTGATCGCCGGCGCACGCTTGAACGCCAGCAGCTCGGCCAGGTCCTCGGTGCAGGCCGTGGCCATGCCCATGCCGTGCCCGGTGAATCCCGCGGCGATCGCCAGGTGGTGCGCGGCGTCCAGCCAGCCCACGAGCGGGCGCCCGTCGCGCGCGAACCCCATCGTGCCCGCCCAGCGGTATTCCACGGGGATGCCCGCGGGGACCAGCTCCAGCAGGCCCTGCTCGATGCTCTGCTGGATGCCGGGGGTGACGTTCGTGTCGTAGACGGATTCGGCGTCGAACGCCGTGTTCCGCCAGCCGCCCATCACCAGCCGGCCGTCCGGCATCTGCCGCCAGTACTGGTAGCCGTAGTTCGCGTAGACCGGCCGCGGGTCGAGCCGCGTCTCGAGCGGCGCGGTCGCGAGCATCTGACCGCGGCGCGGCATGATGAGCGGCTTCAAGGCCGGAACGAGCTGCGGCGCGTAGGCGTTCGTGGCGATCACGAGCGTACGCCCGCGCACGACGTGCCCGTTCGCGAACGTGTGCCAGAGCCCGTCCTGCCAGCGTGCCCCGCTCACGCGCGTTCGCTCGTGGAGATGGGCGCGGCGCTTGACCGCCTCCGCGGCGAGCCCGTGGAGGAAGCGCACGGGGTGCACGACGCCGTCCTCGGGCACCTCGAACGCGGCGTGGAAGCGCGACCGCGCGTAGGGCGGCAACACGTCCTCGAGCGCGATCTCGCGCATCGGGAAGCCGTCGTGCCGCAGCTCCGGGAGCGAGCCGCGCAGGTCCTCGCTCTCTTCTTCGGAGCGGGTCAGCCTGAGGCTCCCGGTGAGCCGGTAGTCGCAGTCGATGCGCAGCGCCTGCGCCAGGTGGGCGATCCGCTGGTGCGTGCGGCGGCTGACCTGGAGGAACGCCCGCGCCCCGTCGCGGCCCCAGAGCGCGATCCGCTCGGCGTACGGCTCGGCGGGGATCGCGAGCAGGAAGCCCGCATTGCGCCCGCTCGCCTCGCCGGCCAGGCGGCCCGCCTCGAGCACCGCCACGACCGAGCCCTGCTCGCTCATGGTGTAGGCGAGCGTGAGGCCGGTGACGCCGCCGCCGATGATGACCGCGTCGACGTCGAGGTCGGCGTCGAGCGCCGGGAACTCGGGCGGCTCGGCCGTCCACCAGTAGGAGGGGGGCTTGGGGGTGGCGTCACTCATGCCGCCATTGTGCGCGGCGCGCGACGGGTCGGCAAGCGAGGTACCGGCCCGGGGGAGGCGCTCGATGACGCCTCGCGGCGGACGCGCGTCCGGGGCGGGGTGGCGTTGACACCCCAAGGTGCAGGGGCTTCAATCGCACCAGCCACCCCTTGGCTCGATGCTGGCCGCACTCACCGATCCCCCGGAGTACGCCCTTGGAACCCCTTGCCTCGGTGCTGTGCCGGCTGCACGTGAACGGCGACCGGCACGAGTGCGCGGTGACGCCCTACACGACCCTGCTCGAGGCGCTCCGCTACGGCCTCGGGCTCACGGGCTCGAAGCAAGGCTGCGACAAGGGGGACTGCGGCGCCTGCACGGTGCTCGTGGACGGCGAGCCGGTGCTCGCGTGCATCACGCTCGCGCTCGCGAGCGAGGGCCGCGAGATCCGCACCGTCGAGGGGCTCGCGGGCGGCGCCCGGCCGCACCCGCTCCAGGACGCGCTCGACCTGACGGGCGGTGCGCAGTGCGGGTTCTGCACGCCGGGCATGCTGATGAGCGCGTACGCGCTGCTCGAGCGAAACGCCGCGCCCTCGCGCCAGGAGATCGCGCACGCCCTGTCCGGGAACCTCTGCCGCTGCACGGGCTACACCAAGATCCTCGACGCCGTCGAGCTCGCCGCGCGCGAGCTGCGCGAGCGCCGCGGCGCGGAGGCGAGCGCATGAGCGGGCCCCGGAAACAAGGGAAGCCCGAGACGGCCGCCGCCGCCAGTCCCGGGATGGCGATCCCGGAGGGCCGGCAGATGCCGGGCGACGTTCGCCTCACCCCGCCGGCCTGGGAGGGCGGCCGCACCGGGCCCCCGAACGGCAACACGTTCCACACGATCGGCCGGCGGAACCGCAAGCTCGAGGGCCTCGCGAAAGTCACGGGCCGTGCGGTGTACGCCGACGACATCACGCTGCCGCGCATGCTCCACGCCAAGCTCAAGCGCTCGATCCACGCGCACGCGCGCATCCTCGCCATCGACACGCGCGAGGCGCTGGCACTGCCCGGCGTGCACGCGGTCGTGACCGGGAAGGACCTGCCCGAGTACTTCGGCATCATCCCGTGGACCCAGGACGAGCAGGCGCTCTGCGAGCACAAGGTGCGCTACGTGGGCGACGCGATCGCTGCCGTAGCCGCCGAGTCGGAGCTCATCGCCGAAGAAGCGCTCAGGAAGATCCGCGTCACCTACGAGGTGCTGCCCGCGATCACCGGCATCGACGAGGCGCTCGAGCACCCCGAGATCCAGGTGAACGAGAAGGCCTCCGAGGGGAACCTCTCCAAGCACGTCCACCTCGAGTTCGGCCCCGTCGACGAGCTCCTCGCGGCGAGCGACGAGGTCGTGGAGGCCGAGTACTGGTACGAGGGCTCCACGCACGGCCCGATCGAGCCGCACTGCTGCGTCGCCGAGTTCGATGCCAGCGGCTTCCTGACCGTGTGGTCGAGCACGCAGGTGGCGCACTACCTGCACCGGGACCTCGCCAAGGTGCTCGGGCTCCCGACCCAGCGCATCCGGGTCATCCAGCCGGTCGTGGGCGGGGCGTTCGGGGGGAAGAGCGAGCCGTTCTCGCTCGAGTTCTGCGCCGCCAAGCTCTCCATGCTCACCGGCCGGCCGGTCAAGATTCTCTACACGCGCGAGGAGGTGTTCTACGCGCACCGCGGCCGGCACCCGATGCGGATGCGCTACCGCACCGGCATCCGCTCGGACGGAACGTTGACCGGCACCGACGCGCGCATCCACATCGACGGCGGCGCCTACTCGAGCTTCGGGCTCGTGACGACCTACTACTCGGGCCAGCTCCTCACCGCGCCCTACGCGATGCCGGCATACCGGTTCGATTCCACGCGCGTGTTCACGAACAAGCCGTGCTGCGGCCCCAAGCGCGGGCACGGCTCGGTGCAGCCTCGCTTCGCGTTCGAGTGCCAGCTCGACAAGCTCGCCGAGCGGATCGGCATGGACCCGTTCGCGGTGCGGCGAAGGAACTACCTGGGCGAGAACACGCGCACGGTGAACGGGCTGCGCGTCACGTCGAACGGCTTCCTCGCCTGCCTCGACGCGGTCGAGCGGGCGTCCGAGTGGCGGCAGCGCTGGCGGCAGCTGCCCTACGGCCGCGGGCTCGGGATGGCGGGGAGCATGTACATCTCGGGCACCAACTACTGCATCTACCCGAACGAGATGCCCCAGTCGGCGGTGCAGCTGAAGCTCGATCGCTCGGGCCGCGCCACGCTCTTCTGCGGGATCAGCGACATCGGCCAGGGCGCCGACTCGGTGCTCGCCTACATCGTGTGCGAGGAGCTGGGGCTCTCGCTCGGCGACGTGCGCGTGGTGGCGGCCGACACGGATCTCACGCCCGTCGACCTGGGCTCCTACTCGAGCCGCGAGACGTTCATGTGCGGGAACGCCTGCCTCGACGCCGCGCGGCAGCTCCGCGAGAAGATCGCCGCGACGCTCGCGGAGCGCTGGGGCGTCCCCCCGCGCGACGTCGTGCTCGCGAACGGCATGGCGGTCGCGGCGAGCGACCCGGTGAAGCACGCGATGAGCGTCAAGGCCGCGTTCCAGGCCGCCGAAGCGCGGCACGGCACGCTCGGCTCGGTGGGCTGGTACCAGTCGCCCAAGCTGGGCGGCGACTATCGCGGCGGCACGATCGGCGCCTCGCCGGCCTATTCGTTCACCGCGCACGTCGCGGAGGTGGACTGCGACCCCGAGACCGGCGTCGTGACCGTGAAGAAGATCTGGGTCGCACACGACTGCGGCCGCGCGCTCTCGCCGGTGGCGGTGGAAGGGCAGATGGAGGGGAGCGCTTACATGGGCTTCGGCGAAGCGCTGTTCGAGACCCACACGTTCAAGCCCGCCGCGGTGGGCCACGGGCCCGGGATCCACGACGGCCCGAGCCTGCTCGACTACCGCATGCCCACGTCGCTCGATACGCCCGAGCTGGAATCGTTCATCATCGAGTCGGTGGATCCCGAGGGGCCCTACGGCGCCAAGGAGGCGGGCGAGGGGCCGCTCCATCCGAGCGTGCCCGCGATCGCGAACGCCATCCACGACGCGCTCGGCATTCGCTGCGACCGGCTGCCGTTCTCGCCGCCCGCGGTGCGGGCATTGCTGGGCGCCGGCGACGCGCGCACGGCCTGGGAGCGCGCGCGTGCGCGGCTCACCGGGGCCGGGGCCAGGGGCTGACGTGCTCACGCTCCCCGTCTTCGAGTGGGTGCGCCCGACGAGCGTCGACGGCGTGCTCCGCGAGCTGGCCGAGCACCCGGGCGAGTGCCTGCTCATGGCCGGCGGCACGGACGCGGTGCCGAACCTGAAACACCGGCTGCACGAGCCACGCCGGGTGGTGGCGCTGGCGGGCGTGCGCGAACTCCACGAGGTGCGAGAGACCGCCGCGGGGCTCGAGTTGGGCGCGCTCGTCACGCTGTCCGCGCTCGCGCGGCTGCCCGCGCTCCAGCGCGACTACGCCGCGGTCGCGCGCGCCGCGTCGCTCGTCGCCTCGCCGCAGATCCGCAACATGGGCACGCTCGGCGGCAACCTGTGCCAGCGCAATCGCTGCTGGTACTTCCGCGATGAGCATGTGAACTGCTTCCTCAAGGGGGGCGAGAAGTGCTTCGCCCTCGACGGCGAGAATCAGTTCCACGCCGTCTTCACGCAGGGGCACAAGTGCGTAATGGTGAACCCGTCCACACTCGCCCCCGTGCTTATCGCCCTGGGGGCGTCGGCCGTCGTGCTCGGGCCCAAGGGGAGGCGCACGTTGAAGCTGGCCGACTT
>DATDEX010000171.1:0-6775 GCA_036522895.1 Candidatus Eiseniibacteriota bacterium | reverse complement strand
CGTCGCGGCGGCGCCGTAGAGCCCGCCGACCCTCGCGTCGCTCACCAGCACGACGTGGCGGGCGCGGGTCGTCGCCCGCGTGAGCACGCCCAGCCGCGCGAGCCCGCCGCGGGCGATACGGATGCGCGAACGCGCGGGACGGCCGGGGAACTCGAGCGGGAGATCGCGGCTCACCCGGCCAGCATACACGACCGGCGCCGGCCGGGGCCGCGGCCCCATGCGAAGCGGGCGTCCGGGCGGAGGAGCCGTCCGAAGCGCGGGTTTACGGAGCCGGTGTCCGCGAGCTAGTGATCGGGCTCCGGCGGGATCGTGATGTCCACGCGCTCGACCGGCAGGCCCTCGCGCTCGAGCGGGTGCTCGAACGCCGGCTCCTTCCCCACCACGATCACCGCCAGCCCGCCAGTCTTGATGTGCCGGCGCGCCGCCGCGAACGCGCTGGCCGGGGTGACCGCGTCGAGCGCGCGCTGGTAGGTGCTGAGGAAGTCGGCCGGGTAGCCCTGGACCTGGTAATAGGCGGCGCGGAAGAGCGGAGCCGAGCGCTGCTCGAAGTTGAACACGAACTGGTTCTCGACCGACTCCTTGGCGGCGCGGAACTCGTCGTCGCCGAGCGGCTTCTCGAGCATGCCCGCGACCTCGCCCCGCACGAGCTCGAGCGCGGTGAGCGCCGAGTCGTTGCGCGTGAGCGACCAGGCCAGGAACACGCCCGGACGGCGGTACTCCTCGCCGGCCTCCGCGCCGGTGGTGTAGGCGAGCCCGCGCTCGGTGCGGATGTGGCGGTTGAGCCGCGACTGCCCGCCGCCCCCCAGCGCCTGGACCACCACGTCGAGCGCCGCGACGTCGGGCTCGTCGACGCGTGCGCCGAGCCCGGCGAGGAGCAGCACGGACTGGGTGACGTCCTCCTTGGGCGCGAAGTAGAGACGCGGCGGGACGGGGTCACCCACGCCCGGCAGGGACGGCGCCGGCGTGCCGCTCTTCTTCCAGCCCCCGAATGCGACGGCCAGGCGCCGCTTCATGTCGGCACCCCGGAAGTCGCCGTAGACGGCGAGCACCATTCGCTCGGGAACGAACACCTGGGCGTGGAGCCGCTGGCAGTCGGCGCGCGTGACCGCCTCCGCGCTCGCGTGCTCGGGAATGCGCGCCCACGCCGAGCCCTTGCCGTAGACGGCGCGGTTCGCGAGCCGGGAGGCGATCGGAAACACCTCGTCGTTCCGGCTCGCGATCTCCTGGTGGAGCGAGAGCTTCGCGAGCTGGAGCTTGTCCTCGGGGAACACCGGGCGCGCGAGCACCTCGGCGAAGAGGCCCACGACCTCGTCGGCGTGCTCGGCGAGCGAGCGGAAGCCGCCGTAGCCGAGCTCGCCCGAGAGCCAGGTGCTGATGCTCGCGCCGATCGCGGCGAGCCGGTCGTCGAGTGCGTCGCCGGGGTGGGCGGCGCTCCCGCCGCGGCGCATCGCGTCGCCGGTCAGCTCGGCGAGCCCCACGCGGTCGTCGGGGACGAGCCCGGGGCTCGAGGGAACGTAGGCGGTCCCGGTCACGACCGGGAACGTGTGATCCTCGAGCAGGAACACCACGATGCCGTTCGGCAGCGTCGTCCGCTCCGGCCGGGGGATGCGCAGCGCGCGGAGCGGCGGCGCCACCAGGGGGTGCGGATCGAACCGCGAGGCTTCGGCCCCGGCGCCAGGGGTGGCGCCGGCAGCGTGGCCGACGCCGGCTGCGAAGCCGAACGGCACGGTGGCGACGAGCGAAGCGAGCGCGAGGATGCGACGCGCGGCGCGCATGTCAGTGCGCCCCCGACGTGGAGTCGGCCGCGGCGGGCGGAACGATCATCGCCGTCGTGCGGTTCGTGCGCGTGAACGCGAGCTGCATGGCATCCGCGAGGTCCGCCGGCGTGAGCGCCTGCACGCGGTCCTGATCGCGGAAGAACTCCCGCCAGTCGCCGTGGAGCGTCTGGGCCATCGACAGCTCGTTCGCGAGCGCCCCGTTCCGTTCCACCGCGCCCAGCTTCTGCGCGCGCACGCGCACCTTGTAGCCGTCGAGCTCGGCCTGGGTGAGCGGGTGTTTCGTGACCACGTCGTCGATCACGCGACAGACTTCCCGCTCGACCGAGTCGGGCGGGACGCCGACGGCCGGCACCGAGAGGACGCCCCAGAGCGAGGGGAACTTCTCCCCCGGGAAGCCGGTCGTCGTCTCGACGTCCACCGCGATCTTCTCGTCCTTCACGAGCGCCTTCTGCAGGCGCGCGTGGTCGCCGCCGCCCAGCAGGTCGGCCAGCGCCTGGTAGGCGACGTAGCGCGGGTCGCTCGAGGCCGGGACGTGCCAGCCGACCAGCACCATGGGCTGGGCCGCGTCTTCGAGGATCGCCCGCCGCTCGGCCCGCTGCGGGGGCTCGATCGTGGCGATGCCCGGAGGCGGCGGGCCGGCGGGGATGTCCGTGAAATAGCGCTCGGCCACCGCGCGAAGCTCGGGGAGCGTCACGTCCCCGACCACGGCGATCGTGATGTTGGACGCCACGTAGTAGCGATGGAAGAACGCCTCGCCCTGGGTGCGCGAGAACGACTCCAGGTCGGACGGAAAGCCGATCGTGCCGAAACCGTAGGGATGCGCGGAGAACGCCGCGTGCACGAACTCCTCGAGCAGTCGCCCGAACGGGGACGATTCCGTGCGCATCCGTCGCTCCTCGATCACCACCTCGCGTTCCTTGTAGAACTCGCGGAACACCGGGTGCGCGAGGCGCCCGCCCTCCATGGCCGCCCACAGCTCGAGGCGGTTGGAGGGCAGCGAGCACGTGTAGGCGGTCACGTCGCTCGACGTGGACGCGTTCAGGTCCTTCGCCCCGGCACGCTCGAGGATGCGCACGAATTCCTCGGTCTCGACGGTCGCCTCGGCGGCCCGCTCGGCGGCCGCGAACTCGGCCTCACGCGCGCGGAGTCGCGTCGAGTCGGGGCGCGGGAGCCGGCTCCGCTCGGTGGCGAGCGCGGCGTAGGTGCGCTCCTCCGCGTCGAGCAACGGCCGCTCGGCCGCGGCGTCCTTCGTCCCCACCCACGGCGTTCCCTTGAACGCCATGTGCTCCATCATGTGCGCGAGCCCGGTGGTCCCCACCTGGTCGTTCGCCGAGCCGGCGTTCACCACGCTCTGGAACGAGAACACCGGGGCGTCGTGGCGCTCGACGAGCAGGAATCGGAGCCCGTTCGCGAGCGTGAACTCCTGGACCTGGCGCTCGAGCCGTTCGAGCCCCGTGCCGGCCACTGCCCCGCGGGGCGCGGCGGGTCCACCCGCCCGGCGCGCGGTTCCGGCGGCCCGGCCGTTGCCGGGCGCGAGCGCGAGCGCGAGCACGACGATCCACAGGACGCCCACGCCTGCCGCGGACGCGCGAAGCCGAGCCATCGTTCCCTCCCGCCGGTGGTGCGAGTCCGGGCGACTCTGCGACATCGCGATCCGGAAGGGAAGTCGGGGCGGCCGGCGCTGCGGGTTCGCCCGCGCTGCGAGTGCGCGCGGCGCGCGGGGACGTCAGCGCGCCGTGGTATCCGCGGCGTCGTGGCGCTCGCGCAGCATGCGCGCCGGGTGGTGCGGCGGGGCGTCGAGGTCGGCCGATGCTCCCCCCGCGCCCGCGCCGAGCGAGAGCGCCGAGGACGCCGACCCGACGTCCATCCACGACGGGATCGCGCTCGGGGCCTCGTCGAGGCGCGTGCGGCCCTCGTGGCGGATCTCGTCCCGCACCCACACGACCGTCACCACCACGCCGGGGCCCGCGGCGGCCACCCAGCGCGCGAGCTGCTCGGAGTACTCGACCCGCTCGTCTTCGAACGCCACGATCAGGTCGCCCTTCTTGAGTCCCAGTCGCGCTGCGGGTCCGCCGGGCTGCACCGCCTCGACGAGCGCCCCGATCGGCACACGCTCGTTCGGGTCGGAGACCCCGTTCACGAACGCGCCCCGAGTCGAGACGCCGAGCATGCCGTGGCGCACGCGGCCGAACTTCGCGAGCCCGTCCAGGAACGGGACGATGTCCTCGGTCGGGATTGCGAACGAGAGCCCGCCGGGCCGGCGCTCGCCGCGCTCGCGCTGGCCGGGTGCCTCGGGCGCGCCGAGTTCGCCCTGGACGAGGCCGAGGAGCTCGCCGTGCGAGTTGAGCGCGGCCCCGCCGCTGTTGCCCGGGTAGACCTCGTTCGTGAGCTGCAGCAGGCTCGTGCCCGGCTCGGGGAAGCGGAGCGCCACGGTGCCCACGGATTGCGTGGGCGACATGCGGTACGAGCTCCCGAGCGCGATCACCCAGTCGCCACTCGCGGCCGGCTTGGCGGCGAGCGGCAGGCTCGAGAGCTCGAGCCCGTCGGGCTTCAGGAGCGCCAGGTTGCGCACCGGGTCCATGCCGACGACGTGCGCCTCGACCTCGAGGTGGTTGTCGGTGACCACGAACACGCGCTCGGCGCCGACCACCACGCTGGCCGTCGTGAGCACACCGTTCGCGGCCACCGCCACGCCGGAGCCGACGCGGTTGTGCGTGCGCGTCGGGCTCTCGGCCCGCGACACCTTGCGCTGTGCGACCACCGTGACCATGCACGGCCGCGCGCGCCGGGCGATCCGGTCCACGTCGTCTTCGAAGGCCGACAGCGTGGACTGCGCGCGCGCCGCCGGAAGCCGGCTCGCGAGCACGACCAGGGCGGCCACGAGCGGCACGAGCCGGCGTGCCGCGCCGGACACGCGCACGCCCCGTCCGGGGACGGGGCGCGGAGGAAGTACGGGACGGGGCACGGTCCCGCTCAGAACGAGATCACCGTGTGCTCGCCCTGCACGCCGGCAGGCAGATGCGAGGCCGCCTGCGCGCGGCCGCGGTGGAGGACGACGGGGTCGAGGATGAACTCGACGTCTTCCGAGTGATCGAACAGCGAGTCGGCGAGGGTCGGGATGGGACGCTGCGCGGGCGTGTGCGCACCGGGGACCGGCGCGGGGACGAGGAGCCGCGGCTCGGCGACCGGCTTCTCGAGGCGCGCGAGCTGGCCGAGCGTCGTGACGCCTCCCGGCGCGCCGCCCGAGAGCAGTGGGGCGAGGATCGGCGACAGCTTCGTGACGGCGACGAGGACGAGCGCCGCGGCGGCCGTGATCGGCACCCAGCGCGGCGTCGCCGGCGCGGCCGCGATGCGGTCGGGCACGCTCGAAGCGCGACGCGCCGCCGCGAGCGCGCGCTCGGGGAGGTCGCTGGCCGTGTCGGTACGCGGCAGGGAACCGACGGCTTCGAGGGTGCGTGCAAACTGCTCGTACTGCTGGCGGCAGGCGGGGCAGCCGGCGAAGTGGGACTCGAGCCACTCGCGCTCGGCCTGCGTCACCTCGTCGTCCCAGTAGGCCCCGAACAACCGCCGGCCCTGGTCACATCGATTCATGGAGCGTCCTGCTTTCGAAGTAGCGGTTGGAGCTTGCGCTGCAGCATCCCGCGGGCGCGATTGATGCGGGAACGCACCGTTCCGCCCGGGAGGCCGAGCACTTCGGCGATCTCCTCGTATGCCAGTCCTTCGATGTCACGGAGCACCAATGCCAATCGGTACTTCTCGGGAACCGTCGCGATGGCGCGTCCCACGGCTCCCTGCAGCTGTTCCCGCTCCAGCCCCTGCTCCCGGCCCTCCGTGGGATCCGCGAGCTGCGGCAGGCTGTCCGACAACATCTCGGTGAGCGCGTCGAGCGAGAACCAGTTCCTGCGCCTCACCCGCCGCCGGATCTCGTTCTTCGCGAGATTCGCGGCGATGGTGAACACCCAGGTGGAGAACTTGGAGCCCCGCCGATAGTTCCGGCGGTGCACGAACACGCGCACGAACACTTCCTGCGCGAGGTCATCCACGCTCTCCCGGTCGTTCAACACCCGGCTGATGAGGTTGCCCACCCGCCCCTGAAAGCGCCGTACGATCTCGGTGAACGCTCGTTCGTCGTCCTCCGCGACGCGGCCCATGAGGTCCTCGTCGGAGAGGCTCACGATCTGCGGCGGCAGAGGGTCTCGATCAGGGGGCAAGCGGGACCTCACTCGGGTGGACATACCCCGGGGCGTGTCAGAAGTTCCAGAACGGTCAAGCCGTGCGGGGGGGAGGGGCTCTCGAAGCACCGGCGGGGGTTCGCCGGGGCGGGTCACGCGACCCGGGGTGGCCTGCTGCACCCGGACCAGGGACCCGTACACAATCTTGGCTTCAGAACTAAGCTATTACAAGACAAAGAGTTGTGTTGTCGGAAGCTGGGGCTTTCAGCGCAGCGCCCGGAGCTTGTCCGAGACGCGCCGGGCGTTCTCGCCGTTCGCCGCCCGCCCGAGCCGGTACTGCTCGCGCGCGAGATCGGGGAGCTTCAAGTCGCGGTAGACGTCGCCCAGGTGCTCGCGCACGACCGGGTCGCCGTCCGTGAGCCGGACCGCGCGCTCCAGCTGCTCGCGCGCCTCGGGGTAGTGGCCGAGCCGGTAGAGCACCCAGCCGTACGAGTCCACGTAGGCGCCGTTCTGAGGATCGCGCTGGAGCGCCCGCTCGATGAGCTTGCGGGCGTCGGCCAGCTCGCGGTTGTGGTCCGCCATCACGTAGCCGAGGAAGTTCATGGCCGGCGGCCAGTCGGGCTGGAGCTTGAGCGCCGCCCGCCCCGCGGCGAGCGCGCCATCGACGTTGCCCGCGCGCTCGCGGCAGCCGCCCAGGTCGAGCAACACGCCCGGCTCGTTGGGCAGCCGCTCGCGCAGCAGCAGCCATTCGCGCTCCGACTCGCCGTACTGGCCGGCGTCCTGGAGCACCCGCGCCAGCATGCGGTGCGGCTCGGTCGAATCGGG
>DATDEX010000170.1:0-2677 GCA_036522895.1 Candidatus Eiseniibacteriota bacterium | reverse complement strand
CCGCTCTCGCGCGCGTCGTTCACGGGCTGGCGGCTGCCGGACGGCGCGCTCGTGCCGCTCATCGCCGGCCTCGCGCTCGCGCTGCTCTCGAACGCGGCGTGGCGGCCGGGGGCCGCGGCGCTGCTGGTGCAGTCGGTGCTGGGTTATAGTGTGCAGGGCATCGCAGTGACCCACTCGGTCCTGCTCGCGCGCGGCGTTCCGCCCGTGTTCGTCCTGCTCGTGATGGTGTTGTTGTTCGCTTTCACCCTGCCGGTGTTCCTGCCGTCGGTGGCGCTGCTCGGCCTCTCCGACGTGTGGCTGGACTTCCGGCGACTCGAGCCGTCCCCGCGCGGGGAGGCCTAGGAGGATCCCCATGGAAGTCATACTGCTCGACGATCTGAAGGGCGTGGGTCAGAAAGGCGCCACGGTCAACGTGAAGCCCGGCTTCGCGCGCAATTACCTGTTGCCGCGCCGGCTCGCGATCCCGATCGGGAACAAGGCCGCGAACCTCTACCAGGAGCTCGCGCGCCAGCAGGCCGCACAGGCCGACAAGCTCGTCGCCGCCGCGCGCGCCGAGGCCGCGAAGATCGACGGACTTCAGGTCAACATCGCCGCGCAGGCGAACGAGGAGGACACGCTGTTCGGCTCGATCACGAACGCCGACGTCGCCGACGCGCTCAAGGTCGCCGGGCACGAGGTCGAGCGCCGGCGGATCGAGGTGCCCGACCACATCAAGCAGCTTGGCAACTACGACGTGACGGTCCGGTTCTTCGGCGGCGTCACCGCGACCGTGAAGGTCTGGGTGGTGCGGGCATGAAGCGCCTTCGCCTCCTCGCGCTGACGCTCGTGGTCGCGGCGCTGGCCGCCGGGGCGGTGTCCGCCGCCTCGAAGAAGGAGTCCAAGAAGGAGTCGAAGTCGGACGCCGCGAAGCCCTCCGCCGCGGCCACCGGCACGCGTGCCGCGGGCGACTCCGACGCCGTGCTCGTGCGCATCGGCAGCGACGTGATCACCCCGCGCATGCTCGCGGCGCGGCTCCAGGAGCTGCCCGAGCAGTACCGCGCGCAGTACTCGACGCCGGACGGACGCAAGCAGCTCCTCGACCGCCTCGTCGAGGAGAAGGTGTGGCTCAAGGACGCCGACGCGAACGGCGTCACCCGGCGCCCCGAGCTGATCCTCCAGATCGAGGCGCAGAAGCGCGACCTCCTGATCCGCACCTGGGTCAACGAGGTCATGGCGAAGAACGCGCCGCCCAGCGACTCCGAGGCCAAGGCCTATTACGACTCGCACCTCGACGAGTGGAAGACGCCGGCCAACGTGACGCTGCGGCACATCCAGTCGAAGACCGAGGCCGACGCGAAGCGGGTCCTGGGCCTGGCGCGGATGAAGGGCGCCGACTGGGACAAGCTCGTGAAGCAGTACACGGCCGACACGCTCACGAAGTCGAACGGCGGCATGCTCGGCACCGCCACGAAGGACGGCGGGTTCGCGGGCCTGGGCCCGCAACCGGCGCTCGCGGAGTCGGCCATGGCGCTCGGCCAGGGCAAGATCGGCGGGCCGTGGAAGACCGACCACGGCTGGCACGTCGTCAAGGTCGAGGCGTACCACCCCGAGTCGGTGCGCGATTTCGACCAGGTCCGCACGTTCATCGTGCGCCAGTTGGGCCAGGAGCGCACCCAGCACTTCTACCAGGACCAGCTCGCGCGCATCAAAGCGCAGTTCAAGGTGGCACCGGATTCCGACGCGATCCACCGCTGGGTCTCCGCGAAGAAGAGCGCGCGCGAGCTGTTCCAGGACGCCCAGGCCGCCGGCGACGCGGCCTCGCGGATCACCGCGTACCGGAAGGTCGTGGACAAGTACCCGGAAGCCGACGTGACGCCCCAGGCGCTCTTCATGGTGGGCTTCATCAACTCCGAGGAGCTCAAGGATTACGACGCCGCGGAGCGCGTGTTCCGCGAGCTGCTGCAGAAGTATCCCAAGTCCGAGCTCTCGACTTCGGCCCAATGGATGGTGGATCACATGCGCACCGACACCGTGCCGGACTTCATGAATCCCGACAGCGCGGCGGCCGTGGCGAAGAAGCCCGGGGCGAAGGGCGGCGGCGGCAAGCCGTGAAACTCGTGGAGGCGCGCGTCCACGGGCTCGGCACCGAGCCGAAGACCCAGCAGCACGTCGTCGTGCTGCGCGAGGTCGACGGGACGCGCGTGCTGCCGATCTTCGTCGGCCCGTTCGAAGCCCAGGCCATCGCCCGGCTCGTGAAGCACGAGGCGTTCGCGCGTCCGCTCACCCACGACCTCCTGGCGCTGCTCGTGGAAGGGCTCAAGGCCAAGGTGACCCGCGTCACGATCACCGACCTGCGTGACGGCACGTATTACGCCACACTGCTCCTGGAGCGCGGCCAGGAAGTGCTCTCGGTGGACGCCCGCCCGAGCGACTCGATCGCGGTGGCGCTCCGCACGGAGGCGCCGCTCTACGTGAACGAGGACCTGCTCCAGGCTCCGCCCGACCAGATGGCGGTGCGGGAGGACGACGATCCCGACGACCCCTCGCCACCCGCGACCGAGCCGGGCGTGCCGCTCACCGAGGCGCAGAAGGCCGAGCAGCTCCGCCGCTTCCTCGAGAATCTCGATCCCGAGGACTTCGGCAAGTTCTCGATGTGAGCCGCGCCGCCGCCCGCCCGCGTGACCCCGCGGGCCGGCCC
>DATDEX010000169.1:0-8185 GCA_036522895.1 Candidatus Eiseniibacteriota bacterium | reverse complement strand
GGTCACGAGCACGCAGGCGCCGAGCCAGGCGACGCCGAATCCCAGCGCCCAGCCGGCGGCGAGCCAGCCGCCGCCCGGGTTCGGCGCGCCGATCGCACGGTGCCACGCGAGCCCCGGCAGGAGCACCAGCACACCGAACGCGAGCGCCACGCGCAGACCCTCGGGGAGCGCGTCGAGCGCCCCCGCGCCGAGCAGGCCGGCCACGGCGAGCCCGCACACGATCGGCAGCAGCGCCCACGCGCCCTCGCGCCTCACGGGGTGCCGTCCCGGTCGCGCGAGAACCAGCGCACGAGCCCCGAGACGATCGGCAGATTCGACTCGAGCGCGAGCGCGCGGAATCCGATGCCGCGGGCGAACGGCAGCGCGAGCAGCAGGTAGAGCCCGACGAACGCGCCCGAGCCGAGCAGCAGCCGCGCCAGGAGTTGCGTCGAGAGCGCCCCGACGGGCGCGAGCACGAGCACGGTCGCGCCCCAGACGAGCAGCGTGCCGAGCGCGGTCGGCAGGAGGCAGCGCGCGATCAGCGCCAGGATGTGTCCGAACGGCCGCCCGAGGCCGGCCGCCGCCAGCGCCAGCAGCACCGCCCCGCTCACGAGGTAGGCCGAGGCCGAGGCCGCCGCGACGCCGGTGAGGCCGCCGTTCCAGCGCAGCGACAGCATCTGCAGCCCGCCCGAGAGCGCGGTGAGGAACACCGCGGCCGGCACCAGGATGATGCGGCGGCCGACGGTCATGAGCACGATCGAGGCGAACGACGACAGCGCGATCCCCGTCGCGCCGAACGCGAGCACGCGCAGCGCGTCCACGCACGGATCGTACTTGGGCAGGAGCACGTGCACGAGCTCGGGCGCCCACAGCGCGCACAGGCCGGCGACGAGCGGCAAACCCACGGCCACGCCGCGGACCAGGCGGTCGACCCGCTCCTGGATCGCGCTCGGATCCCGCCCCGCCTCGCTGTAGCGCTTCACGAGCTGGGGGTAGCTCACGTAGGTCAGCGAGTCCGGGATCGCCATGAGCAGCGTGAGCACGTTCACCGACAGGCCGTAGTAGCCCAGCGCCTGCGTGCCGAGGAAGCGCAGCACGACGATCCGGTCGAGGTTGCGCATGACGATGCTGCTCGCGCTGAACACGTAGAGCGGGATGCCCACCTGGAGCAGGTCGAGGCTCTCGAGTGCGGGGGCGGGCAGGAGAGGAAACACCCTGCGGCCGCGCCGCACGACGAACAGAAGCGCCACGAGACAGCCCGCGAACCAGCCCCAGAGGAGGCCCCAGCGTCCCATCCAGACCATGAGCGTGAGCCCGAGCCCGGAGCCGATCAGCCCCTGGAGCACGAACCAGCGGGTGAGTCCACCGATGTCGCCGTGCGAGCGGAGGATGCTCGTGCCGACGTTGGCGACGTTCACGAACATCACGCACAGGAGCGCGATCCCGATCCCGCTCAGGTGCCACGCCGCCCGCATGCGGCTGGTGCCCACCGAGGCCCACACGAGGCCCAGCGCCGCGAACGTCAGCGTGAGCGCGACGACGTTGAACAGCGCCGCCTGCTTGAGGCGGCTGACGCGCCGGGGGTCGCCCTCGACCAGTCGCGCCGGGACGAGCTGGTCGAGTCCCTGCTGGGTGCCGAGCGGGGCGAGCCCGCCGTAGTCCATCATGAGCTGGAGCGCGTTCCAGGCGCCGAACGCCAACGGGTCGAGCATTTTCGCCGCGACGAAGCCGCGCGCCATGCTCATCGCGCGCACGAGGTACTGCGTGAACGCGAGGCCGAGAGAATCGCGGGTGAACTGGTGCTGGCGGGGGGCCATGGGGGAGCGCCTCGGTCAGCGCCGGAGCGCGCGGGTTGGCGCCGCGGCGCGCGCCGGCCCTAGAATGAAATCGTGAACGATCCGACGCTCTCCTCCCCCGCCGAGCGGCTCGCCTCGCAGGGCGGGACCCCGGTTCGCGCCGAGTTCCTGCCCATCGCCGCGCCCGACATCGGCGCGCGCGAGCGCGAGCTGGTGTTGCAGGCGCTGGAGTCCGGCTGGATCACCACCGGCCCGCGCGCGTTCGAGCTGGCCGAGCGCGTCGCCGCGCTGGCGGGGGCCCGGCACGCCGTGGCCGTGAACAGCGCCACGGGTGCGCTGCACCTGGCGCTCGAAGCGCTCGGGGTGGGAGAAGGCGACGAGGTGATCACGACCCCGTACACGTTCGCCGCCACGGTCAACGTGATCGAGCACGTGCGAGCCCGGCCCGTGCTCGTGGACGTGGAGCCCGACACGCTCTGCATCGACCCGCGCCGCGTCGAGGCGGCGCTCTCGCCGCGGACCCGGGTCGTGCTGAGCGTCGACTACGCCGGGCACCCGTGCGACTACGACGCGCTTCGCGCGCTCACCGCGCCGCGCGGCATCCGCATCGTGGACGACGCGGCGCACGCGCTCGGGGCGGCCTCGCACGGGCGTCCCGTCGGCTCGGCCGCGCTGGCCGACATCACCGCGTTCTCGTTCTACGCGACGAAGAACCTCACGACCGGCGAGGGTGGCGCCGCGGTCACCGACGACGCCGCGATCGCCGAGCGGATCCGGCTCCTGAGCCTGCACGGGATGAGCCGCGACGCGTGGAAGCGGTACGGCGCGGGCGGGTCGTGGTTCTACGAGATCACCGCGCCCGGCTGGAAGTACAACCTGTCCGACCTGCTCGCGGCGATCGGCGTCGCCCAGCTCGAGCGCTTCGAGGCGTCGCAGCGGCGGCGGCACGAGCTGGTCGCGCGTTACGCGGCCGGGCTCGCCGGGGTGCCCGGGGTGCGCCTGCCGGTCGCCCGTCCGGGGATGACGCACGCCTGGCACCTGTTCGCGATCGGGCTCGAGCTCGAGCGGCTGCGCATCGACCGGGCGCGCTTCATCGACGAGCTGCGCGCGGAGAACATCGGCACCAGCGTCCATTTCATCCCCATCCACTTCCATCCCCACTTCCGGACCAGCCTCGGGCTCCGCGAGGGGGCGCTCCCGGTGGCCGAGGACGCCTACCGCCGCGCCATCACGCTGCCGCTCTTCGCGCGCATGAGCGATCGCGACGTCGACGACGTCGTGCGCGCCGTGCGCAAGGTGGCGGCGGCGTTCCGGGCCTAGGCCCGCGCGCGGGCTCACGCGGTGTCCCCGCTCCGCGCCTGCCCGAGCGAGCGGAGCGACAACCCCTCGCGGTTCAGGTAGACGAGCCCGACCGCGGTGATGGGCAGCCACTGGCTGAAGAAGTAGAACCACGAGAACGGCACCGATTGCGCCTTGCCCACGCCGAACAGCGCGAGCCCCGCGGTGCACGCGATGTTGAGCGTTCCGATGTAGCCGGGCGCCGCCGGCACCATGATGCCGATGGCCGTGATCACGAGCATCACGAGGCCCGCGTACCAGGGCAGCACGATGTCGAGCGACCACAGGCTCACGCCCAGCGCGAGCGCGAAGCACAGGAACATCGCGAACGAGAGCGCGAACACGCGCACGAGCCGGCCGAGGTCGCGGAACAGCCCCAGCCCGTCGAGGAAGCGTTCGAGCACGTGTGCAACGCGCGCGCGCGCCTCGCCCGGGAGCGGCGACGTGATCCAGCGGACGAGCGACTGCGCGAGGGCGCGGTTCCGCTCCGCGGCCACCACGAACGCGGTGAGCACGAGGCAGAGCCCGATGAGCGCGCGCGCGCCCCACTGCACGAGCCGGCCGGCATCGCTGTTCGCGGCGATCCGGTGCACGAGCAGGCTCATGCCGAAAATTCCGAGCAGCGTCAGCATGTCGATCGCCCGCTCGACCACGATCGTCGCGAGCAGCGTCGTCTTGGACAGGTGCTCGCGCCGGGCCAGCGCCCACGGCCGCACGAACTCCCCGAGCCGGAACGGCAGCACGTTGTTCGCCATGAACCCGATCATGGTCGCGCTGAACAGCGACCGCATGCCGATCCGGTGGCCGTCCGCGATGAAGTATCGCCAGCGCACGGCGCGGAGCCAGAAGCCGCCGAGCGTGACGAGCATGACGAGCACGAACCCGAGCGGGTTGGCGCCCCGGAGCGCGGCGAGCACCTCCGTGAAGTGGACGTCCTTCATCGACAGCCACACGCAGAGCGCCGAGACCCCGACGCCGAGCAGCAGCTGGAGCGCTCGGTTCACTCCGTGCCCGCCCGGTGGCCGCGCCGGAGCTCGTCCACTTCGTCCCGCAGCAGGGCCAGCTCGCGGGTCAGCGCGTGGTTCTCGAAGCCGACGCGCGACAACTTGAGCGAGAGATACAGCAGCATGGCCAGCGAGAACGCCAGGCCGAACGCGAACGTGGTGGACGATTCGCCGAGGAAGCCGAGGACGTGGGTGATCCAGGTGAGGAGCGGCGTCGAGAAGCCGAGCACCGCGATCACCGTGGTCGCCATGACCCAGAGCAGCGAGTACTCCTCCGAGAGCTTGCGCCGGCGGACGAGGTCGAGGACGTAGAGCGCCATCAGCACCGCGCCGAGCGCGGTGATCACCTGGGTGCGGGACAGGAACATCATGGCATCCTCCTACACGGGCCTGCGGATGAGCGCCATGAGCGACGCGAGCAGGTTCTTGTACGGGTAGTAGAGCTGCTTGCCGAGCGTGTAGAACGATTCCCCGGCCTTGCGGTCGCGCATCGTCACCGGAACCTCGTCGATCCTGAAGCCGCGGCGCGCGAGCGCGATGAGCAGCGGCGCGTCGGGGAAGTCCTTGGGGAAGTCGTGCTGGCACACACGCATGACCTCGCGGTTGTAGGCGCGGAATCCCGACGTCGTGTCGGCGATCGCGCGGCCGAGCGCCAGTCGCACGACGCCGCTAAAGAGCAGCATGCCGAGCCGGCGGTTCCAGGGCGCGCGGTAGCCCGAGGCCGCGACGAAGCGCGAACCGATCGCCACGTCGCAGCGACCTTCCAGCACCGGGGCGAGCAGCGCCGGCAGGAACGCCGGGTCGTGCTGGCCGTCCGCGTCGAGCTGCACCGCGACGTCGTAGCCGTGCTCGTAGGCCCAGCGGAAGCCGGTCTGGAGAGCGCCGCCGACGCCGAGGTTCACCGCGTGGCGGAGCACGGGCACGCCCGCCGCGCCGGCCGCTCGGGCCGTTTCGTCTCGCGAGCCGTCGTCCACCACCAGCAGGTCGACGCCCGGGGCCCTGGAGCGTACCTCGGCCAGCGTCGCGGGCAGGCTCTGTTCCTCGTTGTGCGCGGGCACGATGACCAGCACGCGGGGGGCGTTCATGTGGTCCTCCGGGGCTCGAACACGCGTGCCAGGCGGTCGGCCGCGCCCACGAGCGAATCGCGGAAGCGGCGGACGGCCGGTGCCCGGAGCTCCAGCGCCGACAGTTTCTCGAGATCGTAGCGGGTGACGAGCCCGAATGCGAAGAGCGCCACGATCCCGGGCGGCACGAGCAGGAGCCGGAGCACCAGGGACTGGACCGGCGCGTGGCCCTGCCGGACGATCAGGAGCGAGAGCCCGAGCAGGGGCAGCGTGACGAGCAGCGCCCGCCCGAGCGCGCCGAGCCGCGAGGCGGCCGTCTCGGGGAGGATCGTGCTCGCGAGCGCGAGCGCGGCCAGGTAGGAGGCGACCGCGCCGGCCAGGTTCGCCCACGATGCGCCGAGGCCCCCCATCCGCGGGACGATGGTGAAGTAGCAGGCCAGCTCCACGCTGAGCTTGAGCATCGCGAGCGCGAACACCATCCCGGGGCGGCGCGCGGCCTGGAACAGCATCGTGAGCGGCTGCTGCGCCGTGCGCGCGATCGGGACGAGCGCGAGCACGTGCAGCATCCCCATGGACGGCAGGAACAGCGGGCTTCCGACCCACATCGTGAGCTCGGGCGCGAACGAGAACACCGCCCAGGCCGTGACGCACGCCGCCACCTGGACGAGGCGGAATGCCTGGTCGAACACGTATCCCAGCCGCTCGCGCTCCTCGCGCGCCACGAGGTGCGTGAGCGACGGCAGCAGCGAGTTCGGCAGCGTGTAGACGAGCTCGACGAAGCGCTCGATCGTCTGGAACGCGAACGTGAAATAGCCGAGCTGCGTGGCATCGAGGATCTTGCCCAACACGAGCTTGCCGAGGTTCTGCCCGGACAGGAATGCGGCGCGCGCGCCCAGCAACGGCGCGCAGTAGCCGATCATCTGGCGGAGCAGCGACGGCTCGCCGGCGCGCGCGGCCGCGTTCGGATCGGTCGGGGCGTGCGACCGCTCCGCCCGACGCGCCAGCGCCCAGGCCGCGATCGAGAACATGATCGCCTGGATGACCGCGAGCGCCGAGAGCCCGATGGCGAGCGAGACGAGGCCCTGCCGGCTCCACCACAGGAGGCCCACGAGCACGGTCTTGCCGACGTGGAACAGCAGCGCGAGCCCGCTCACCCACTCGTAGCGCTGCATGCCGAACAGCAGCGAGCGCCCGGTCGTCGAGAGGCCGTCGGTCGCGACCATGAACGTGAGGATGGGCACCAGCACGTTCAACTCCGGCTGGTTGTACTGGGTCGCGAGCTGCGGCGTGATCGCGAGGAGCGCGCCGCTCGCGAGCAGCCCGAGCACGAACTTGATGCCGAGCGCGATGGCGTGCGCGCGCGTCAGCAGGTCGAACCGCCCGCGCGCCTGGTACTCGGCGGCGTAGCGCTCGAGGAACACCTCGAGGTTGCCGGTGGAGATGCTGGCGAACCCGGTGATGGCGAGCGCCAGCGTGAGCACGCCGTAGTTGTGCGGGCCCAGCCAGCGCAGCATGAGCGCGAAGTACAGCATGCCCGTGAGGAGCGCCGCCGTCTTCTCGAGCGCGAGGAAGAACGCCCCGCGCGTGACGTGGTGGGCGATCTCGCCGCGCTTCACGCCGCCTCCCCCCGCCCGGCGGGACCGGCTCGGGCCGCGTCCAGCTCGCGCTCGAGGAAGCCCCGCAAGTGCGACAGGTGGGTCACGTCCGCCGGCAGGGGCCGGTTCGCGGCGAGCACGCCCGCCATGTCCGGGTGCGAGGGATCGTAGCCGTGCATGGCCGCGACCGGCTCGCGCCCCATGTACGAGGGCAGGAGCAACGCGCCCGGCTCGAGCAGGAACACGTCGTCGCCGTAGCGGTGGTCGGCGAAGTCGGCGCCCTGGGCCGCGAGCTCCGCGAGCGGTATCCAGCGTCCGCGCGGCTCCGCCGAGAGCGCCGCGCGCACCGCGTCGCGCGCCGCGGGCGAGCGCCACCAGAAACGGGCCATCGTGGAGTCGAAGAACGCCAGGTAATCGCGCCCGCCCCGCCACGGCAGTGCCGCGAGGCGGCGCATGACGTCCACGGTGCCCGTCACGTCCACCATGCCGTGGTCGGAGCAGAGGTAGAGCCACGGCTCGCGCCCCCCGCGCGCCGCGGCCGCCCCCGCGACGTCGAACCACGTCGACCAGCGTTCGAGGCTCGCGCGCACGCCGGCCCCGCGCGAGCCCTCGTGATGGAGGAGCGCATCGAGCGCGGCGGAATAGAGGAACAGGAAGTCGTGGCGGCCGCGCTCGAGACATTCGAGCGCCTCGGCGCGCGCGGTGTCCTCGCTCGTGCGCCAGTTCCAGCCGCGCCACGGCACGCGGCGCCGCTCGAGCGCGTCCCAGAGCGAATCGCACGGCAGGCCGCCGGGCGCGAAGATGTCGTCCCGCTCCGGCAGGTCGAACTCGGCCAGCTCCGCCCGGGGCACGTCGTAGAGGTTGAAGTACCCGCGCACGCCGCGGCGCTCGACCCGGCCGCTGAGCCAGCGCGTGAGCGTCCAGCTCCGCCGCACCCGGGCCGGCAGGAAACGCAGCAGCTCGAATCCGCGAAAGACACTCCCGGCGCCGGCGCGGCGGTACATGAGCCAGCGCCCGTGCTCGCGCGGCGGGCGGCCCGTGAACGCGGTGGGCAGTGCGCCCGAGCTGAAGCCCAGCACGGTCGCGAGCGGCCGCCGCTCGGGGAGCCGCGGCGCGAACGTGGGATCGCGTCCGGCGAGCGTCCAGCCGAGCGCGTCCACCAGCACGACCACGAGAACCGGTTTCACCGCGGCTCCGCCGTGCGCAGACCGGCGTGGAGCTCGCGGTCCCACGCGCGCACGACGCCGGCGGCGGCCGCGGCGAACTCGGTCGACCGCGTCACCCCGAGCTGGCCGAGCGCGCGCAGCGCCCCTGCGGGCAGCCGCGGCTCCTCGGACGACGCGGACGATTGCGCCGCGGCGAGGAGCAGCACCGAGGCGCTGCCGTGGATGCGGTGCTGCGGCGTGCCG
>DATDEX010000168.1:0-2615 GCA_036522895.1 Candidatus Eiseniibacteriota bacterium | reverse complement strand
GGCGGAGCCGGGCGGTTCGCCTCGCCCAGGGGGCGGCCACGGCGTGGATTCCGCATCGCCTGTCCGCCGCGCGTGAAGCCCGGGCCGCCCCCGGCATGCTCGGCATGGCGTTCGCATGCCGCAACTCGCGGCCGAACCAGGTCGTAACCAGGGTCATGCGCCGCGCTCCGTCGATTGCGGCGAGCACCCCCGAAAGCCGCCTATCCCCGCCACACGATCGTGGCGGATCCATGGAGGTGCCCATGCGTCGAGTCGCACGAGAGCCCGAGCCGCGCCCGAGCGTCCACAGCATCGTCCCGCCGCACATCTTCGCGCACATGGCGCGCCTTTCGGACAACCACTGGCCCGGGCTCGCGGAGCGCGCGAAGGAAAGTCTCGCGTTCGCGATCGAGCTCCGGAGCGAGCGCGAGGCGCTGGGTGGAATCACGCCGCTCCCCTCGCTGCCCGGCGGCGGCGAGCGACGCACGGTGTACGACGCCGACCACGGCTTCGGTCTGCCCGGCCGGCCCGTGCGCCGCGAGGGCGACTCGCCGACGACCGACGTGAGCGTGAACGAGGCGTACGACGCGCTCGGCGCGACGTACGACTACTTCCTCAAGGTGCACGGACGGAATTCGATCGATGCCCGCGGCCTGCCGCTGGACGCCACCGTGCACTACCGGCGCGCGTTCAACAACGCGTTCTGGAACGGACGCCAGATGGTGTTTGGCGACGGTGACGGCGTGATCTTCGGCCGCTTCACCCAGTCGCTCGACATCATCGGTCACGAGCTGACGCACGGCGTGACGCAGTACTCGGCCGGGCTCGACTACCAGGGCCAGAGCGGCGCACTGAACGAGCACATGAGCGATGTGTTCGGCTCGCTCGTCAAGCAGTACATGCTCAAGCAGACGGTGAAACAGGCGGACTGGCTGATCGGCGAGGGCCTCTGGGCGCCGGGCGTGCACGCCGTGGCACTTCGCAGCATGAAGTCGCCCGGTACCGCGTACGACGACCCCCGGATCGGCAAGGATCCGCAGCCCGCACACATGGACGGCTACGTGGATACCGAGGACGACAACGGTGGCGTGCACATCAACTCCGGCATCCCGAACCACGCGTTCTACCTGGCGGCCGCCGGCTTCGGCGGCAAGGCGTGGCTCAAGGCCGGAAAGGTCTGGTATTCTGCCCTCACGAAGGCGCTGCACCGCGACGCCGACTTCATGGTGGCCGCTTCCGCCACCGTGGATGCCGCCGGCACGGCGTTCGGCACCAAGGGCGCGTCGGTGGTGCGGACCGCCTGGAAGAGGGTCGGCATCGACGTGAAGGGCGCTTCGCCCCGCCAGGAGAAGTCGCCCAAGCTGACGACTGCGAAGGCGAAAGGGGCCGTGACACGTGCGCATTCGCGTGGTCCAGAGCGGAGGACTCGCCGGGCTTCGTAGCGAACACGAGGTCGATACCGACTCGCTGCCCGCGGAGACGCGGGAGCGCCTCTCCCAGCTCGTCGAGGGCGTGGCGTTCTTCGGGCTGACCGCGCAGCAGGCATCGAAGCTCCCCGACATGATCCAGTATCGCGTGCGCATCGAAGAGGGTGCGCACGCCCACGAGGTCACGTTCGACGACGGCTGCGGCGAAGCGCCGCTGCTGGAGCTCGTCGAGCGCGTGACCGAGCTGGCGAAGGCGCGCCACTGACGCGTTCGCTGCCGGGACCCGGCGCCCGCGCGTGCAGAGGGCGCGGGGAGGCTCGCCGCGAGGCTCGCTTGCGAGCCGCGCGCGAGCCCCGCGCGCGGGTGGATGAGGCGATCGCATGACCGGTCCGCTTCGCATCTCGGCCCCGATCCGCGCGGCCACGGTGGGCCGGCAGACGGGGCGTGCCGACCCCTGGCTCGGGCGTCTCGTGAAGCTCGTGCCGGCGGAGATCGTGGCGGTCTTCCTCGCGGGCCGGCCGCTCGCGCAGGAGCGCTACGCGGGCGGTTGGCCCGTCGCGTGCCTCGTTCTGCTGGTGATCGTGCGCGCCTGGGGCACGAACGATCGCCACGGGCCGCAGTGGGTGTCCGTGGCGATCTCCGCGGTGTCGTTCGTACTGTTCGTGTACGCGATGGGCGGACACTTCCTGCGCTGGAACCTCGACGTGAACCTCGCCTCGCTCGGCGTGCTCCTGTGGACGACGCTCGTGCCGGTGCTGTGGCGGGGTGAGCCGACCGCGTAGCTCCCTCGCGGGCGACCGCGATTCACGGCACGACGACGGTGCGCACGCCCGCGCGCCCCTGCTCGAGCGCGTCCAGCACGTCGTTGATCGCGGCGGCCTCGAGCGGCACCGTGCGCTCGACTGCCCGGGAGAGATCGAGGGCGCCGCGCTCGGCGAACGCGATCACGTCCGAGATCTCGGCGAGCGTGTGGTCGTTGCTGCCGAGGAGCTCCGCTTCGCGCCCGAGGATCTCGCAGTAGGGATCCAGCTCGAGCCTCCGATCGCTCAAGGCCACGAGCACCGCGCGGCCATTGGGCGCGAGCGACGCGAGCGCCTGCCGCATCGTGGACGGCAGCCCCACGAACTCGAGCGCGACGTCCACGCCGGCGCCTTCCGTGGCGGCGAGGAGCCGCGCGACCGGGTCGCCCGCGCCCGCGTCCACGGGCAC
>DATDEX010000167.1:0-3505 GCA_036522895.1 Candidatus Eiseniibacteriota bacterium | reverse complement strand
CGGCCGGGGGCGGCGCCGTTCCTGCTCGTCCTCGCCGGGGGGCTCGCGTGGGTCGGGCTCGCGACCCGGGGAGCCGGGCGCGGGCCGGTCGCCGAGCGCTCCTGACGTCGGCCCTGCGGCGCCAATAGATCTCACGCTCGCGAAGGTCCTCCGGGACCCGAGGCCGCTCTATTCGGCCCGCGTCCAGCCCCCCTCGGGGTTGCACCGCCAGCGGACCCCGCGCATGTCCAGCCAGTCGCCGAACGGCTCGCCCGGCCTGTTCTCCGAGCCCAGGCGAAGCACGTTGCCGTCCGGGTCCTCGACGTGCAGCTCGCGCGAGCCCCAGGGATAGTTCGCCGGGGGCTGGCGCACGCGTGCTCCCCTGGCCAGCATCTCCGCGTGCAGCGCGTCGGCATCGCTCACGCCCACCCACACCCAGGCGCCGGGATGGCCCTGGTCGCCCACCGCGAGGAACAGGTGACAATCGTCGCGGGAGACCGAGGCGAACGAGTTGCCGTTCTCATCCCGCCAGTTCAGACGGAACCCGAGCACCGAGACGTAGTAATCGAGGCTGGCCGCGAGATCGACGACACGCAGGATGGGCGTGACGCGGCGGAACGCGACGGGCGGGCGATTCGGGGCTTCCGGTGGCGACACGGCGGGGCCTCCTCCCGACGAGCGCTACAGCCGCACGATCTTCGGCGAGCGCTTCCCGGACAGCGCGTTGCGCGTGTCCACGACCGACTGCGACCAGCGCAGGAGCGAGTCGTAGTCGATCGACTTGTGTGCGGTGGCGATCACCACGCAGTCGAAACGCTTGATCTGCACGGCGGTGAACGGGACGCTCTTCATGACGCCGCCCGCGAAGCGAATGCTCGGAACGTACGGGTCGGTGTAGTCGATGCGCGCCCCGCGTTCCGCGAGCTTCTGCATGATGTCGAGCGAGGGGCTCTCGCGCACGTCGTCGATGTCGGCCTTGTAGGCCACTCCCAGCACCAGCACGCGCGAGCCGCGCACCGCCTTTCCCTGGCGGTTCAGCGCTTCGCCGACCAGGTCCACGACGTGATCCGGCATGTGGCCGTTCACGTGGCCGGCCAGCTCGATGAAGCGCGCCTCGAAGCCGCTCGCCCGTGCCTTCCACGACAGATAGAACGGATCGATCGGGATGCAGTGGCCGCCGAGGCCGGGCCCCGGGTAGAACGGCATGAAGCCGAACGGCTTCGTCGCCGCGGCCCGGATCACCTCCCAGACGTCAATCTTGAGCCGGGCACACATGAGCGCCAGCTCGTTCACGAGCCCGATGTTCACGCTCCGAAACGTGTTCTCGAGCAGCTTGACCATTTCCGCGACCTGCGGCGAGCTCACGGGAACCACGTGCTCGAGCCGCTGCCGGTAGAGCCGCACCGCCACGCGCGTGCACGTCTCGGTGACGCCGCCGACGACCTTGGGGATGTTGCGGGTGTTGAAGCTCGCGTTGCCCGGGTCGACCCGCTCGGGTGAGAACGCGAGGAAGAAGTCCTTGCCCACCTCGAGCCCGGACTCCGCGAGCATCGGCAGCACGAGCTCGTCCGTGGTGCCGGGATAGGTCGTGCTCTCGAGGATCACGAGCTGGCCGCGGTGGAGGTGGCGCGCCACCTCGGTGGCCGCGGCGACGATGAACGACACGTCGGGGTCGCGCTGCTTGCTGAGCGGGGTCGGCACGCAGATGTTGACCGTGTCACAGCGCTTGAGCACCGCGAAGTCGGTGGTGGCGAGTAAGCGCTTCTGGCGCACGAGCGCCTGCACGTCGGCCGCGGCGACGTCCTGGATGTAGGAGTGGCCCTGGTTGAGCTGCTGAACGCGCGCCTCGTCGATGTCGATGCCGATCACCTCGAAGCCGGCCTGCGCCAACTCCACGGCGAGCGGCAGCCCGACGTACCCCAGCCCGATCACGGCGAGGCGGGCGGTGCGGTTCTCGAGGCGTTGTTCGAGGGCTTGGGCGGCGGATTCCGCACGCGCGGGCTTGCGGGGGCTGGGCATGAGCCGAAAACCGTACACAGCGTCGCGACGAGCGTCAATCGGACCGCGGCTGCGCGCGCATCGCAGCGGTTGGAGGCTTCGCGCCACGCACACTCGCGCGCGGAATCGTGCCAGCGCGCGTCCGTGCGCGTGCGGTCGCTTCACAGCACACGCGGTTCGCCAGCACATGACCGGCGCCCCGTGCTCGCCGCCGTGGGCGCGCGATTTCCGCTTGACGCTCGCGGGGCCGTTTCGCGACAATTCTCGACGCGAGGCGTCCTGTCTTCGAAGTGCCCTGCGTTACCGACTCCCCTGGACGCGATCCGGACGTGCCGTCGCAGACAGCGGACCCCCCGGTGTGCATCACGCGGAGATGGGTGCCTCCTAATTCTTGACCGGGGCGAGTTTCCGGTACTCTGGCCGCGTGAGTGCCGCCCCGGATCCGGACCGGTTGGTCCGCTACGTCGCCGACGGAGTCCCGTGTTACGGGCTCGATCGCGGCGACCATTTCGCCCGACTCTCCGCGGCGCCCTGGCAGGGCGGGCGGCCGCTCGGCGTGCGCGATGACGCCGCGCTCGCGCGGCTCGCTCCCTGCGAGCCCACGAAGATCGTGTGCATCGGGCTCAACTACGTCGAACACGTGCGCGAGAGCCTCACCGTGGCGCCCGGCGCCACGGCGCCGCCGGCGGAGCCGCTGTTCTTCTTCAAGCCGCCGAGCGCCGCCCTCGCCCCGGGGGCCGCGATCGTTAAGCCCGCGGGGCTCGAGCGGCTCGACCCCGAGGGGGAAATGGCGCTCGTGATCGGCCGGCGGGCCCGGCGCGTGAGCGAGGCGGGGGCGCTCGGGCACGTGGCCGGCGTGACCTGCTTCAACGACGTGAGCGCGCGCGACTGGCAGAAGCGTGACAGCCAGTGGTCGCGCGCGAAGGGGAGCGACACGTTCGCGCCGTTCGGGCCCTGCGTGGCACTCGGGCTCGATCCACGCGATCTGGCGCTCGAGCTCTCGGTGAACGGCGAGACGCGGCAGCGCGTGCGCACGTCCGGCATGCATTTCGGGCCCGCGTTCCTCGTGAGCTGGGTTTCACGCTTCGTCACGCTGGAGCCCGGCGACGTCATCGCCACGGGGACGCCCGCGGGCATCGCGCCGATCGAGCCCGGCGACGTCGTGTCGGTTTCGATCGAGGGCGTGGGCACGCTCTCGAACCCGGTCGTGGCGGGCCCCGCGTGAGCACCCCGCTCCTCGTCGTGAACGCCAGGCTGTGGTCGGGCACGCGGCTCGCGGCCGATGCGGTGCTGCTGCGGAACGCGCGCATCGTGGCGATCGGGCGCGCCGCCGAGCTGCTCGACGTGGGGCCCGGTGCGCGCATCGTGGACGCGGAAGGGGCAACCGTGACCCCAGGGCTCACCGATGCCCACATTCACTTCGTGCCGTGGGCGCGCGCGCGCCGCCAGCCGGACCTGGACGGCGCCCGCACCCGCGCCGGGGCGCTCGCGCGCGTCGCGGCCGCGCTCGCGCGCATGGGCGCGGGCG
>DATDEX010000166.1:0-7761 GCA_036522895.1 Candidatus Eiseniibacteriota bacterium | reverse complement strand
CTCGTGGCGTGGTGGGCGGCGCACACGTGGGTGTCGCACCGGGCGGGACTGCTGCCGCCGCCGCACGCGGCCGCCGCCGAGGGAATCGCCGCGGTGCCTCGCCTCGCGTCGCAGCTCCTCTGGGCGTCGCGCGGGGTGTGGCTCGACGCGCTGAGCGTGCGCGACGCGACCTCGGCGACCGGGGCCTGGATGCCGTGGGCGATCCTGCTCCTCATGGCGCCCCCGCTCGCGCTCGCGGCGACCACGGCGGCCGGCCGAGCGCACCTGCGCGCCTCGGTCCCGTGGCTCGCGTGGGCGCTCGCGTGGACCGGCATCGCCACGCTGCCGCTCGCCACGTTCATGCCCATGTGGTCGAGCCACCGCTCGGTGATCCCGGCCGTGGGGATCGGCGTGGCGCTGGTGGCGGTGCTCCGCGCGGCACCCGCCGCATGGCTCGCGGGGATCACCGCGCTCCGGCTCACGGCGCTCCTCACGAGCCCGGTCGCGGCGGAGCGCATCGCCAGCACCGGCTCCAACGTCGAGTTCGACTTCGCGCGGCTCACCACGCTCCAGCGGCTCGCGCACGACGTGCGCGCGACGCTCGCCGTCGCTCACCCGACGCTCCCGCGCGGCGCGCGCCTTGCGCGCAACCAATGGCCGCGCATGACGCTGTTCGCGTTCCAGGACCCGCGCGCGTTCCAGCTCTGGTACCGCGACACCACGCTGCGCGTGGTGGAGATGGCGGAGGTGAAGACGCACCCGCTCGACCCGCTCGACGCCATTGTCGAGTTCGAGCCACACCGGACGCCGCAGGTGGCGATGATCTCGCCCGCGGCACTCCGCCACGTACTGCTCGCGGCCGACTCGCTGGTCGCGAGCCGCGACGAGGCGGCGCTCGGGCTGCTCGCCGATTTCGAATCGCTCCAGACGGACACCTCGTGCGCCATCTTCATGGCGACGGGGTTCTCGATCCGCGCGGCGGCGCTGCTCGAGCTGCGCCGCGACGCCGAGGCGATCGGCTGCGTGCGGCGGGCGCTCGAGTACTTCCCCGAGGAGGCGAACTCGCATCGGCTGCTCGCCGAGTACCACCTCCTGAACGGGCGGCGGCCCGACGCGATTCGCGAGTTGCGCGAGCAGCTGCGCCGCTACCCGGACGACGTGGCGGCGCGCCAGATGCTGGACCGGCTGCTGCGCGAGGCGCAGGCGAGCGGGATCCCGGCGCCGGGTTGAGGCTCAGCCGGCCGGCACCGCGAACGTCGCGCGCGCGTCCTCGAACTCGGGCACGCTCGTGCGCCCGTGAAAGGCCAACTCGGCGAGGATCCGTCCCGTGAGCGGCCCGAACTTGAAGCCGTGCCCCGAGCAGGCCGAGCCCACCACGACGCGCGGCGCCGCGGGCAGCGCGCCGATCACGAAGTGCTCGTCCGGGGTGTTCGTGTAGAGACAGGTCTCGGCGTGGAGCGTCTCGCCGAGCCGCACCGCGAGCTGCTCTCGCAAGAACACCCGCACCTCCTCGATCGCCGCGGGCGAAGGTCCGGGCGAGTCGTCCGGGTCGTCGCCCCGGCCGGAGACGCCGTGACGAGCGGCCTTCACGCCGGGCCGCCCGAACTCGGGGAGGCCGTAGAAGAGACGCTGCGGCGGCGAGCCGGCCGCGGGCGGGACCGGCGCCGGCCCGCTCGCGCCGCCGAGATAGACCCACACTGGAAAAGAACCCGGGCGCGTCCGCTCGGCCGGCCCCGCGAGCGCGAAGTAGCCGACGTGCTGGCGCTCAACGCTCGTGTGCGCGGCGAGCGACGGCACGAGCTGCCCGACCCAGGCGCCGGCGGTGACCACGACGCGCTCGGCGAGGAGCCGGCCGCGGTCGGTGTCGACCCCGACCGGATCCCGGTCGGGCTCGAGACCCAGCACCCGCGTCTCCTCCAGCACGTGCACGCCCTCGATCCGGCAGAGCCGGTCGAGCGCCAGCAACGTCTCGGCCGCCGCCACCACGCCGCCCGTGCGGTCGTGCAGCACGGCGTGCGCGTCGGGGAAGGCGAACTGCGGGAAGCGCCGCCGGGCCTCGCCCGCCTCGATCCGCTCCACGCCCGGCGCGCCGGCGCTTGCCACCGCGGCGGCCCACTGTTCGATGTCGCCGTCCGCGGGACCGAAGTAGATGCCGTCGGCGCGGTGGATGAGCGTGCGGCCGCTCTCGCGCTCGAGCCGCGGCCACTCCTGCTCGTGCGCCACCCGGACGAGCCGCACGTAACGCGCGTCGGAGTACGTGCTGCGCGTGATGCGTCCCGCGCCGTGCGAGCTGCCGCGATCGTGGTGGAGGCGGAAGCGCTCGACGAGCGCGACCCGCGGCACGCCCATGCGGGCGAGGTGCCACGCGGTGGCGAGCCCGTTGACGCCGCCGCCCACGACGAGCGCGCCGAAGGCGCCGGGCGGGCTCACCCTTCGAACGACGGCACGGGCACGGATTCCCCGCGCGAGACCACGACCGCCGCCGCGAGATCGCCGGTCACGTTGAGCGTCGTCCGGCACATGTCGAGCAGCCGGTCCACGCCGAGGATCATGCCGATGCCTTCCGCCGGGATCCCGACGAGCCCGAGGATCATCGCCACCACGGGCAGCGAGCCGGCGGGAACGCCGGCGGTCCCGATCCCGCCCAGGATGCAGATGAACACCACCGTGAGCTGCTGGGCGAGCGTGAGCGTCACGCCGTAGAACTGGGCGAGGAACAGCACCGTCACGCCCTCGAAGAGTGCCGTGCCGTTCTGGTTCGCGGTCGAGCCCAGCGTGAGCACGAACCGGCTCACGTGCGGCGGGAGATGGAGCTCGCGCTCGGCGACGTCGAGCGCGGTGGGGAGCGTCGCGTTGCTCGACGCGGTCGAGAACGCGGTCAGCATGGCCTCGCGCACGCCGCGGAAGAAGAACACCGGGCTCATCCCGCCGAGCCACGCGACGCTCGCCGAGTACACCACGAACTGCTGGATCGCGAGCCCCAGGATCACGGTGAGCACGTAGGCTCCGAGCTGGCGAAGGACGTCGTAGCCCAACCTGGCTGTGAGCGTGAACGTGAGGCACGCCACCCCGAGCGGCGCGAGCCGGAGCACCATCCCGAGCAGGTGCATCGTGACCTCGTAGAGGCCCTGCAGCACCTCCTCCAACCGCCGCGCGGCCTCGGTGCGCGTGGCGGCGAGCCCGAGCCCGAGGAGGAGCGCGAACACCATCACCGCGAGCATGTCGCCGTCGGCCATCGCGCGGACCACGTTGCCGGGCACGAGCCCGACCACGAAGTCGATGCCGGTCGCGGAGGCGCCGGGCGCGGGCACCGGCGCCGAGCCGGCCTGGAGGAGCAGCCGATGCTTGAGCTCCGGGGAGAGCCCGGCACCGGGCTTCATGAGATTCACCATGCCCACGCCGATCAGCACCGCGAGCCCGGAGACGACCACCGTGTAGGCGAAGGTCTTGAGCCCGATGCGTCCGAGCGCTCTCAGGTCACCGAGGCCGGACACGCCGAGTGCCAGCGCCGAAACGATGAGCGGCAGCACCAGCACGAACAGGAGGCGGAGGAAGATCTTTCCCGCGGGCTCGGTGACGAGCTTCACGAACTGCTGGAGCGCCGGGGCATCGCCCCAGGCCATGTGCGCGGCCACGCCGAGAAGCACGCCCAGCGCGAGTCCCGCGAGCATCCGGTACGACTGGTCGAGCTTCATGGCGCGGCAGTATCGGGGCAGCGTGCGGGGCCGCGCAATTGCCATTCCCGGTCGGCCCACGTGGGATTATGCTGGTGGCGGCATGGAACGCCTGTCGGATCACTCGCTCCTGCCTCGAGCCGCTTCGCCGCGGCGGATCCTGTGCACCTGGACGCTCGTCGTCCTGCTGGCGGTGCGCGCGCACGCGCAGACCGTCCCGGATGGGTTCGCCGTCGAGACGCTCGCACCCGGACTCAGTGCCCCGGTCGCGTTCGACTTTCTCTCCGACGGCCGCGTGCTCTTCGCCGAGCAACTCACCGCCCGGGTGCGGGTGTTCAAGCAGGGCTCCGGCGTGCAGACCACGCCCGTGCTGAGCGTGGCGGGTGTCGCCGCGGGCGGCGAGCGCGGGCTCCTCGGCCTCGCGGTGGATCCGTCGTTTCCGCTCCGGCCCTACCTCTACCTCTACTACGACGTCGCGGTGCCCAACCACATTCGCATTGCGCGTTACACGCTGTCCGGGAATCTCGACGGCACGAGCGTGGCCGATCTCGTCGCCGACCCCGCGTCACGCTTCGACCTGATCGACGACATCCCGGACCAGGCCGAGAACCACAACGGCGGCACGCTGCGCTTCGGGCTCGAGCGGCTGCTCTACGCCAGCGTGGGCGAGGACGGCGTGCCGTGCGGGGCGCAGGACAGCACGAGCCTGCGCGGGGTGATCCTCCGCCTGAACACTAGCGAGCTCCCACCGGGGCCCGGCCGCGCGTCCCGCGCCCAGCTCGCGCCGGCCGACAACCCGTTCGCGGCGTCCCCGGACTCGAACGAGCGCCTGGTGGCCGCGCTGGGACTGCGGAACCCGTTTCGCTTCCAGGTCGACTTCGCGACCGGACAGTTGGTGATCGGCGACGTGGGGGAGAACGTGCGCGAGGAGATCGACCTCCTGTCCACGCTCGCGACCACCGGGGTGCGCGCGCTCGCGGCGGGGCCGGGTGGCCCGCCTCTCGGCGCGGATTTCGGCTGGCCCTACTTCGAGGGCACGGCGCTCGGGGCGCACCGGAACGACTGCGGCCCCATTCCCACCGGGCTCTCCAGCCCCATATTCGACTACGACCGCACCGCGCAACTCGGCGGCGCCGCGATCATCTCGGCGGGCGCGATGCACGCCTTGCCGGGGCGCGAGCTCGGATGGCCGGCCAGCTACTCGGGCGATCTCTTCGCGAGCGACTACTACTCGGGCGATCTCCGCCGCCTCCAGTTCGCGAACGGAGCGTGGGGCATCGCTCCCCCGGTGCCGGGACAGCCGTCCGCGGGCTCGTGGGGCACCGGGTTCAACGAGATCTCCGACTGGCGGCTCGGCCAGGACGGGGCGTTGTGGTTCTGCCGGCAGTCGGTGAACTTCGGGGCCAACAGCGGCTCGATCGGGCGCATCTCGGGTCCCGGCGGCCCGGCCGCGGGCGCGCCCGTGCTGACGATCAAGAACACGCCGGCCGCAGGGAGTGCCCGCATCGGCGTGACCGCCACGGGTCCGGTGCGACTCCGGATCCTCGACCTCGCCGGGCGCGCCGTGCGTACGCTCATCGACCACGCGGATCCGGGATCCCTCCCCGGCACGGAAGCGACGATCGTGTGGGATGGCCGCGCGGACGACGGCGCGGCCGTCCGGGCCGGCATGTACGTGGCGCTGCTCGAGGCCGGCGGAAGGCGCGTGAGCCGCCTGATCCCGTTCCTCCGATAGCGGCGCGGCTGCGCTACACTGCCCGCCGACCACCCTCACCGTTCCGCGCCCGGCCCGGCCGGCCGCGCGCTCGCCCCGCGGAGGTATCCCGTGAGCACCACGACCCCACCCGTCGCCGGCCGCATCGCGCCGGTGAACGCCGCCACACTGCCCGAGTACTCGCCGACGACGTATGTCGACTTCGCCAGGCCCGACGCGCGCACCGCGTACGAGAAGGCGCTCGCCGAGGTGCGCGCGACCGCAGGCACGGAATACCCGCTCGTGATCGGCGGCGAGCGCCTGAAGGGCGCGAAGACGTTCGAGAGCACGAACCCGAGCCGGCCCTCCGAGGTGCTGGGGCGCTTCCAGAGCGGCACGGCGGAGCAGGCGGCGCGTGCGGTCGAGGTGGCCTACGCGACGTTCGGGAGCTGGTCGCGCGTGCCGGCCGCCGAGCGCGCCGCCTACCTCCTCGAGGCCGCGAAGCGCATGAAGCAGCGGCGTCACCACTTCTCGGCGTGGATGACGCTCGAGATCGGGAAGAGCTGGGCCGAGGCCGACGCGGACACCTCCGAAGCCATCGACTTCATGGAGTACTACGCGCGCGAGATGCTGCGCTACGACGCGCCCCCGACACCCACCCAGATGCCGGGTGAGAAGGACACGCTCGTCTACCTGCCGCTCGGCGTGGGCGCGGTGATCCCGCCGTGGAACTTCCCGCTCGCGATCCTCGTCGGGATGGCGAGCGCCGCCATCGTCACCGGCAACACGATCGTGTTGAAGCCCGCGAGCGACACGCCGGGCATCGCCTGGCAGTTCGTGACGCTCATGGAGGAGGTCGGGCTCCCGCCCGGCGTGTTGAACTTCGTCAGCGGCGAGGGCGGCGTGGTCGGCGACGCCATCGTGCGCCACCCGAAGACGCGCTTCGTCGCGTTCACCGGCTCGCGCGAGGTGGGCGTGGGCATCAACAGGCTCGCGGCCGAGATGGCGCCGGGGCAGAAGTGGTTGAAGCGGGTGATCGCCGAGATGGGCGGCAAGGACGGCATCGTGGTGGACGACGAGGCCGACCTCGACGCCGCGGCGCTCGGCGTGGCGCAGAGCGCGTTCGGCTTCGGCGGCCAGAAGTGCTCGGCGTGCTCGCGCGCGATCGTGGTCGACTCTGTCCACGACGCGTTCGTCTCGAAGCTCCTGCCCGCGATCGCGAAGCTCGTCACCCAGGGTGATCCGGCGCTGCCCGGGACCTATCTGGGACCGGTGGCGAGCGAGCGCGCGATGAACACGATCCTCCGCTACATCGAGGTGGGGAAGGGCGAGGGGAAGCTCCTGCTCGGGGGCGGACGCGTGCCGGGCGCGGAGGGCTGGTTCGTCCAGCCGACCGTGTTCGACGACGTCGCGCCAACCGCGCGGATCGCGCAGGAGGAGATCTTCGGCCCGGTGCTGGCGATCATCCGGGCCCGGGACTATGCGGACGCGCTCAAGATCGCGAACAACACGGACTACGGGCTCACGGGCGCGGTCTACACGCGGAACCCGGCGAAGCTCCAGCGCGCGCGCGACGAGTTCTTCGTCGGCAACCTGTACCTGAACCGCAAGTGCACCGGCGCGATGGTCGGCTGCCATCCGTTCGGCGGCTTCAACATGAGCGGCACCGACAGCAAGGCGGGCGGACGCGACTACCTGCTCCTGTTCCTGCAGGCGAAGAGTATCGCGGAGAAGCTCGGCTGACCGCCGTCGACCGCGATAAACGCGAGGCCGGTGGCGCTTGCCACCGGCCTCGTGTGCGTGCGGCGCCCGAGCGGATCAGCGGTAGTGCGCTTTGAGCGTTCCCCACGTGCCGCGGCGCACGGCATCCACGAAGCCGTCGCAGCTGTGCGAGAGATGCTGGTCGAAGATGAGCTGGTCGAGGCCGTCCACGTCGCCGTCGCAGTCGAAGTCGGCCGTGGGGTCCGCCGTGCCGAGCTTGGCGGTGAAGATCGCTTCGTCGACGTCGACGATAGTGACCGCGACCCCATTTCCGTTCTGGTCGGGTGAGGCGAGCGCGTAGCTCTCGAAGAACACGCCGTCCGCGAACAGGCCCACCGAGCCCGCCGGCCCGATCCCGCCGACGCCGGCGGCGTTTGCGGTACCGGTAGCGACGAGGATGCAGAGCAGGGTGAGCCAACGGAGCATGGGGGCCTCCTCGGGATGCGGGGCGCAGCGAGCTCGGCTGCCCCAAGTGTAGCCGCCGGCCCGTCGACCCCCACCGGAATAATCGCAGCGCGTCAGCGCGGCTTTCGCTTCGCCGCGGGCTTCGGCGCCGCGCGACCCGAGGCTGCGACTTTCGGAGCCCTCCGCTTCGGGGCCGCCTTCGCGGCGGCCGTCACGGCCTTGTCGGCGCGCGAGCCGGTCGCCGCGCGG
>DATDEX010000165.1:0-2751 GCA_036522895.1 Candidatus Eiseniibacteriota bacterium | reverse complement strand
CCGGCGTCGTGCGCCACCGGGGCCACGGGCGCGGCCGGGCCGGACGCGGCGTCGCCGGCGCGAATCCTCAGGCGCGTGCCGACCGGCACGCCGGGCGTGCTGACGTGGTTCCACTTGCGCAGGTCGCTCACGCTCATGTCGTAGCGCTCGGCGATCGAGCGCAGCGTCTCGCCGCTCTTCACGACGTGCGTGACGCGCTCGACCGGCACGCTGTTGCCGTCGATCTTGCCGGGCAGCCCGATCGAGCGAGCGGGCACGTAGTCGGTGGACGCCCGCGGGTCCTCCGAGTCCGACGCGAGCACCTCCGGCCGGGGCGCGCGGAAGCTCGCGGGCACGGTGAGCAGCATGCCGCGACGCAGCGGGCGGCCGCGGCCCAGGTTGTTGACGCGAGCGAGCTCGAGCGGGTTCACCGCGTACTCGTCGGCGATCATCCGCAGCGTCTCGCCGCGCCGCACGCGATGGCGGACGGTGAGGTTCACCTGCGGCAGCTCGGCGCCGTTCGAGAGGCTCCGCTGGA
Source organism: Candidatus Eiseniibacteriota bacterium (assembly GCA_036522895.1). Taxonomy (GTDB): domain Bacteria; phylum Eisenbacteria; class RBG-16-71-46; order RBG-16-71-46; family RBG-16-71-46; genus JAIOPA01. Next base: position 2,234 of record DATDEX010000165.1, on the reverse strand, counting down.
TGACCTCGCTCTTGCCCTCGGGCACGCGCACGGTCGTGATGCCGTTCTCGCCCCGCAGCATGGTGGTGCGCGCGGAGGGGTTGAGCTCCTTCAGCTCGTCGTAGCTGCAGTTGGCGAGCTTCGCCACCGAGCGCAGGTCGACCGCGCCCTTGAGCGCGACCTCGTCGAAGCGCATCGGATCGTCGAGCTCGATGTCCCCGAAGCCGTACTTCACCGGGTCGCGCGAGATCGCGAGCGCGGCCATGAACTGCGGCACGTACTCCTCGGTCTGCTTCGGCAGGCGCAGCTCCCAGTAGTTCGTGGTGCCCTGGTGCTTGATGGCGCGCATGACCGTGCCCTCGCCGGCGTTGTACGACGCCAGCGCCAGCGGCCAGTCGCCGAAGATGCCGTAGAGGTGCTTCAAGTAGCGGGCGGCCGCGACCGTCGCCTTCTCGGGGTCCTTCCGCTCGTCGACCCACTGGTTGACGTTCAGCCCGAAGAGCTGGGCGCTGCCGCGCATGAACTGCCACGGCCCCACCGCGGCGGACACCGAGCGCGCGTTGATGTTGAAGCCGCTCTCCACGAACACGAGGTGCACCAGGTCGGGCGGGAGGCCCTCCTTCTGGAGCACGCTGCGGAAGAGCTCCATGTAGCGGCCCGAGCGCTTGAGCCAGCGCTCGAACGTGCTGCGGCCGCCGCCGGTGAAGAACGCGATGTACTTGAGCACGTCGGCGTTCATCTGGAGCTCGATGTCGTCGACGGCGGGCTGGTTCAGGACGGCGTTGTCGGCCTCGGCTGGCGCCGCGTCATGCTTCTCGGGCGCGTGCACGGCCGCCGGCAGCGGCGTGGCCGCGGGGGTGGTCGCGGGAGCGGCCGGCGGGGCCACAGGCGGCGCGGTCGTCCCCGCCTGGCGCTCGGACGGCGGCGGAGACGACGGGTCGATCAAGTGGGGGACATCCGCGCTGGCGGTGTCACGCGGGGCTTCGGCGGCATGCAGCGATCCCACCGGCACCGCGGCCAACAGGACCGCGGCGAGCAGGATGGTGTCGATGCTCAGGCGAAGCTTCATGTGCGAACCTCCAGTGCCTCGTCGCCGACCGTGCTGCCGGCTCCGGCGCCGGGACGCTAAGCTCCCGGCACGCGTTCTGCAACGAAGTCCTGTGTCAACTTGCACGCAGTGGCCGGTCCAGCGCCGCTCCAACTGGCGTGGCCGCTTCAGCTGACCGGCAAGCTCTGCACGAGCCGTGCCACAACCGCTTACGGCGTTGACACTTGCGAAGCTGTTGGCTAGCTTGCACCTGTGCAGGGGCGGCAGGACCTGCCGCCCACGGCTGACCTGGGGAGGGAACCCCGTTGACGAAGAATGGCCCGGCTGCTCCCAATCGCTGGGCGGTTTCCACCCGGACGCACGGCGAGGTCCTGACCGCCAGCGTCACATTGCCGTCGATCCAGCTGATCCTGCTCGGGATCCCGCAGGGCTTCACGCCCATCGAGATCCAGAGCTGGCTCCGGGATCTGGCCGGGGTCGCGATCGAGACCTCGCGCGCGGATCAGCGCACCCGTCCGATTCCCGCGCTCCTGCACCACGCCCTGACCGGGCTCCTGTTCTCGCAGAGCGAGCTGTGGAGCCACACGGGCTACCCGCTTCCGTGCGCCGCCGTGTTCGTGGACGGCCCCGCGGGCGTCGCGTTCGGCTGGGTGGGCCGGGCCCGGGTCGTGCTGCTCGTGAACGGCGAGCCGTTCGAGCCGCAGTGGGTGATCGTGCGCGACGAGGCGAAGAACGAGGCGATGTCGGCGTCGCTCGCCGCGGACGCACACGTGCTCCTCACGCTCGAGTACTGGCCGCAGGGCGAGGACGGGTCGCAGGCTCCCGCCTCGGTGGACGCCGAGTGCGGGCATGCGCACGCGGCGGGGCCGGGCGAACCGCCGCCGCCGGAAGCCGAAAGGACGGCCGCTCCCGAGGTCGAGCCGGAGGCCTCGCCGACGCTGGGGGTGCTCTCGTCGTGGTCCGCGACGCCGCTCGCGGCCGATCCGCGAACGGGCGCGCGCGGACCCGCGCTCCCCGCGGGGACCCCGGCCCCGGCCAGCTCGGCTTCGCTTCCCACGCAACAGCCCGGGCTCGCGCCCCCGCCCGCGCACGTTGCGCTCGATCGACCCGACACCGCGCAATCGCTGCCGTCCACGTTCCACCCCTCGTCGGCCACGTTCTCGATGCCGCACGTCCCGGGGCGGGAGGGGGCACCCGCGGAGCCGAG
>DATDEX010000164.1:0-8152 GCA_036522895.1 Candidatus Eiseniibacteriota bacterium | reverse complement strand
AGACGCGCCGCGCGGCCGCCTCGGGCGACACCTCGAGCCAGACGACGCGACAGCGCTCGCGGAGGAGGCGGCGTCGCTCGGGGTCCAGCACCACCCCCCCGCCGCACGCCACGACACGCACGCCCGAGGCGAGCGCGTCGGCTAGGAGTTCGCCCTCGCGGCGGCGGAACCAGGCCTCGCCCGCGCGCTCGAACAACTCGGCGACACTGCAGCCCTCGACCGCCTCGATCATGCCGTCCAGGTCCGCCACCGAGACCCCGAGCCGCTCGCCGAGCGCGCGGGCGACGGCGCTCTTTCCCGCTCCCATGAGTCCGATGAGCGCGATGGGCCGGGCTTCGGGGGTCTTCATGGCGCGAGCGTAGCCGGTCTTCGCGATGCCGAAAAGCCGGCGACGACGAAAAGCCGCGCCGCCGGACCCGGGGCCCGGCGGCGCGAGAAGCGTTGCGGGTGCGGCCCGAGGCCGCGCGATCCCGCTCGGTTCAGCTCAGATCAGTTCTTCGGCGTCGAGGTATCCGCCGCCACCTCGGTCACGAGCTTCGGCGTCACGAAGATGATGAGCTCGCGGTTGTCCTTGGTGGTCGACTTGGTGCCGAACAGCAGGCCCAGGAGCGGGATGTCCTTAAGGATCGGAATGCCGGCGTGCACCATGGTCGAGTTCGTGCGGATCAGGCCGCCGATCACGGCGGTCTGGCCGTCGTCCACCATGACGCGCGTGTCGGCTTCGGAGGTGTTGATGATGAGACCGCCCTGGACCGTGGCGCCCGAGGCGAGATCGCTCACCTCGGGGTGCAGGTCCATGATGATCTTCTTCTCGGACGTCAGGTGCGGCGTGACCTTGAGCTGGATGCCGATCGTCTGCAGCTGCGAGACCGGGTTGCCGGCGACGTCCTGCACGATGAGCGGGATCTTCTGGCCCACGACGATCTTCGCTTCGCGGTTGTCCACGGTCGTGATGCGCGGGTTCGAGATGATGTTCGCCTTGTTGTTGCTGGCGAGCACCTGCAGCTGCGCCTCGAGGTCACCCCACTTCTCGAACAGGCCGAGCGTGACCCGGCCCGCGGGGGCCGCCACGCCGCTGTTCACGCCGCTCCCCAGCACCTGCCGGCCGCTCGGGCTCACCATGGGATTCAGCGGGATCGGCTTGCCGGTCGCGTCCACGAAGAACTGCGACTTCACGATGCCCTGGTTCCACTGGATGCCGATGGACTGGATTGCGGTCTCGTCCACGTCGACGAGCTTCGCGGTGATCTCGATCTGCGGCGTCTGCGAGTCGAGCTGCGCCGCCATCTGCGTCACCGCGTCGAGGTTCGACGGCAGGTCGGTGATGATGAGCGAGTTCGTGCGCTTCTCGACCTGGATCGAGCCGCGCTTCGACAACGTGGCGGAGAGCGGCGTCGTGAGCTCGTTCGCGTTGGCGTAGTTGAGCTTCACGATGCGCGTCTCGAGCGGAACCAGCTCGAGCGTGCGGGCGTTCGCCGTCTCGCGCTCCACCTTCTCGGCGTTCAACTTGGACGCTTCGTCCACGCGGATGACCGCGCCGTCCTCGACGTAGTCGAGGCCGTTTGCGCGCAGCACGGCCTTCAAGGCGTCCTGCCACGCGACGTTCTTGAGCGTGATGCGCACGACGCCGCGTGCGTTCTGGCCGAGCACGATGTTCCGGCCACTGAACTCCGCGATGGCGCGGAGCACGGTGCGCAGGTCCGCCCCGTCCACGTCCAGGCTGAAGCTGCCCGTGCTCGTGCGGGTGAGACCGACGGTGGAGGTCGCCGAGGACTGTGCCGCGGCGGGTGCCACGACGGCGGCCAGCAGCGCCGCCAGGAGGATGCCGAGACCAGTCTTATTGCCGAACATTCGCGTCTCCCTTCCGCACGAACGGAATCACCACTTGCTGGCTCTGGCCGTCCGCGGTGACGTTCACCACCACGGCGTCGCGCCGGAGCGACTCGACGTACCCGTTCTGCAACTTGTCACCCTTGCGCAGCACGTAGCTGTTGCCACGCACGTCCTCGACCATCGCGAACTGATCCGTCGCACCCCACACGATGCCGACGATCTTCATGCCGCCCGGGTCCGGCGGGGCGTCGCCGCCGACGTCGGCGCCGACGAATTCGCCGTTGATGAGCGATTGGAACGGATCCCGACGCCCGAGGGCGTTGTACTGATAGGTCACGTGTTCGTCGAGGTGCGCCATCTGGGCCGTGCGACGCGGCGACTCCGGCGTGACCGCGGTGACGACCGCGCCACGGGAGCTGCTGCTGGACGCGAGGCGCGAGCCGGGACGCTTCGCCGGCGTGGCTTCCGCCGGCGCGGGGGCGCCGGGCTCCACGGCGGGCGCGTCGAGGTTGACCCCCTCGGCGGGGCCGGGTGCGGGCTTCGTCGGAGCGGGTGTGGCGTAGGTGGCGGTGTTGTCGTCCCCCTTGGCCAGCATCGAATCGTCGTCATGCGATCCCGGAAGATGGAGGAACCCCATGCGGACCGCGCCGATCGCCAGCGCGGCCGCGACGAGCGCGACCACTCCCACGACGCGCAGCACGCCGGCGCTCTTTCGGCCGCCACCCGAAGCTTCAGATCTTGCGGCCATTCTTGTCCCCCTTCTTCGTGTCATCCGTGGCCGCCGGAACCGGCGCCGTGTTCAGGCTGTAGGCCGAGGCCGTGAACTCCGCGACCGTCGTGCCGCTGCCGTCGTTCTTGTTGTTCGTGGTGAGCTTCAAGTTCGAGACCGTGACGATGCGGCGCATGTTCGCGAGCTCCGCCAGGAACGACCCCACCGCGTGGTAGTCGCCGGACACCGCGACGTTGATCGGCATCTCGGTGTGGTAGTCGGACGGCTTCATGCCGCCCGGACGGAACAGCGTGAACGTCACGCCGGTCTGCTGACCGGCGAGCGTGATCTTGCGCAGCAGCGTCGGCAGCTGGCGGTCGGTCGGCAGCAGCTCGGACGCGAGCTCCCAGCGCTGGTGGAGCTGGTCGTACTCCGCCTCGAAGCGCGGCAGGTCGGCGACCGAGGCGCGCGCGCGCGCCAGCTCGGCGGACTTCTGCTCGTACTGGGACTTCAACTCGGCGATGTGCTCGCTGCCCTTCGGGAACGTCCAGGGCACCAAGTGCGTGAAGAAGTACACGCCGAGCGCGCCCCCGGACAGGAGGAACGCCAGCAGGAGCTTTTGCGTCCCCGGACTCTTGAGGTCGAGATTGGCCATGGTGCGTGATCTCCTAGTTGGCGCCCTGGTCCGGGGTCACCGAGCAGCTGACCTGGAACTTCACGACGTTCTTGTCTCCGGCCTGGCCGCGCTCGGCCACGGCGAGCTCGACGTTCGAGAACATCGACGACCGTTCGATGCGCGACATGAAGTCCGAGACGACGAGGTTCGAATAAGTGACCCCCTCCAGCTGCAGGTGGTTGCTCGCATCCTGCGAGACCCCGGTCAGCCAGAGGTGGTCTGGAACGCACCGAGCCAGCTCGTCCATGAGCCGCACGCTCTGGGTGCGCCCTTTTTCCAGCTTCGAGATGATGCCCATGCGCAGATCCAGCTCGGCGCGCTCCTGGGCGAGCTGGTTCACGCGGGCGATCTGCGGCGCCAGTGCGCGCGACTCCGCGTCGACCTGCTCGATGGACTTCTCGAGCCCGGCCTGGCGGGTGCGCTGCGAGAGCGCGGAACCAGTGATGACGAGGGCCGCCGCCGCGAGCAGGATCATCGGCAGCAGCACGTCGGCGATCTTGAGGTCGACCGAGACCGACTTGCGCTGGGCCTTCTCCTCGCGCGGCAGGAGATTGACGCGGATCATCGCTTGTCCCCCTGGCGGCGCAACGCGAGACCGATGCCGACCGTGAGAAGGGGCGCCACCTTCATCACGTCCTGCCCCGCGAACAGGGCCGGGTCGTACTGGATGCGCGAGAGCGGATTGACGATCTCGGCCGGGACGTGGAAGCGGCGATTCAGGAAGTCGGTCATGCCCGGCGTGAGCGCGCTTCCACCGCAGACGAGGATGCGGCTGATCGCGCCGGCCTCACCCGCGGTGCGCAGGTAGGCCTGCGCGCGGTCGAGCGCGGTCGCGATGCCCTCACACGCCTGCTCCAGCACCGGCGTCACCTCGAGCCCCGGGCCCGACTCGCCGCGGACGGCGGCGGCGGCCTCGGACTGGCTCAGGTTGTACTTGCGCTGGACGGCCTCGGTGAACGTGCTGCCGCCCACCTGGAGGTCCTTCGTGAAGTAGGGCACGCCCGCCTGCACGATGTTGATGTTCGTCATCTCCGATCCCACGTTGAGGATCGCGACGACTTCGCTCGGCGCCAGATCGTAGTTCGCCTCGATCGCGTTCTGGGCCGCGAACGAGTCGACGTCCACGATGATGGGCGTGAGCCCCGCCTCGCGGATCAGGTCGCTGAACGAGATCACCATGTCCTTCTTCGCGGCCACGAGCAGCACCTGCATCTGCTGCGGATCGTTCGGCGCGGCGCCGAGGATCTCGAAGTCGAGCGACACGTCGTTGATGTCGTAGGGAACGTGCTGCTCGGCCTCCCAGTAGATCGCCTGCTGGGCCTCTTCCGCGGAGAGCTTGTTCATGGTGATCTTCTTCACGATCACCGCGCGGCCGCTCACCGCCGCGACGACGCTCCGCGTCTTGATCCCACGCGACTCCAGCAGGTTGGAGATCGCGTCCGTCACGAGCTGGCGGTCCATGATCTCGCCGTCCACGATGGCCTCGGCGAGCGGCTGGGACACGCCCCAGTTCACGAGGCGGTACTGCTTGTTCGGCTGACCCTCGAGCTCGACCACCTTGACGCTGTGGCTGCCGATGTCCAGCCCCACGAGCGACTGCTTCTTGCCGAAGAACATGACGTTTACTCCCTGAAGGTGGTGCGGGTCGGGTCCGGGCTGGTCATTGCGGTGGTTCCCGCAGCGGCCGTCCGCCTCCGGGCGGCGCGAGGGGTGTCCCCGGGTACACGCCGACTGACGGAAGCGTCATCGGCCGCGGTCCCCGGGTCCTGAAGTGCATTCTTCACGGCCTGCGGGTCTCCTCGCCCGGCGCGGCTCCCCGGCGTTTCACGATGACCGCCGGGGTGGACAAGTGCTTGACGACGAGATCGCGGCGACCGGTCGCGAGCGCCTGCCGGATCGCCTGCATTTCGCGCGCCGCCATGTCGCGCAGGTAGCGATTGGACGAGGTCGCCAGCACCTCGGCCCACAGCTGGTAGGACGCCGAGAGGTCGCCCGCGTTCTGGCGCGCGTAGGCCGCGAACCGTGCAGCGGACGCCGGGCTCCCCGGCAGGCGGGAGGCGAGCTCGAAGTACTCGCCGGCCTTGCGCAGGTCGCGGCCGCCGGGGCGCACGAAGTAGAGGAACCCCATCTCGAACGCGAGCCGCCCGCTCCGCGGATTCTGCTCCATGGCGCGCAGCATGAGCCGCTCCGCCCCGGGGAAGTCGCGGCCCTCCTGGGCCATCGCGAACGCGCCGAACACGCACGGGCTCTCGAAGCGCGGCGCCAGCGCGGTGAGCACGTCGAAGACGTGGCTCATGTGCACGAAGCGGAGATCGGTCTGGCGATGCTCGCCGTAGTACTGGACGGCGCGGATCCACGCGAGGTCGGCCATGCTCTCGGCGTGACCCATGGCCGCGGGCTGGAGCGCGCGGCCGGACGGGTAATAGGCCAGCTCCTCGAACGGGCCCGGGTGGGGCAGCGTGCGGGCCGCGTAATCCGCGAGCCGGAACGTCGCGACCCCGAAGGCGAGCGCGACGAGCCACGCCAGGAGCATCCGCCGCCGCACGGGCTGGAGCGCGAGCGTCACTTGAAGTCCCGCGATTCGAACGCCGCCGCCGCGAGCGCGAGCACGCAGCCGCAGTAGAGCGTCGCGTACGCCGTGGCGAGCCCGAGGTGGATCCACGTCGTGGGCTCGCCCGCCGCCGCGAGCGCGCGCATGTTGAAGAGCGGCAGGTTCGGCATCAGGTTCGCGATCCCGCCCAGGAGCTCCCGCACGCCCGCCGGGCTCTGAACGGCCAGTCGCCGCACGTCGTCGCACCACTGGCCGGCGAGAAAGAAGCCCAGCGTGTAGAGCGCCGAGAGCACCGGCGTGGAGAGCGCGGAGAACATCACCGCGAGCGACGCGATGACGGCGAGCTCGAGCGCGGCGAGGAACACGCCCTCCGCCACCGGACCGGCGAGCGGGGCGTGCCCGAGTGCCGCGAGCAGCAGGCAGAGCGCGACGCCGAGGAGGCCGGCCACGGCCCACAGCGCCCCGGAGAGCCCGAGCCACTTGCCGACCAGGTAGAACGGCCGCGGCAGCGGGCGCGACAGCAGGTTGAAGATCGTGCGCCGGTCGATCTCCTTGCTCACGAGCGCGGAGCCGACGGTGAGGACGACGAGCAGCCCGAGCCACGAGATGGACGAGAGCCCGAGGTCGACCGAGAGCCTGAGCCCCTCGCCCATCGCGAGCGGGCTCGCCACGCGCGTGATCGCCATCAGGACGAGCCCGCCGATCACGATGCCGGCGAGCACGCGGTCGCGCACCACTTCCCGGAACGTGTTGTGGGCGATGAGGAGGATCCTCATGCCTGCCTCTGCCGGCCCGGGGCGCCGGTCGAGGAGGCCTCGGCGGCGGCCATGAACAGCTGCTCGAGCGAGGGCCGGAGCGGCGTGACGCTCGCCACCGCGAGGCCCTGCCCGACGATCCAGGCGAGCACGTCCTGGACCGCCGCGGGATCGGACACGCGAAGCGACGCGGCGCCGGCGCTGTCCTCGCGGCGCAGCACGCCCGCGAAGCGCGCCGGCAGCTCCACGAGCGGGGCGCCCGCGAGGCGGATCTCCACGGCGGGCGCGGTGCCGTCGACGAGCTCGCCGACGGTGGCGACGCGCTCGAGCCGGCCGCCGAGCAGGATCGCGACGCGGTCGCAGAGCGCTTCGACGTCCGACAGGATATGGGACGAGAAGAGCACCGTGGTGCCGCGCGCGCGCTGCTCGAGGATCAGGTCGCGCACGTCGCGACGCCCGAACGGATCGAGCCCGCTCATGGGCTCGTCGAGGATGAGAAGCGCCGGCTCGTGGATCATCGCGGCCGCGAGCCCGAGGCGCTGGAGCATGCCCTTCGAGTACTTGCGCAGCACGAGCCGCTCGCGCCCGCCGAGCCCGACCCGGCCGAGCCAGCGGCGGGCCGCCTCGCTCGCCGGCCCGCCCAGCATTCCGGAGAGCCGTGCGACGAACTCGAGGTACTCGGGACCGGTGAGCGAGTCGTAGAAGTAGGGCTGCTCGGGCAGGAAGCCGATCCGGGCGCGGCTCCGCACGTCCGTGATGGGTTTGCCGAAGAGCCACGCGTTGCCGGACGTGGGCTTCAGGAGCCCGGTCAGGATCTTGAGCGTGGTGGTCTTGCCGGCGCCGTTGGGCCCGAGGTAGCCGAACACCTCGCCGCGGTGGACGTCCAAGTCGAGCGCCTCGAGCCCGCGTGTGAGCTTGAGCGTCCAGGGGTGACGGTAGGTCTTGGTGAGCGCCTCGATCCGGATCGCGAGCCCACCCGGGTCCCGCCCGCTGCCCTGTTCCAAACGGTCAGCGGCTGGCCGCCCGGCGGGGAGAGCGGCCAGAGCCTGGCGGGGCGCGGTGGATGAGTCGATGGATCGAGGGCTCATATCCTGCCTTGGGACAAGGGGTTGAAGGCCATGGTGGAACCAGCTTCCCAGCCAGGCAGTGCGTAATGCATCGCGCGTGCCGTGGGCGCACGGTTCGGGCGCGGCAGCACGAGGCCGCCGCGCCCGCACGGTAGGACTGAAAGCCGATTACTGGCCGCTGGTCAGCTGGAGCAGAAGCGGTGCGGTCTTGCCGTTCGCCGCGATCACGTACGTCTGCGTCAGCGAGTCCGAGTACGCCACGAGGCCGGGCGCGCCCGCGGTCGGAACCAGTGGACGGGCGAACGTCGCCTTGTCCTCGAACGCGACGTTCACACCCTGGGTGCCCGTGAACGGGTTCTTGAAGTTCGCGCCCTGACCCGGGAGCAGCGGCTCCACGAGCGTGGCGGCCGATGGATAGATGCCGTCGTTCTGCACGCCGTAGTCTTCCGAGGCGAGCTGGAACGTGTGCATGTTCGCCTTCGTGCTGCCTTCCTTCGCGCGCGCCTGCATCGCGATGAAGTTCGGGATCGCGATCGCCGCGAGGATACCGATGATCACGAC
>DATDEX010000163.1:0-2455 GCA_036522895.1 Candidatus Eiseniibacteriota bacterium | reverse complement strand
GTGCGCCGGACGTCGCGGCGCTCGCGGGCGCGATCGCGCCGCTCCGTGCGCTCGTCGGCACCGACAGCGGGCCCCGCCACCTCGCGATCGCGTTCGACGTGCCGACGTACACCTGGTTCGGCCCCGCGCACCCCGGCGCGTGGACGCCACCGAGCCCGCGCCACGGCTACTGGCGCACGGTCTTGCCGTGTCGGGCGTGCGAGCGCACCGTGTGCCCGCACTGGAACTGCCTGCCCGCGCTCTCGCCAGACGAGGCGGCCGAGCGCGTGCTCGCGCACCTGGAACGGCATGGACGACGTTGACCACGTGAACGCGACGATCGCGAGCTGGCCGGGGCGCGCTCCGGGCGAGCCGGCGCCGATCTCCGTGCTGCTCCTCGCGCGCGACGAGACGGCGGAGCTCGAAGCGCTGATCCCGGCGCTCTCCTTCGCCCGGGAGATCGTCGTCGTGTGGGATCCGAGCGGCGAGCGGGCCACGCGAGCCGCCGCCGAGCGCCTCGGGGCGCGCGTGTGCGAGCGCGCGTTCGACGGCTTCGGGCCGCAGCGCGCGTTCGCGCTCGCCCAGTGCTCGCAGGACTGGGTGCTGTGGCTCGACGCGGACGAACGACTGGATGCGAAGGCGGTAGAAAGCCTGCTTCGAGTCACCGCGGACAGCGTCGAGCGAGCAATCGCGAGCGGTTCTAACGTCGCACCCGCGAGCGGTTCTAACGTCGCGACCGCGCCTGGTTCCCAACCCCTCACCCATTTCCGGCTCGCGCGCGCGACGTGGTTCCTCGGGGCGCGGATCCGCTTCTGCGGCTGGCAGGGCGATGCCGTCGTGCGGCTCTTCCGCCGCGAGCGCGCGCGCTTCGACGACGCCCCCGTGCACGAGACGGTGCGGGTGGACGGTCCGGGCCCCGGCCGGCTCGCGGGCGTGATCGAGCACCACAGCTACCGCACGTTCGCCGACTGCAGTGCCAAGTGCGTGCGGTACGCCGCCGCCGGGGCCGCGAAGGCCTACGCGAGGGGGCACCGCGCCGGCGCGCTCGACGTGCTCGCTCGCCCGCCGCTCCGCTTCCTCCGCCAGTACGTGCTGCAGTTCGGCTTCCTGGACGGCGCGCACGGCCTCGTGCTCTGCGCGTTCGCCGCGGCGCAGGTGTTCTTCAAGTACGCCGAGCTCTGGGAGCGGACGCGGGCCGGGACGCGCACGTGACCACGGTGTGCTGCTTCGGCGCGTGGGATCCGGCGTACCCGCGCAACCGCGTGCTGCGCGCCGGGCTCGGCCTCGCGGGCTACACGGTGGTCGAGGCGCGGGTTCGGGGCGCGCGCGCGTGGCGGCGCTGGCCCGCGCTCGCGTCCGCGTGGTCGCGGGTCGCGCGTGGCACCGACGTCGTGCTCGTGCCCGAGTTCCGGCACAAGGACGTCCCGCTCGCGGCGCTCCTCAAGGGCGGCCGCCCGCTCGTGTTCGATCCGCTCGTTTCGCGCTGGGACACGCTCGTCGAGGACTGGCGCCTGCACGCGTCCGGCTCCGGCCAGGCGCGCTGGAATCGCCTGATCGACCGTGGGGCGTTCCGCGCGGCCGACCGGCTCCTGTGCGACACGTGGGCGCACGCCGAGCTGTTCGCGGAGCTGGGCGCCGAGCGCTCGCGGCTCCGGCGCGTGCTCGTGGGCGCGGAGGCGGAGTTTTTTTCGGTCTCCCCGCCCCCGGGGGGGGAGCCGGTGAGAATCACCTACATCGGCGGGTTCCTGCCGCTCCACGGCGTGCCGACGCTCCTCGAGGCCGTCGTGCTGCTCGAGGCGCGCGCGGGCGCGCTGCCGGAGTTCGTGGTGCAGCTCGTCGGGGACGGCATCGAGTACGAGCGGGCGCGCGAGTTCGCGACCCGGGCGCGCCTCGAGCGCGTCGAGTTCACGGGCCGGCTGGACTACGCGGACGCCCCGCGCGTGCTCGAGCCGTCGCACGTCGTGCTCGGCGTCTTCGGCGCCGGCGAGAAGACCGGGCGGGTGATCCCGCACAAAGTGTGGCAGGGACTCGCCGCGGGCCGCGCGGTGGTGACGGGCGACGGCGCGGGGCCGCGCGAAGTGTTCGAGGATGGCGTCCACCTCCGGCTCGTGCCGCGCGGGGACGCGGGGGCGCTGGCCGATGCACTCGCCGGCCTGCTCGTCTCGCCGGATCTGCGCGCGCGACTCGGCGCCGCGGGACAGGCGCGCGCGCGCGAGCAGGGTGCGCCGGAGGCGATCGGGCGCCAGCTCGCGCTCGCGCTCGACGGGCTGATCCGGTGAAGGTCGCCCACCTCGATACCGGGCGCACGTGGCGCGGCGGGCAGGCGCAGGCGCTGCTCCTCATGCGCGAGCTCGAGTCCCGCGGGCACGACCAGCTGCTGCTCGCGCCGGCGGGTCCGCTCCTCGAGCGCGCGCGCGCCGAGGGATTCGCCACGCGCCGCTGGGAGGCGCACGGCGAGATCGATCCGTTCGCGCTC
>DATDEX010000162.1:0-3356 GCA_036522895.1 Candidatus Eiseniibacteriota bacterium | reverse complement strand
CTCCCGCCTGCCGGGGCCGCCCGCCGGGAGCCGCCCCCCGCCGCGCCCGCCGCCCCCAGCCCTCCCCGCAAGCGCGCTCCGACTACCGCCGCATCCCCTTCGTCACCGCCTCCAGCGACTGGACGAGGTGCGTCCGCCAGTAGGCCCAGTCGTGGCCGCGCGGGTACTCGGCGTAGGTGTGGTGCACGCCGAGTGAGTCGAGCCGCGCGTGGAGCGCTCGGGTCTCGTCGATCGAGGGGTCGTCCTGTCCGCAGTCGAGGTAGATGTGGGCGTGCCGCAGGTGGTCCGCGGCCTTCACAACGGTGAGGAGCGGGCTCGCCTCCGCCCGCAGCCGCGACGCCCCGGGCTCGGGTCCGAAGATGCGGCTGTTCGACATGTCGCGCTCGATCAGGTAGTCGCCGCTGTGGCCGCCCGCAGCGCCGAACACCTCCGGGTGCCGGATGACCAGGTTCATCGCGCCCGTGGCGCCGTCGGAAAGCCCGATCGCGGCGCGATCCGCGGGATCGGCGCGAGTTCGGAACGCCGTGTCGGCCCACGCGAACATGTCCCGCACGACGAACGTCTCCACCTTGGCGCGGCCATCCCAGCTGTCGACCCACAGCGAGCGCCCGATGAACCCGGTTCCGGTGCCGTCGGGGAAGAGCCCGATCACCTCGGGGATCCGGCCCGCGGCGATGAGCCTGCCGAGCGTCTCGCCCGCGCGGCCCTGGCCGGGCCAGTTCCCCTCCGCGCCGGGCCAGCCGTGCAGGAACACCACGACGGGGTAGCGGCGGGTCGCGGACTCGGGCCGATCGTAGGACGGCGGCAGCCACACGCGCGTGTCGCGCTCGCCGGTTCCCGACTCGCGCGCGGGCACACTCGCGAACACCCAGCGTCCGCCGCCGGTCGGCGCGGCGGTGCACGCGCTCGCGGCGAGCGAGCAGAGCACGAGGCCCGCAGCGAGGGCCCGCACGGCGAACGAAATGCGTTTCGGCCTGTGTTGACGCTGGTTCCGGAGCACTCCTATACTCGCGCCCGCTTCATACCACGCCATCTCCGCGACCCGTCCACCCGCCTCACGCCGCACGCGGTCGCTGTCCCGGTCGCCGTCGCAGCACACCCGACTCAAGAGGGCCTCCGCCATGGAAACCACGCAGACCAAGCTGGTCGTCACCTCGGTCAAGAACGGGGTCATGACGATGGAGCTGACGTTCGACCCGGGGAACTGTTACACGCACGAGATGATGCGACAAATCGACGAGGCGATCCTCAAGGCCCGCTTCGACGAGAAGGTGCACGTCATCGTGATCCGCGGCTCGGGCGACAAGTTCTTCTGCGCGGGCGCGGACATCAACATGCTCAAGACCGCGGATCCCACGTTCAAGTACTACTTCTGTCTCCACGCCAACGAGACGCTCAACCGTTTGGAGCAGACGCCCAAGCTGGTGATCGCGGCCCTGAACGGCCATACCGTGGGCGGCGGGCTCGAGATCGCGATGGCGGCCGACCTGCGGATCGGGATGAACAACACCTCGCTGCCCGCGGAGAAGCAGCCGAAGATGGGGCTGCCCGAGGTGGCGCTGGGCGTGCTCCCGGGGACGGGCGGAACGCAGCGGCTGGCCCGGCTGGTCAACAAGTCGACCGCGATCGAGCTCATGGTCGAGGGCAGCACGTTCGGCTTCAAGCGCGGCCAGGAGCTGGGGATCGTGAACCAGATCTGGGACGCGGCCAACGCGACGGAGTTCATGGGCAAGGTGCAGGCCTACGCCGAGCAGTTCTGCCCGCCGCACAAGGCCTCCCGCGCCGTGGGCCGGATCAAGCGCTCGGTGCAGTCCGGCGCCGAGATCCCGTTCGAGTCCGCGCTCGCGGTCGAGCGCGAGCTGCAGCAGCTCCTGTTCCAGGGCGAGGACGCGAAGGAAGGGCTCGCGGCCTACATCGAGAAGCGCAAGGGCAACTTCACCGGGCGCTGAGCCCGGGCGCCATGGTCACCGATCAGTCGCCCGTCTCGGCCGCCGGCGCGAACCCGGAGCCGCGCGCCACGCCGCGCGGCAAGGTCGTGCTGGTCATGCCGGCGTACAACGCCGCCGACACGCTGCGCCAGACCTGGACCGAGATCCCCGAGGGCTACGTCGACGAGCACCTGCTCGTCGACGACGCGAGCCGCGACGACACGGTGGGCATTGCCCGCTCGCTCGGGATCCGCGTGCTCGAGCACGCGAAGAATCGCGGCTACGGCGGCAATCAGAAGACGTGCTACCGCGAGGCGCTCGCGCGCGGCGCCGACATCGTGATCATGCTGCACCCGGACTACCAGTACGATCCGCGCCTCGTGCCCATGATGATTCTGCCGCTCCAACTCGGGATCCTCGACGTCATCCTGGGCTCGCGCGTGCGCACCCGGCAGGAGTGCCTCGAGTCGGGCATGCCGCTCTACAAGTACCTGGGCAACCGGCTGCTCACCCTGATCGAGAACATCTGCCTCGGGCAGAACATGGGCGAGTTCCACAGCGGGTTCCGAGCCTATCGGCGCGCGGTGCTCGAGAAGCTTCCGATCGAGCAATTCTCGGACGACTTCGTGTTCGATTCGCAGTTCCTCGTCTCGGCGGTCGACGCGGGGTTTCGGATCGGGGAGATACCGGTGCCGGTCCGGTACATGCCGGAGGCGTCTTCGATCAACTTTCGGAGAAGCGTACGGTACGGGCTCGGAACGCTGTGGGCTGTGGCGCAGTTCGTCGCCAAGCGGGCTGGATTCCCGCGGGCGAAGATTTTTGCGGCTGACGCTGGGCGCTGAATGCGGGTTCGGGCGCCTGCCGGGGGGCGCGGCCGGCCAGTGGCGATTTGTTCGCGGGGGCCCCACTTCGTGGCCCCACTCTCAAATCGCCACCGGCCGGCCGCTTTTGTTCGATGCATGGCTCTGAATCTCCCATGAGTGGCGCTCTTAGCGGGGCTGCGGATTCGGGATCGCCGCTGGCACGCCTGCGCTTGCTCTTGCTCGATCCGCGGGCGCAGGGGGCGATCCTTGCGGCGGGGGCGGCGCTCGTCATTCTGGCGCGGGCGGGGGTGGGGCCGCTCGCGAATTATGACGACGCCTACTATGCGGAGAAGGCGAAGCAGATGCTGCGGACGGGGGATTGGCTTACGCCGCGATTTGGGGGGGTGGAGCGGCTCGACAATCCGCCGCTCTTCCTGTGGCTCATGGCGGGCTCGTTCGCGGTGCTGGGGGTCACGAGCTTCGCGGCGGTGCTGTGGAGTGCGCTCGCCGGGGTCGGGTGCGTCGTCCTTACGCACCGGCTCGACAATCCGCCGCTCTTCCTGTGGCTCATGGCGGGCTCGTTCGCGGTGCTGGGGGTCACGAGCTTCGCGGCGGTGCTGTGGAG
>DATDEX010000161.1:0-19829 GCA_036522895.1 Candidatus Eiseniibacteriota bacterium | reverse complement strand
CTCCTCGCCGCCGCGCCGGGCCGGGAGCGGTCCGCGTTCCCGGCCGGCGAGGCCGCGCTCCTCACCCAGCTTAGGCTCTCCGCGAGCGACGACTACGAGTTGCTGCTCGCGATCGACCCCGCCGCATGGCCGGGGATTTCGGCCGCGGCGGAGCGCGCCGGGGTACCGCTCACCGCGATCGGCGAGGCGAGCGCCGCGCGCGGCATGCGGCTGCGCGACGCGGGCGGGATCGCGCGCCCGCTCGAGGCCGGCGGGTGGGACCATTTCGCCTGGCCGTAGCCAGGGCACAAGTCCTTAACATGCATAATTCCAAGGGATTCCTTTGCTTGCCGCGGCGGCGTTCATCTAACCTCTATCCTCTGATGAATCCGCGTGGGAACAAGTTGTGGCTCGCGCTCGTCGGCCCGCTCCTCCTCTCCGGTTGCTCCGATCTGGGCTCCCCGCTCAAGCTGCTGCCGCATATCGAGCTCTCCGCCACCTCGGTCGATTTCGGGACGGTGCTCGTGGGGGGCTCGACGACGCGCAGCGTGGTGGTCGGAAACTCGGGCAATGGCGAGCTCCGGGGCTTCGCCTCGGTCAGCTGCCCCGGCTACTCGCTCGACTCGGGAGGGGGGGTGTACACCGTGCCACCGGGCGGCCAGCACACGATCGTCGTCCGCTACCAGCCGAGTGCCACCGGCAGCTCGCCCTGCGAGCTCTCGCTCGGGGCCGGGCTCCCGCCGGTGACGCTTTCCGGGGCCGGAGCGCTCCAGCTGCCGGGTTCCCAGTGCACGGTGTCGGTCCCCACGCTCGACTTCGGCCTCGTCGCCGTGGGCGAGAGCCGGCTCTCGCAGTTCACGGTGCGCAGCACGGGGACCGCCGCGGTCGTCTTGAACGTCGTCTCGAGCTGCGGCGATTTCACCCTGACGAGCGGCGGCGGACCGCGCTCGCTCGCGCCCGGGGACTCGCTTCAGGTGAGCGTCGGCTTCGCGCCCACGGTGGGCGGCCACATCGCGTGCAGCATCGCCACCGGCCCAGGCTGCCCGGAGGTGGCGGTGGCGGGCGATGCGACGAGCGTGTCGTTCGCGAACGATATCCAGCCCATCCTGGACAGCCAAAGCAAAGAATGCATCTTCTGTCACCTTCCCTGGCGACCGAACAACCTCGTCAACGTTCCGAGCCCGGGATACTCCGCGGTCCGGGTGAAGCCGTTCGACCCCGCGAACTCGGTGCTCTATGGAAAGGTCGCGGGGACGGCTTTCGGGTCCAGGATGCCGATCGGCGGGCAGCTCCTGACGGGCCCCGAGCAGGGTCTCATCCGGACCTGGATCCTCGAAGGCGCCCACAACAATTAGCCGAAGGCGGCACATGGTACGCAGGGCACGCTGGGTCAGCCGGGCACGCCGCGCACGTGGGGCACACGCGACGCGCCGGGGCGCGTGGTTCACGCTCTTGCTCGCGACGTGCTCGCTCCTGCCCGCGCTCCGGGCCGGCGCGCTGCCGCGCTACTCCGCGCGCTACGAGCAGAACTGTTCGCTCTGCCACGTGAACCCGAGCGGCGGCGGCATGCGCTCGAGCTACGCCACGCAGCAGCTGATCCCCAGGGAGATCGCCATGTCGCCCGCGACCCCGGAGGCCATGGGGCTGCTCGACGCGCACCTGGGGAAGAACGTCAGCATCGGGACCGACTTCCGCGAGCTGTTCATCGCGGCCACCGCGAACGCGGCGCTCGCGCCGCCGCAGGGATTCTTCCCCATGCAGGGCGACGTCTACCTCTCGTTCCAGCTCGATCCCAAGTACCTCCTCTATTACAACCGCGGCCTCTCGACCACGTACGAGGTGTGGGGGCTCGCGCACGTGCTGCCGTGGGACGGCTACGTGAAGGCGGGCCGCTTCGTGCCCGCGTACGGCTGGAAGTTCGACGACCACACCATGTTCGTGCGGAGCGAGCTGGGCTTCACGCCGCCGGCCATCTTCGACGGCGGGATCGAGGTCGGGCTCTCGCCCAAGGTCGGCGACCTCACGTTCGACCTCGTGAACGGGAGCCGCGGCGGCACGCTCGACGACGACCGCAGGCTCGCGACCTCGCTCAACCTGAGCGGTCGCTTCAAGGCCGGGCCGCTCGTCGCCCAGGCGGGGCTCGAGGGCTACTCGCACCCCGGCCTCACCGAGGATCTGAACACCGGCGGCGCGTTCGGCTACCTGAGCGGCTGGAACGTGACCTGGGTGGGGCAGGGGGACTTCGTGCGCCGCGATCCCGCCGCGGCCCCCGCGGTGACCGGCGTGGTCACGTCGCACGAGCTCTCCTACCTGGTGCGCCAGGGCGTCGAGCTCCTGGGCACGTACGATTTCTTCGATCCCGACCGGAGCCTGCGCACCGGGGCCAAGTCGCGCTGGGGCGGCGGGCTCATGGTGATGCCGCGCGCGTTCCTCGTCGCCTCGGCGCAGTTCCGCCACACCCGCATCGATCCGGGCCCGGCGCTCTCCGGGCGCGACTTCGACGAGGGATTGTTCCAGCTCCACTTCCTGTACTGATCCGGCGCCGTCCGGAGCGAGGGGGTTGCATGCGGCAGCACCTACTCATGAGCCTGGTCGTCGCGGCGGCCATGACGCTGCCCGCCGGCCACGCACACGCGACCAACTTCACCGTGCGGCCGGGGAAGGACACGAACGTCGTCTTCACCTCGAAGGCGCCGATGGAGACGTTCGAGGGCAAGACCCACAGCATGACCGGCACGCTCGCGCTCGATCCCGGGACGGTGGGTGACAGCATCACCGTCCACCTCGAGGTCGACATGGCGAGCCTCGACACCGGAAAGGGGCTCCGCAACAAACACATGCGCGAGGAGCACCTGGAAACCGACAAGTACCCGAAAGCCGTTTTCGACGGCGCCACGGTGCTGTCGCCGTCCGGCGCGAAGCTCGCGTTGAAACTGCCCGTGGGGTTCCAGATCGAGGGCACGTTCACGCTGCACGGCGTGAGCCGCCGCCTGCGCTGCGACGCCGCGGCCACGTACGACGAGCGCGGGAAGATCGGCGTCATCGAGTTCACGGCCACGTTCCCGGTGACGCTCCAGGACTACTCGATCAAGCGGCCCGAGTTCCTGTTCCTGAAGCTCGCCGAGACGCAGCAGGTGCGCGTCAGCGCGACCGCTTTTTCGGCGCCCTGATCGAGGCGAGCGTGCGGTCGTTCGCGGGCGCGGCGGCCGGACGCTTCTTCGCGGCGGCGCGCACGGTGACCCGCGCGGGTGAGACGCGCGCGGGTGCCACGCGGGCCGCCGGTCGCGGCACGCGGCGCACGAGATCGCCGATCACGCGGTTGTCGTCGAGCCCGCCCATGCGGGAGAAGCGCTGCTCGAGCGCGAGCAGGAACTTCTTCCGCGGGAGCCCGCCGACGTAGTTGGACGGCTTGCCGTCGGCGCCGAGCACGCGATGGCACGGCACGAGGATCGCGAGCGGATTCGTGAGCACCGCCTGCGCCACCGCGCGGAGGTTCCGCGGTTGCCCGACCGCGCGCGCCAGGCTCGCGACCGTGCACGAGCCGCCGTACGGCACCAGGCGCAGCGCCTGCCACACCGCGAGCGAGAGCCCGTCGCCCTGCGGATCGAGCGGCCACTCGACCTGCCGGCGCGCGCCGCTCAGGTATTCGTCGAGCTGGTCGGCGAGCGGCCGCAGGTCGCGGAGCGACGGCTCCCACACCGTACCGGCCTCGTTCGTCTCGTGCGACGCGATCGTGCGCTTCAGGCTCCGCCGGTCCATGAACTCGGCGTAGCGAAGCCCGGTCGGGCTCGCGGCGAGGAAGATCAATCCCAGCGGCGCGGGCGCGGACATGAGGTGGTAGGTGAGGCGCATGGGCGCGAGTCTCGGGGAAGCCCCGGGGTGGGTCAAGGCTCCGCGCCCGGCGGCGGCGTTTCGCCCGAGCGAGCGGGCCGGGTCTCCGGCCGGGGCAGCAGGCGCGGCAGCAACGCGCCCGTCCGCCCCGCGTAGTCGCGCCACGCCTCGCCGAACGCCCCGGCGAGTAGCACCTCTTCCCGGCGCACGCGGTCGAGCTGGAAGAACGTCATGACGAGTACGAGCGGGAACGCAAGCGCGCTTCCGAACGTGATCGCCGCGCCGGAGCTCGCGAGCAGCGCGCCCAGGTAGCCGGGATGGCGGACGACGGCGTACCAACCGGTGGTCTCGAGCGCGTGCTCGCGCTGGACCGCGAGGAGCGGCGAGAAGCGCGCCCCGAGCTGGCGCATGGCCGAGACGCGGATCCAGAGCCCGAGCGCCGAGAGCGCGACCCCGAGCCAGCCGAGGAGCTCCGGCGCGGGGAGCGGCCAGCGCCCCACCCGTCCGCCCCAGGCGGCGACACCGGGGATCGCGAGCGGCAGGAGTGCGAGCGCGAGCATGGCCACGGGGTCGCGCGCGGCACGGCTCACGTCCTGCCCGCGCGCCGGCCGCGTCACGCCGAGCGTGACGCCGGTGACGCCCCAGATCGCGAGCAGCGCGAGCGCGCGCGGGGACGCGGCGAGCGCGGTGAACCCTCCGAGCCCCCAGGCGAGCAGAGCGGCTTCGAACGCGAGTACCCCGAGCACGCGCGGGAGCACGAGCGGCAGCGGGGGGCGGTCGGCCATGCGGCGCAGGATAGCATTCGCCTGACGCCCCGGCCGGCCAGGACTATGCTGCCGCCGCCCGCCACGCCCCACTTCCGGAGGCCGCCATGTCGCTCTCGTTCCTCGGTCCCCTGCATCCGCTCATCGTCCACACGCCGATCGTGATGCTCATCTTCAGCGCGTTCTTCGCGGTGGTCGGCCGGCTCTTCGACCGCGACTGGCTCAGGAAGACGTCCGTGCTCATGCTCGTGTTCGGCTTCCTCGGCGCGTTCCTCGCGGTTCGGTCGGGCACGATCGCGCACCGCGTGCCGGAGCATCAGCAGGGTGTGCCCGAAAAGGCGATCGACGAGCACGGCGGCGGCGGCGTGTGGGTCATGTACCTCTCGGGTGGCGCGCTCCTGACGCTGGGCATCGCGTCGCGGCTCGCGGGCGGCGCGGCCAGCGCGCTCTCGCTCGTCGCGCTGCTCCTCCAGTTGCTCGCGGCGAGCGCGGTGAGCGTCACGGCCTATCGCGGGGGCAAGCTCGTCTACGAGCACGGCGCGAACGTGAAGGTGGACGGCCAGCTCGTGAAGAGCGCGAACGCCGGGAAGCAGGCGCCGGACGAAGACGAGGAAGGCGAGCGCGGTCGGGAGCACGGCCGCCCCGATCGCTGAGGCACACCCTGTACGGCCGGGGTGCCCCTGGCGACTGCCGCGCCGCACCCCGAGGGACAGCCCCGTACGCATCCGGGCAGTCCCGCGATCGCCCGCGCCGCCGCGCGCGTGCACGTTGCGGCGCGTGCGCGAGAACTCCCAATCGGCGGCGCCGCATTTCGCGAAACAATCGCCCGCATTCCGCCCGGCACGCTTTCCTTCACGCGCGGGTCAAGCGCAGGCCCCCGCACGGCTTGCACCGCGAGCGAGCGAGCCGCGATCGGCTGGCATAACGCTTGATGGTGGCGCTGCCGCGGTCGCCCCACGAGCCGTGCGCTCTCCTCGCGGCTCCCGGCACGTGAGTTGCGGATCCCGTCGCAGTCGAACGGGGTGCTTCGGGGTGCCGGGCCGGCTGCGCGCCCGGACTGTCGGCGCACCGAACCACGACCTCGCAACGGAGGATGGATGCGCGTTCACGTGGGAGCCCGGAACGGAATGGCGGTGGCACTGCTGCTCGCGGCCCTCGCCGCGCGCACGGCGGCGGCTTCGTCGCTCGTGGGCGGCGGCGGGCTCGACTACTACCAGGGCCCGGGCGGCGAGTTCACGCGCAGCGCGCTCGGCATCGTCGGCGCGAGCGCGGCCGGCGGGAGCGCCTCGCTCGCGCTCATGCGCTACGCCGACAACCTGACCGGCGACGGCACCGGCTTCACGGGTTCCGTCGGCGCGCCGCTCTCGCCCTCCACGACGCTGCGCGGCTGGGCGAGCCGGTTCGTGGGCGACGACTCGCTCCGGGCGTGGCGCCTCAAGGCGGGCCCGATCTTCCAGCTCGCGGCCGGCGGCACCGTCGGCGTCTACTACACGCACGCCGAAGACAACCAGGGTGGCCGCTCGGACGGCGGCTCGGCCGAGCTGTCGCTGCCGTTCGCCTCGCGGTTCACCGGCCGCGCCGGGGCCGCGTTCGCCACCGCCCCGGGCGGTCTTCGCGCCGGCCAGGGCTCGCTCGGCCTGGGCTTCACGCCCGTCCACGGGCTCGAGCTCACGGGCGACGTGGGGCTCGCGCGCAACGGCACGCTCACGACCTCGCCCGGTCCCTCGCGCGGCCCGCTGCTCGGGCTCCTCGGCGGCGGGGGCGGCGGCGCGCCGCGCACCCGGTCCGATGCGCGCGTGGATCCGCTCCTCCAGCTCGGCATACGCGTCTTACTCCCCTAGCCGTCACCAGTCTCCCTGTCCTGGACGAACCCCAGAAGCGGCGAACGTCGCCGCACCAAACCAAAGGAGATCGACATGGCCAGAACGTTCCGCAGCACGCTCGCGATGGTGAGCTGTGGTCTGCTCGCGGCCCAGCTCGCGCTGGCGCAGTCGGCCACCACGACCGGGCAGACGAAGGGGCAGAGCACGGCGGACGCCTCGATGCAGCCGGTCCAGGCGACCACGAACACGAACGCCGAGGCGAATGCGACCGCCGAGCTCGACGCCCGCAAGGCGCGCGAGGCGATCGAGAAGAAGGCCGAGAAAGTCTCGGCGCAGGCGAAGGCCAAGGCCGAGACCCAGCTCGGGGCGACGGTCGACCAGGTGAACAAGGGCGCGTCGGTCGACGGGGACGTGACCGTGGCGACCCGGCTCGCCGCCGAGTTCGGCATGACGCCGGAAGCGCTCTCGGCCGAGAAGCAGTCGCTCGACGTGTCGTGGGGTCAGTTGATGATCGCGCACACGCTGGCGGCGAACTCGAAGACCACCGTGACCGTGGAGCAGTTGGTCGCGCTGAACAAGGATGGGATGGGCTGGGGCAAGATCGCGGCGGGGCTGGGGCTCCAGCTCGGCTCGGTCGTGAGCAGCGTCAACGCCGAGAGCCGGGTCGCACACGGCCTCGACAAGGCGGACGGCCACGTGGCGGCGATGCGCGGTGAGGGTGCGCGTCTGGGCGGCAACGCGGGCGCGAACGCCGGGCTCGGCGTGCAGGCCGGGAAGGCGAACGTGAACGCGGGCGCCGGCCTGGGGCTCAAGATCAATCACTGACGTCGCGCAGATCGTGCAGAAGCGACCGGCCCGGGGAGGCGAATCTCCCCGGGCCGTCGTGCATTCGTGAGCGTGCTCGGGAGCCTCAGTGCGGCTCGGCCGGCTTCGGGGGATCGACGGGCATGCGCCGGAGATCGATGATCTCGATCTCGTTGGATTGGTAGTTGGCGACGAACAGAGTCGATCCGTCCGACGACATTCCGAACTCGCGCGGGAATGCGCCGGCCGGGATGGTTCCGAGGATGGCGGCCGCGCCCTCGGCGACCCGCGCGGCGTCGATCACCGTCAGCGTCTGGCGGGCGCTTCGATCCGCGGCAAACCGATCGGAATTGGTCACGACGATCTGTTTCCCATCGTCGACCACGGCCACGCCCACCGGAGACTTCCCCACCGGAACCGTGCCCACGCGGGCGTTCGCGGAATCGGCCAGGAACCTGGCCGTCTCGAACGCGAGCAGGCTGTTGCTGTTGCGGGCCGTGACGTAGACGCGGTCTCCCGCGGGGGAGATGGCCATTCGCACCGGGCTGCACCCGGCGGGGATTCGCGCGACGACCGAGTTCGCCGGATCCGTCTTCGCGCGCGCGACGTCGACGACGAGGATGGCGCCCTGCGGATTCTTCGGTGCCGAGGTGGCGGCGTCCTCGCCCTCCGGCTTGCACTCGATCGGCCAGCCGAACGTCTTGGGTGCCACCTGGCTGGTCGTGTAGAGCCAGCGCTGGTCGGTGGAAAACGTGAGCGCGATGGGCGCGGCCCCGACCGGGATCTGGCCCACGATCGCGCTCTTCTGGAAGCCGTTCGCGCGCGCGTCGCGCAGGTCGATCACCGTGATCCCGTGCGCCGCCTCGTCGCTCACGAAGAGGAAGGCGTCGTCCTCGGTGACGTTGACGTAGACCGAGCTCGGGTAGTCCCCGTCGCTGATGAATCCGGCGATCGGATCGCCGCGGCCCGCGATCATCCTGGCCACGTCCATGAACACGACGTAATCGTCGTCGGCCACGATCAGGAGCTTGCCGTCGTGGCTCAGGACCATGCCGGTCGGCTCGCCCTCGACCGGGAACACCTTGCGCAGCCGGAGCGCTCCGCCGGAGCGCTCGAACAGGGCCACGCCGTTGAGCGAGCGCGGATCCGAGGTCGTGAGCGAGGCGAAGAGCCAGCACCCGTCCCGGCTGAGGACGGTGCTGAAGGGGTGTCCGGGGACGCGCACGTAGGAGAGGGGCGTCGCGGGCGCACCGTTACAGGACGCTGCCGGCTTGCCCGCCGCGTGCGCGCCGGCGGCGAACCCGGCGCAGCAGACGAGCGTGGCGATGGCGACCCACGCGCCCGCTCGATTCGGTCTCATGCGGGCCACCCTACGCTCGCGGCCGCGGCGCGCACAATGGGCGCAGTGCGCGGGTCCCGGACCGGCTCGGGGCCGCCCGGCGTTCGAAGGCCGGAGGCTAGTCCTCGAACACCAGCTCCCGCTTCGCCCAGTCGATCGTCGTGCGGCGGCCGCGCAGGATGCCGGGGCCGAGGAGCGCGTCGCGGCGCACGCCGTGCCGCCACATCTCGACCGGCTCCATCGCCCCCGACCAGCCGGGGAGCTTGTCGAACGCCGCGCGCCCGAGCGTCAAGGAGGCCACGTTCACCTGTGCCCACGCCCGGCCCTGGAGCCACGTGCCGGCGCCCTTCACGAGCTTCGAGACGCCGCCCGACTTGATCCCCAGCTCCTCGAACACGGGCTCGGGCGCGCCCACGCCGCCCTCCGGGAGCCCGGTCGCGAGCGTCATCGCCATGCGGCGGCCGCCGTTGATCGAGCCCCACGCCGTGAGCTCATTTTCGCCCCAGAGCTCGAACGGCACGCGCGTGCCGGTGATGCCCGCGGCGCTCGCGAGCGGCGCCATCTCGAAGCGCCGGCGCGGGTAGTCGAACGTCACCGCGAAGCGGCGCAGGACGTCCACGCCGATCACGCCCATGACGGCGGTGGATTGCGGGTTCACCTCGAGCGACAGCTTGCGCAGCGGCAGCACGCCCGCGGGCACGTTCGTGAACGCGATGCCGCCGATCTCGAGCTTCGCCACGAGCGCGTTCTTGATTGCGACGCGCGTGCCGGTCCACGGCGTGAGCCGCTGGCCCGCGATCGGCGTCACGTGGTACTGGCGCACCGCGATCGGGTCCACGAGCAGGCCGGGCGTGCCCGTGTCCACCATCATCAGGACCGGCGCGCCGTTCAACCGCACCTTGATGAGCGGCGCCGGCCAGATCCGCTCGAACAGGAGCCGCACCGCGTCGCCCTGCGCCGCCATCGGGGGGCCCTCGGCGAGGCGTTCGAGCAAGGGCTTGCGGCCATCGTCGCCCAGCTCCTCGCACATCGAGCCCGCCTCGTTCCACTCGGCGCGGCGGAGCCGCGTGGCGTAGAGGTCGGCGCGCGATTGCTCGACGTCGCCGGCGAGCGTGAGCAGGCTCTCCGCCTGGCCCAGCCGGTCGGCCCAGAGCGCGAGCTTCCCGAGCGCGGCGCACGCGGCCGGGTCGCCCGGCTTCGCCGCGAGCGTGCGGGCGAACAGCGTGCGCGCCTCGCCGACCCGGCCCAGGCGGAGCAGCGCCACCCCGAGCGTGTCGAGCCGCGCGACGTCGTCCGCATGCCCCACCGTGTCGCGCGTCGCATAGCGGAGCTGCATCTGCGCGTCGCGGAAGCTCGCGTCCGGCGTGAGCCAGTCGGCGCGCACGGTCACCGCGGCCAGCAGCACGCCGCCGGCGGCGAGCGCGGCCTGGCGGAACCGGCCCGTTGCGCGCGTTCCCTCGCGCGGACGGCTCACGATGCGAGATAGCGGCGCGTGGTCTCGAACAGGACTTCGGCTCCGATCCGCAGGCTCTGCTCGTCGACGTCGAAGCGCGGGTGATGGTGGTCGAACGTGAGGCCGCGCGCTTCGTTCCGCGAGCCCACGGCGATGAACACGCCCGGGATGCGCTCGAGGAACGCCGAGAAGTCCTCCCCGCCCATCGTGCGCACGTCGTGCCGCACGTTCGCCTCGCCCACGACGCTCGCGGCCGCGGCGCGCGCGAACGCGCACATCGCCGGGTCGTTCACGGTCGGGTGGTTGCCCCGCTCGTAGAGGATCTCCGCCTCGCAGTCCAGCGCCGCCGCCACCCCGCGCACGACGCGCTCGAAGTGCCGCGGGAGCGCCGTCCACAGCTCGCGATCGAACACGCGGATGGTGCCGTTCATCCACGCCGTCTCGGGGATGATGTTGAACGCGGAGCCGGCCTTGAGCTGGGTCACGCTCACGACCAGCTCCTTCAGCGGATCGGCGTTCCGGCTCGCGATGCTCTGGAGCGCGGTCACGGCGTGCGCCAGCGCCACGACCGGGTCGCGGCTCGACTGCGGCATCGCGGCGTGCGCGCCCTTGCCCTTGAACGTCACGCTGAACTCGTCCACCGCCGCCATCCACGGGCCCGCGGTCACGCCCACGACGCCGAGCGGCAGGTCCTGCCAGACGTGGAGCCCGAACGCCGCGTCGGCCTTCGCCCACTCGAGCGCGCCGTCACGGATCATCGCCTCGGCACCGCCCTTCGCCCCGCCCAGCTCCTCCGCCGGCTGGAAGCAGAGGACGACGTTGCCCGCGAGATCCCTCGCCTCGGCCACGAGCCGCTTCGCGATGCCGAGCAGGATGCTCGTATGGCAGTCGTGGCCGCACGCGTGCATGCGACCCGGCGACTGCGAGCGGTACGGGACGTCGTTCGCCTCGAGAATGGGCAGCGCGTCCATGTCGGCGCGCAGGAGCACGGTCTTCCCGGGCTTCCCGCCGGCGATGCGCGCGAGCACCCCGGTGCGGCCGACGCCCGTGCGCGGCTCGAGCCCGAGCTTCTTCAACCGCTCGGCGACGATGCCCGAGGTGCGCACCTCCTCGAAGCCCAGCTCGGGATGCGCGTGCAGGTCGCGCCGGGTGGCGACGAGCTCGTCGAGCTCGGCGCCGGCGAAGTGCGGCGTCGCGGGGCTCGGAGCGCTCGTGGGGCCCGCGGCGCGGGTGGGGCTCGTGGGACTCGTGGGACTCATGGGGCCTCCGGAGGGGCGCGCGGGTGTCGGGCGGCTCGGGGTGCGTGCCCGGCCCCACATCTTGCCACCGCGCCCGACGCGCGCAAAGTGGCGTGGTCGCGGCGTCGTGGCGTGCGCGGCCGCCGGCGCGTGCCGCGTGAAGCCGGCGAGCTACGCGGCGCGCGTGCCCGAATCGGGGCGCGATTCCCGGCTGCCCAGCACGAGGAGCCGCTGGCAGAGCGCGTCCGGGTGCGCGAGCGCGTCGGGCTTGGAGATGAGCTCGAGCATCGGGCCGCCGTGGAGCCGCGGCCAGGCGCTCGGATCCGCGAGCATCTCGGGCTCCGCGATCACGAGGAGCGGCGGCGTGGCCGCGAGCGCGGCGAACCGCTGGAGCAGCGTCGTGGCCTCCGCGCGCGACGCCGGCGCCTCGAGCAATACGACGTCGAACGCCTGCGGCCGGCGCTCGAGCGCCTCGAGACAGCTCGCGTCGTTTCGCTCGAGCGAGATGCGGAGCGACGCGGTCGGGGCCACCCAGCCCGCGAACACCAGGAGCTTGGGGTCGCGGTGGGCGAGCAGGACGTGCACGGCGTGCGGCTCGTGCCGCGGGATCATCTCCCACACGGCGGCCAGGAGCTCCTCGCCGCGCACCGGCTTGGCCAGGTAGCGCACCGCCTTCGGCAGCGCCCCTTCGCCCTCGAGCGCCACGGGATCGTGGCCGCTCAGGAGCAGGATCGGCAGCTCCGCCGTCGAGCGGTTCTCGGCCATGCGCCGGGCGAGCTGGGCGCCGGTGCGGAAGCGGGCGTTGGGCCCGGACGGCAGCGCGTGGTCGAGCACGAGGAGCGACGGGCGCATCTGCCGGAGCATCATCCAGGCGCGCTCCGCGGAGTCCACGGCGGCGGTGCGGATGCCGCCCGCGTGAAGCACGCTCCGGAGCCAGGTGACGATCGCGGGATCGTCGTCGACGATCAGCGCGACCGGGCCCCCTTCGGGCCCCTCCACGCGCGCGTCCGTCTCCGGCGACCGCGCGCCGGGAGCGAGGCCCGCGGCGTCGGACCAACCCGCCGGGAGCGAGACGGTCACGGTGGTGCCGGAGCCGACGCCGGCGCTCGCGAGCTGGACCACGCCGCCCATCATCTCCACCAGATCGCGCACGAGCGAGAGGCCGAGCCCGGTGCCGCCGAACTTGCGCGTCGCGCTCCCGTCGCCCTGGACGAAGCGCTCGAAGACGCGCGCCTGGCGGTCGCGCGCGATGCCGATCCCGGTGTCGCGGACCTCGAGGCACACGTGGCCGGCGGCCTCGTGCGCCGTGCAGGCCACCGTGACCGAGCCCCGCTCCGTGAACTTGATCGCGTTGTCGAGCAGATGCCGGAGCACCTGCTGGAGCCGTTGCGGGTCCGCGCGCACGGCGAGCGCGGGGTCCGCGAGCGGCATGCCGGTGAGCTCGAGCCCGCGGGCGCGGGCGCGCGGCGCCATCTCGGCGAGCGCGCGCTCGACTGCCGGCGCGACCGCCACGTTCTGCATGGCGAGCGAGAGCCGCCCCGCCTCGATGTAAGAAACGTCGAGCACGTCTTCGATGAGGAGGCGCAACGTGTGGCCACACTCGAGCGCCAGCCGCACCGAATCGCGCTCCTCCGCGGGCGAGTCGCAGAGCCCGTCGGTCACGAGCCCGAGGAAGCCGAGGATGCCGTTGAGCGGCGTGCGCAGCTCGTGCGAGGTGTTGGCGAGGAACTCGTCTTTGAGCCGCGACGCTTCGAGCAGGCGGCGGTTGCTGTCCTCGAGCTCGGCGTGGCTCTGCTCGATCCGCGCCCGCGCCGCCTGCATCGCCTCTGCCATCTGGTTGTAGGATTCGCCCAGCTGCGCCAGCTCGTCGCCGCGCACGTCGCTCACGCGGTGCGCGTAGTCCCCGGAGGCGAGGCGCTGCGTCCCCTGGCGGAGCACCTCCACACGGCGGGTGAACTCCCCGGCGGCCCGTAGCGTCAGCGCGGCCGCGAGGAGCAGCCCCAGGATGCCGGCCGCGAGCACGCTCCACGCGAAGAGCCGGACCGGCGCGAACGCCTCCGCCGCGTCGCGATAGAACACGACGCGCCAGCCTGCCGCGCTCACCCCGGCCGCGAGCTCGACGAACGTCTCTGCGCCTGTATAGTGCCGCGGGTCCTCGTGCGCGAGCACCCGGCTGTGGATGAGCTGGCGCCGGTCGTTGGCGAACGCCCCTGGTCGCCACTCGGCGTGACCCGCGATGGGTTGATCGTCCTGATAGAGGATCAGGAAGGCCTCGCGACTCTGGCTCCGCCCCTCCACGGACGTGCTCTGTACGACATTGCTCACCGCGGACCAGCGGACGAGCGCCACGAGCCAGCCCGCGGGCTGGTGCGAGACCGAGGATCGTATCTCCTGCGCCATGACGAGCACGGGGTCCGGCGCTCCGGGCACGCGCTGCGGACCGGGACCGACGAGCGAACCGTCCCCGCGATCGAGCAGGCGCATGAGCTGGACCGGCAGCCGCGTGCCGATCCGGTCCACGCGCGTCGAGGCCACGACCTCGCCATTCGGGTCCATGACGGCGAGCTCGTCGTAGATCCCCGGATAGGAGCGCGACAGGTGGATCAACTGGTTCTCGATCCGGAAGCGGACGTCCCCGAGGACCACGTCGTCCATCGCCTCCACCTCGGCGCAGAGCTGGAGGTCGCCGCGCCGTTCCTTGAGGAAGCGCTCGACATCGAGGTGGACCAGGTGGGCGATGCCGCTCAGCTCCTGGTCCACCGATCTGCCAAGCGCGCGCGTGCCGATCCAGATCGAGAGCGAGGCCGCGACCGCGAACGCCAGCGCCAGCGCGCCCCCGAGGGTGAGCGCCATGCGCAGGAACAAGCGACCGGGCCGGCGGGGCGGCATGGCTCAGGGCCCCAGCGGGTAGCCGGGGCTGCCCGGCGCACGGCCGTCGACCTTGAGCACGTGCACGGCCGCGGGGATCGACGAAGAGGCGGGAACGATGGAGACCGCGCCCGGGCTCGCTGCCGTGAACGCGATGAGATCCTCGAGCGAGCCCACGACCTTGGGGGCGTAGTCGAGCTCGCCACGGTAGAGGAGCTCGAGCATGTGCCGGCGATAGGCCTGCTCGGTCATGTGGAAGACGCGCGCGAGGAGGAAGTGACGCGCCGGCGAGTCGGGCGCGGGCAGCAGGACGACCACGGGCATGCCGGAGACCCAGAAGCGGCGCTCGCCCATCAGGAGCCGGGCGAGGTCCGGGAGCGCGACGTCGGCCACGGGCACGAGCGGGCTCGCGATCACGGCGAACGCGGTGCTCTCGCGCTCGGACCCCGCGTGCGCGACCCCGCCCGCCAGCGCCAGGAGCGCCGGCAGGAGACACGCCGCGCGCCGCGGCGCCTCAGAACGTGAACGCGGTCTGGAGCAGCAGCTCATGGGTTCGAACCCCGGCACGCAGCGTGTTCCGGTATTCCAGCTTCACCACGTTGTAGGCGTTCACGTCATAGCGCAGCCCGAGCGTGGCCCGGTCCAGGTCCTTCGCCCCGGCGAAGTAGGCGTCGGCGGCGTCGATCCGCACGCCCTCCACCCCGAGGTAGGGCCGCCAGGTGCCCGGCCCGAGCGAGACCACGCCGTACCAGGCCCGATTCGCGAGCCGCGCATCGCTCGGCCGGTCGTGGTCCTCGATGCGGAAGTACTCGCCCACCTCGTCGAACCAGCGATGGCGGAGCGCCAGGTGGGCGCCGACGATCGCCTGGTCGGTCTCACCGCCCGTGAGCGGATCTGCGGGGATGCGGTCGTGGAAGAACGCCCCGCCCGCGTGCCACTCGAGCTCGCCCGTCGAGCCCAGCGTCGCGCTCGCGCCGAATTGCTTGTCGCGATTGGCGTCGCCCCCGACCTGCACCATGGTGCGGTCCCGCGGTCGACCGTTCGCGAGGTTTGCGACCCAGTCGAGGGAGAGCCCGCCCACGGGCTGGGCCCCGCTCAGCTCCAGTCCCACCGAGTGTGCGGGCAGGAAGCCGCCGTCCTCCTCGTCCTCGAACCGCACCGGGACGGGCCGCTGGATCGTGGGCTGGAGCAGCGCGCCGTGATGGCAGGTCACGTACCAGTAGCTCACCGCCGAGTGTGTACGCCCGGCGGTGACGCGCAGGCGGTCGGAGAACGCGTAGCGGACGTAGGCGCGCTCGAGGTCGATCCCCGCCTCGCCGGCCTCGGTTTCCATGACGGCCTCGCCGAGGAACGAGATCCGATCCGAGAGCCGCGACGACATGAAGAGGTCGAACTGCCCGAGCGACCAGCCGAGCGTGGTCGAGTCGCCGGCCGCGAGGCGGGTCCGCTCCCCGCGCAGGACCACGTCGAAGAAGCCGTGCAGGTCGAGCTTCGGCGACTGGGTGGCGTCGGCGGCCATGTGCTCGTGGTCGTGTTCCTGTGCTCGCGCGGCCGGCGCGAGCACGGCGGCCGCGAGCCAGCAGGCGAGCACGGCGACCTTCGGGGACCTCGCGGGCAAGGGAAAGCTCCACGGCGATGGCCGGCCCCCGGACACCATCCTGGCGTCCGCGCGGGCGCGGCGCGACTGGCGCAGGTATCGGCCATCCGGAGCCCGGACTCTACGGGCCGCTGGCGGGGGCCCCGAAAGCGCCGCGAGGCCCGGGGAGTCGCCCCCCCGGGCCCCGACGGCTGTCGCGTGCGGACCTACTTCTTGAGCAGCCTGCGGCGCTCGATCTCCTTCTTGAGCGCGTCTCGGTTCAGCACCTTGAACTCGACCCGGCGGTTCTTCGCCATGTTGAGCGCCGTCGTGTTGCGCGCGATCGGACGGGAGAACCCGTAGCCCTTGACGCTCAGCTGCCCGGCGACGAGCGCGGGGAACTTGTCGACCAGGTAGTCCTTCACCGCCTGGGCGCGGTTCTCCGAGAGCACCTGGTTCTTGATGGCGGTGCCGCGCGAATCGGTGTGCCCGCCGATCTCGATCAGGAGCTGCGGCCACTTGAGGAGGATCGCCCCCACCTCGTCGAGTGCGGCGTAGCTCTCCGGCAGCAGGATCGCCTTGCCGGTGTCGAAGTTCACGTTCTGGAGCCGGATCATGCCGGTGTCGAGCAGCTCCGTCTCCTTCTCCTTCACCTCGATCGGGCAGCCGCTCGCGTCCACCTTGAGGCCCGCGGCGGTGTCGGGGCACTTGTCCAGCCCGTCGGGCACGCCGTCGCCGTCGGTGTCCATCGGGCAACCCTTCGTGTCCACGGTCGCGCCCTTGGGCGTGTTCGCGCACTGGTCGAGACCATCCAGGACGCCGTCACCGTCGCTGTCCATCGGGCAGCCCTTGGTGTCCACCGTCGCGCCCTTGGGCGTGTCGGAGCACTGGTCGATGCCGTCCCAGACGCCGTCGCCGTCGGAATCCGTCGGACAGCCCTTGGCGTCCACCGTGGCACCCTTCGGCGTGTTCGGGCACTGGTCGAGGCCGTCCCACACCCCGTCGCCGTCCGAATCCATGGGGCAGCCCGTGAGGTTGACGGTCGCGCCCTTCGGCGTGCCGGGGCACTTGTCCTTGTTGTCCGGGACGCCGTCGCCGTCCGTGTCCTTCGGCTTGCCGCCCCAGCCGAACACGATCCCGCCCCAGTACTGCTGGTCGGACTTGTCGGCGTTGGTGAACTTCTTGTTCGGCATGTTGAGGAGGTTGCGCGCTTCGAGCCGCAAGCCCACGCCCGAGTTGAACCACTTCTTCCAGCCCACCGCCCCCTCGAGGACGCCGTAGTGGACGTCGTCCTTCACCTTGTCCGACTTGTACCGGTTGTAGCCGAAGCCGCCCGACAGGTAGAGCGCACCGAGCTGGTTGGGCGGCGTGATCTGCGCGACCAGCGAGCCCGAGCCGTTGAGGAGCACGACATCCGGGCCGTCCCCTCCACCGCGCTTGAGCCCGTGCGTCGAGCCGGCGCTGGCGGTGCCCTCGAGCGTCCACCAATTGCCGAACGCGCGGCCGAAACGGAAGCCGGCCACGGGCGCGTCCGCGAGCGAATCGGACGGATAGAAGAACTTGTCGGAGAACTGGGAGTAGCCGCCGAGGAGCGAGACCGACCAGGCGGGCTGGTCGGACGCGCGCGTCGCGGCCGGAGCGAGCAGGGCGGCCGCCATGAACAGGGCGGCAAGCGGGGACTTCATGCGCATGGAACCACCTCCTTGTGGATCTACGGGCCAGCGTCCTTGCTCTACAGGCGGGTTGGCGTCGCCCGCGGAAAGTAGGCGCGAGCCGGGTCCGCGACAAGCGGGCCCCGCCCCGTCATCGGCCGGTGGGGACCGTTCATCGCGTACTTTCGACCGCCCGACGCCCGGGGCTTCGCCGTAAGTCGTTGCCGCGAGAAGCTTGCTTTGCCGCGGGGCGACTTCTGGCAGGGAGCCCCGGCGCCGAACGGGTGGCTCGCAAGCCAGGATCAGGAGGTCGAAATGCCCGCACTGGAGATACGCGACGCACGCAAGAGCTTCGGGACCACGCGCGCGCTCGATGGGATGTCGCTCGCGCTCGGCGAGGGCGAGCTGCTGGGGCTCCTGGGCCCGAACGGCGCCGGCAAGACCACGCTGATCCGCGCCATCGCCGGGCGCGTGCGCCTGGACGGCGGCTCGGTCTCGCTGTTCGGCCGCGTGCTCGCCCCGGGCACCGCGCGGCCCGAGCTGGGCGTGGTGCCGCAGGAGAACGCGCTCTACCCGCTCCTGAGCGCGCGCGAGAACCTGGAGACGTTCGGGCGCATGAACGGGCTCGTGGGCAGGCGCCTGCGCGAGCGCACGGCGTGGGCGCTCGAGTGGACCGGGCTCGCCGACCGCGCGAAAGGGGAGGTGCGGGGCTTCTCCGGCGGCATGAAGCGCCGGCTGAACCTCGCCTGCGGCGTGCTGCACGAGCCGCGGCTCGTGCTCCTGGACGAGCCCACGGTCGGCGTCGACCCGCAGAGCCGGGAGAAGATCTACGACATGCTGGACGGGCTCCGCGCCGGCGGCGCGGCGCTGCTCCTCACGACCCACTACCTGGAGGAGGCGGAGGTGCGCTGCGAGCGCATCACGATCGTGGACCACGGCCACACGATCGCCTCGGGGACGTTGAGCGAGCTCGTGGTCCAGGCCGGGCTCGCCGGGCGCCGGCTCAGGCTCACGCTCGAGCAGGCGGCCGCAACGCCCCCCGCCGGCTTCACGCACGAGAACGGCGGCGGCGTGCTCACCGCCAGCATCCACGACGTGGGCGGCGAGCTGCCCGCGCTGCTCGCGCGCCTCCACGCGGCCGGGCTCGGCGTGCGCGACCTCGAGGTCCGGAGCGCCAGCCTCCAGAGCGTGTTCCTCGCCCTCACCGGAAAGGAGCTGCGGGAATGATCGCCATGCTGATTCGCAACTCGTGGAAGCAGCTCCGCCGCGACCGCGGCGCGCAGGTGCTCGCGTTCGTCGTGCCGATCGCGTTCTTCTCGATCTTCGCCGTCATCTTCGGCCCGCGCGGGAGCAGCGTGACCGGGACGAGTCGCGTCGCCGTCGCGGTGGCCGACGAGTCGAACACGCCCCGGAGCCGCGCGCTCGTCGCGGCGATGGCGGCGGATTCCGGCCTCAAGGTGCTCACGGTGTGGACGGGCCATGCGGAGGGCGGCGCCAAGTCCGGCCAGGCGATCACGCGTGCGCTCGCCGAGCGTCTCGTGAAGGACGGCGACGTGGAGACGGCGCTCGTCCTGCCCGCGGGCATCGACACGTCGATGCTGAGCTTCGCCAGGGGCGGGGTGAAGGCGCTCGTGCTCCGCGATCCCAGCGACCCGGTGGCGTCCAAGGTGGTCGGCGGGCTGCTCCAGCGCGCAGCGCTCCATGCCGGGGGCGGCGGGTTGCTGGCGCTCGCCGGCGGCGATCCGGACGCGATGCTGCCGATCCGCGTCGAGGAGCGCGCGGTGCTCGGCGAGCGGCGCGAGAGCCCGATGATCGCGTTCTACGCGGCCGGGATCGCGGTCATGTTCATCATGTTCTCGGCGGCGAGCGCGGGCGGCGCGCTCATCGAGGAGACCGAATCCGGCACGCTCGAGCGCGTGCTCACGACCGGGCTCGGCATGAACGGGTTGCTCGCCGCCAAGTGGATCTACCTGACCTCGCTCGGGTGCATGCAGATCTGCGTCATGTTCGTGTGGGGCATGCTGGTGTTCCGGCTCCCGCTCCTCGGACACCTGCCCGGGTTCGCGATCATGACCGTGTGCACCGCGGCCGCGGCGGCGGCGTTCGGGCTCGTGCTCGCGACGCTCTCGCGCACGCGCCAGCAGCTCTCGGGCCTCGCGAACCTGCTCGTGCTGAGCCTCAATGCGCTCGGCGGGAGCATGTTCCCCCGCTTTCTCATGAGCGAGGCGCTGCAGAAGTACTCGCTCGTGGGCTTCAACGCCTGGGCGCTCGACGGCTATCTCAAGGTCTTCTGGCGTGAATCGCCGCTCGCGGCACTCGCCCCCCAGGTCGGCGCGCTGCTCGGCTTCACCGCGCTCTTCCTGGTGCTGGCGCGCCGGCTGGCGCGGCGCTGGGAGGCGGCGTGAGCGCGAAGCGCTGGAGCGCGAGCGCCACGGCGAGGAGGAGCGTGCCGAGCGTCATGGCGGAGCAGGCGAGGAGCCAGTCGGACGCGGCCCGGCCCAC
>DATDEX010000160.1:0-3468 GCA_036522895.1 Candidatus Eiseniibacteriota bacterium | reverse complement strand
CTGGCCGGCGGTGCGCGCCGCGTCGAGCGCCAGGCGCAGGGCCACGGGCGGCTCGTCGTCGGCCGCGCTGTCGAGCGCAAAGCCCTCGGACTCCGCGGTGCGCACGAAGCTGCCGTCGCCGCCGCACACCACGATCCAGGCACCCGGCTCGAGCGGCGGCAACAGCGTTTCAGGGTAGGCGGCGGCCGGCGCGATGCCGGAGCGGCCGAGGCGGGCGAGCGCCTGCACGAGCCATTCGCGGTCGACCACACCGACGCACACCACGTCTTTCTGCGGCGTGCGCGCGGCCGCTACGTGCACGCGCGCCGGATCCGGCACGATGCTGTCCTCGGCGAGAAAGCGCAGCGCGGATTGCACGCGGCGCTGCTGAGCGGCCGGCAGGGCCACACGCTCGAGCAGCACGAGGTCTGCGGCCAGCACTGCCTCGCACGGCCTGCCGCGCGGCGGCATGGCGAGGTCCGACATCCCGCTCTCCAGGACTGCCCCGAGATCGCCGACGAGCGCCCATTCGAAACGGCCGCTCTCCGGAAAGCCGCGCTCGAGCCGGATGCGGCAGACGCTCACGCGTTCCTCTGCCACACGATGGCGGGGAGACCGGTCCCCGTGCGCTGCAGGAGCGCCTCCATGCGCAGATCGGCGTCGCCCACCTTCGCACGCCCTTGCACGACGAAGAACTGGCTCGAGGCTGCCACGCCCGCGGCGCCGAGCCTGAGGTTCGGGCGCAGCCGCGACACGAAGTCATCGGTGCTGCGCACCGGGTCGACGGCGAGACGCCG
Organism: Candidatus Eiseniibacteriota bacterium; assembly: GCA_036522895.1. Taxonomy (GTDB): domain Bacteria; phylum Eisenbacteria; class RBG-16-71-46; order RBG-16-71-46; family RBG-16-71-46; genus JAIOPA01. Next base: position 2,692 of record DATDEX010000160.1, on the reverse strand, counting down.
CGCGATCGCCTGGGCCTCCGAAAGGGGCAGGCCTTCGACCACCGCGGCCAGCACTTCGGCGGGCGCCGTGTTGACGTTCACCGCCGTCGGGCGCGGAAGCGCGGTTGCAACGCTGCGCAGGCGCACGAGCGCGTCGGGGCCGAGGCCGCCGACCCCGCTGAGCTCCCCGACGTCGGCAAGCGGGCGCTTCGGGTCGATGCGCGCGGCGATCGCATCGGCGAGCGCCGGCGAGAGCCCGATCGCCCCGAGCAGGCGCCCGAGCGCGGCGATCTGGAGCGGATCGCGCTTGCCGCCGCTCGACAGGTTGTTGAGATTGAAGAGCCCCTGCTCGTCGCGGATCGCGCCGGCGAGCGAGCCGAGCTGCACGTCCGTCGGCGGAAGCCCCGACGCCCAGAGCTCGCGCAGATGGTCGGTGGTGCTCGCGCGCGCGTCCTCGGCGAGGATCGAGCGCGCCCAGTGCATGCCGCCCCTCAGCATCCAGCGCGCCTGCTCGTAGTCGCGCTGCGACTGGAGCGCGCGGGCGTCCAGGTCCTGGCGCTCGAGCATCGCGGCGGCGCCCGCGGCGGCGAGCGCGAGCACCAGCAGGGCGATGATGACCGCGGTGCCGCGCTGGGCACGCAGGAACGGGATGCGCGCGACTTTCATCTCAGGGCGAACAGGCGCGTGACATGCTCGCCGCTCGTCAGCGCGAGATCTACCGAAACCGCGCGCGGCAGGGGCTGGCCGACGGGCCAGACCGGAATCCAGGTGCCGTCTTCACGGAGCGCCGCGAGCCTCAGGCCGGCTACGTTCCCGAGCACCGCGTACGCCGCGGCGGGCGGACCGGCGTCCATTCCCTGGGCCCACAGAAGGTACTCCACCCGGCCCTCGCGCAACCGGTAGCCGACGCGCCGCGGCGGCGCCCCGGGCTGATCGGCGAACCGGGTGATGACGAGGTCGGCGTCCGTCGAGGGGCCGAGCGTGAAACCCCGGCCTTCCATCGCCGAGGAGATGTCCTCGCGCAGCTGCCCGAGCAGAAGGCCCACCTCGCTCCAGCGCCTCGCCTGCTCGCGCACGTGCGCCTCGCCGTCGAGCACCGAGGAGAGGCCGCGGAAGCTGAGCGACGCGAGCACCGCGAGCACCGCGAGCGCCGCGAGCAGCTCGAGAAGCGTGAATCCCAATTTCGGCCGGTAGGGCACTTAGCTCTCTTTCGGGAGAATTCCTACAAGCGTGCGCAACACGTGCGTGGGCTCGGTCGGGTCGACCACCTGGACTTCGACCCGCCGCAGCAGCGGATGCTGGGTGGCAAAGACTTCCATGCGCCAGGGGAAATCGATCCCGCCCTGGCGCTCGGAGCCTTGCGTCACGCCGACCGGCGGGAAGGCGCGGCGCGCGTCGAGCTCGCCCAGGCGGTTCTCGGCCACGAACCCCGCGAGCGCGCGCAGCTTGATCTCGGCGGCCGAGGCGGTCGATACCGCGGCGGAACGGCTCACCGCCGCCAGCGCGATCGCCGCGATGGCGAGCGCCACCAGCACCTCAATTAGCGTAAACCCGCGCGAAGCTGACCCGCCCAATGACGTCTCCGTAAATGACGAACTGCTCGCCCGCGCCCGCCACGGTCGCGGAGAGCTCGCTGCGCAGGCCGTACGGCGCGAACACCACGCGCTCGCCGGGCGCCAGGTCGCGACCGTCGACGCGCACGCGCGTGAGCTCGGCGCGCCCGGAGAGCGCGCGGCTGCGGTAGAGGCTGGTCCGAGGATACAGGACCCAGTCGCCGTCCTCGCCGCGCTGCCAGAAGGCGTAGCCCTGCGGCACGGGGGACCAGGCGATGCTGCGGCCGCTCGCGCGCGACTCGCGCATCGCCGACTCGAGGAGCGATGCCAGCCTTCGCGTCTCGGCGCGCGCCGCCTCCGCGTCGCCGGGAATCCCCACGGCTACGACGGCCGCCGCGACCACCGCCATGATGGCGAGCACGACCAGGACCTCGATCAGCGTGAAGCCGCGCCCGCGCCGCCAGTGGAATGACCTTACAGGTTCCACGAGCCGATGTCCGCGTCGAAGCCTTCGCCGCCCGCCGCGCCGTCGGCGCCGAAGCTGAACACGTCGATCTCGCCGTGGAGGCCGGGGCTCAGGTACTGATATGCGTGGCCCCACGGGTCGCGCGGCAGCCGCTCGAGGTAGCCGCCGGGCTTCCAGTTCGACGGCACCGGCGCGAGCGTCGGCCGCGTCACCAGCGCCGCGAGCCCCTGTTCCGTGGTGGGGTAGCGCAGGTTGTCGAGGCGATAGAGCTTGAGCGCCTGCAGCAGGCTGGCAATGTCCTGACGCGCCGCGACCACGCGGGCCTCGTCCGGGCGGCTCATCACCTTCGGCACGATCAGGGCGGCGAGCACCGCCAGGATCGCGACCACCACCATGACTTCGATCAGAGTGAACGCGCGGATGCGAGCTCGACTCATGCGTCCTCCGCTGACCCCGCCCCGTACAAGTAATTGTAGTGGCTCGGGGATCGGGATACTATACCTTGTAGATGGCAGGCGGGTTCAAGAACACAATACAGCCGCTGTTGCGCGCCGCTCCGGTCGCTCTGGCGCTCGATCTCCTGCTGCTGACCGCGCTCGCGGCGGCGGCCGCGTACTTCACTTGGGTGGTGCTCGCGCCGCGCGCCAAGGCCGCGCCGGCGCTCGGCGAGCAGGCCCGCGCGGCCGAATCGCCC
>DATDEX010000159.1:0-3903 GCA_036522895.1 Candidatus Eiseniibacteriota bacterium | reverse complement strand
GTGCCGTCGTCGCTCCGCGCGGAGACGGCGCTGCTCGCGGCGAACGCCACCGAGTCCGCCCACGCGTTCACGTGCGTCAGCTGCCGCGTGCCGTGCGCCGTCACCGCGTAGAGCTCGGGCGGTCGCGCCGGGGAGCTGCCGATCACCGCGAGCCCGCCGTCCGCGCGGCTCGCGAACGCGTCGACGACCGGGAGGTCGCAGGGCACGCGCTCGACCCCGCTGCCGTCGAGCCGGACGCGCACGGGGTACTGCCGCATGTCGTCCGCGACGAGCCCCACGATCCCGCGGCCGTCCCGCGCCCAGCGCGAAGCGGTCACCGGCCGGTCGAGCGCGGTCGCGAGGAGCCGGGGCGGTCCGCCGGCGAGCGGCACGATCGCCACCGTTCCGAACCCGCCTCCGTAGCCGAAGTAGCGCGGCTCGGTCGTCTGCCGGTAGGCGATCCGCGCGCCGTCCGGGCTCCACGACAGCGGGCCCTCGTCGCTTCCCGCGAACGTCGTGAGCCGGAGCGGGCGCTCGCCCGGCTTCGCCTCGACCACGTAGACGTCGCTGTTCGCGAGCCGGTCCGCGCCCGGCTCGCGCGTGGAGACGAATGCGATCTTCCTCCCGTCCGGCGACCACGTTGGCGATTCGTCGTCGGCGTCGCCGGTAGTGATCTGCGCCAGCGCGCGCGTCGCGACGTCCAGCACCCAGACGTGCGTGCGGAGCGAATCCACGTAGCCCTGCTCGTCCTGCTTGAACACGATCCGATCGACGACGATCGGCCGGGGACGATCCTTCGCGGTGTCCGCGGGCGGGGCGGCATCCTCGACCAGGAGCGCCAGGCGCCTGCCGTCGGGAGACCATTCGAGCCCGGAGACGCCGCCCTTCGAGTCGGTGACGCGCTCCGACTCGCCGCCGTCCCGGGGCAGGAGCCACACCTGCGCCGCCTTGTCGCCCTGCCGCCTCGAGAGGAACGCGAGCGTCTTCCCGTCCGGACTCCAGCGCGGCGAGGACTCCGACTCCTCGCTGGTCGTGAGCCGCACGCTCGCCGTGCCGTCCCAGCGGGTCATCCACACGTCGCTGTCGTAGCGGTCCCGCGCGCTGTCGACGCGCGCGACCGCGTAGGCCACCCAGACGCCATCGGGCGAGCACTGGGGGTCGGAGATCCGGCGGAGCTGGTACCAGTCGGCGAGCCGGAGCGGGCGGGAGCCGGAGGCGGCGACCGCGGCCCCGGGCGCGAACGCGAGCGCGAGCGAGGCGAGCGCCGTGCCCCACGCGAAACACGATCGGATGCGCATCATGGCCGGCAGCCTACCGCATCCTCCCCCCGGCCCGCGCGCGCCGGGGCAGCCGGAGCCTGCGCCGCTCGTGCGCGCCCCTCACCCCGTTCGGGCCGCGAGATGCTCGGTTCGCACCGGCCCGAGCCAGGCGGTCCCGTCCTCGATGCGCACGCGCGCGCAGGCGCCGTTCGGGAACTTGACCGCGTGATCGAAGCTGTGAAACCGCGCCATCCGCCGCGCGCTCCGCGACGGCCGGCCCGCGAGCCACGACCATAGGAGCGCGTTCACGAACTTCTTGTGCGAGAAGAGCACGACCGAGCCGCAGTCGAGGGACTCGAGCCGCGTGCGCGCGTCGTCGACGCGGCCGAGGAACGCGACGAACGATTCGGCCCCGTCGCCGAGCACGAGCTCGGGCTCGTTGCGCGTCCAGTAGTCGTCCTCCGCGCCCTGGCGCTGGGCGAGCGTGGTGCCGTGATAGGCGGCGGCGGGGAGGAACGTGAGCTCCTGCACCGGCCAGTCTTCCACGGGCACCGCCGGAAAGCGGGCGCGCGCCGGCAGCGAGGTCTGCCGCGCCCGGACGTACGGGGAGACCACGAACAGTCCGGGGGGCGCCGCGAGCAGCGCCGCGACCGCCTCGGCCTGGCGAACGCCGGCGGGCGTCAGCGGGGTCGAGCCCATGCTCTCGCTCGGCAGGCCGGCGTTGTCCTCGCTCTCGCCGTGCCGCACGAGCAGCACGTGCAGGGTTCGGGGCATGGAGGGAAGCTATCAGGTGGACGGACGCGGCAAAACCGGAGCGCGGCGCGTGCGGCTCGGGCGTGTGGCCGCGGCGCGTTGCGGTAGGCTCTCCGGCGCCCCGCGGGCGAGCCGCGCCGCGCCGGAGTCCCCCACCCTGCCGCTCCACCGTGAATCGAGGAGAGCTCCCCATGCTGGTAGCCCCGATGCGCACGATCCTCCCCATGCTGTTGGTGTTCGCGGCCGCGACGGCCGTTCGAGCCGCCGATCCGGCGCTCGAGATCCCGCCCGGGCCGACCCGGATGCTGCGCTCGCCCACCGTGAGTGCCTCGCAGATCGCGTTCGCCTACGCGCAGAACATCTGGATCGTGCCGCGGGCCGGCGGCGACGCGCGCCGGCTCACGAGCTTCCAGGGTCAGGCGAGCAACCCGCGCTTCTCCCCCGACGGCCACTGGGTGGCGTTCAGCGGCGAGTACGCGGGCAACCTCGACGTGTACGTCGTGCCCGCGGAGGGCGGTGAGCCGAAGCGGCTCACCTGGCATCCCGGGCCCGACCAGGTCGAGGGCTGGACGCCGGACGGGAAGGCGATCGTGTTCGCGTCGGGTCGCGCGACCTGGGCTCCGAGCCCGGCGCCACGCTTCTGGACGGTCCCGCTCGGCGGCGGACCCGAGGAGCCCATGGTGCTGCCGCGCGCCTACCAGGGCCGGATCTCGCCGGACGGCCGCAAGGTCGCCTACCGGCTCAACAACTCGTGGGACGAGGAGCGCCGGAACTATCGCGGCGGACAGAATCGCCCGGTGTGGATCACCGACTTGAAGACGCTCGAGACGGTGACGCCCCCGTGGGAGGGCTCGAAGGACATGGATCCCGCGTGGCTCGGGAACCGCGTGTTCTTCATCAGCGATCGCGACGGCGTCGCGAACGTGTGGTCGTGCGACGCGGCTGCCGGGGACTTGAAGCAGCACACGAAGTTCACCGACTTCGACGTCAAGACGCTCGACGCCGGCGCCGGCGCGGTGGTGTTCGAGCAGGCGGGCGTGATCCACGAGCTGGACCCCGCGACGAACGCCGAGCACGCCGTGCCGATCACCGCGCGCGGCGACTTCCCGTGGATGATGCCGCACTGGGAGGACGTGGGCGGCCGGATCACGAACCTGGCGCTCTCCCCGACGGGCAAGCGCGTGCTCGCCGAGGCCCGCGGCGAGATCTTCACGATCCCCGCGGAGAAGGGCGACGCGCGCGACCTCACGCGCTCGAGCGGCTCGGCCGAGCGCGACCCGGCGTGGTCGCCGGACGGCAGGAACATCGCCTACTGGAGCGATCGCTCGGGCGAGTACCAGCTCGTGATCGAGGCGCAGGACGGGATCTCGCCCCCGCGGAGCGTCGCGGTGCCGAACCCGGGCCACGCCTACACCGTGTCGTGGTCGCCGGACTCGAAGAAGCTCCTCTACCACGACACGAACCTGCGCGTCTGGGTGCTCGACGTGGCGAGCGGCAAGGCGAAGGTGGTGGGGAACGACCCGTGGATGGTCCCGACCCGCACGCTCTTCCCGACCTGGAGTCCGGACTCGAAGTGGGTCGCCTACGCGGCGCACTTGAACTCGCTCTACCGCGCGATCTTCATCGCCGACGCGGAAACGGGTGAAGCGCGCCAGGTCACCGACGGCCTCTCCGACGCGCTCTACCCCGTCTGGGACGCGGGCGGCAAGTACCTCTGGTTCCTCGCCTCCACCGACTTCGGCCTGCGCTCGCAGTGGCTCGATATGACGTCGTACGACCACGCCGAGAACTTCGGGCTCTACCTCGCGGTCTTGAAGAAGGGCGAGCCGAGCCCGCTCCTTCCGGAGAGCGACGAGGACGCCGGCGCGGCCAGCACGGCCGGGGCCGGCGCCCCGGCAGACGGCGCCCGGCC
>DATDEX010000158.1:0-5419 GCA_036522895.1 Candidatus Eiseniibacteriota bacterium | reverse complement strand
AGGCGGCTGCCACCGTTGTGCGCTCGGGCGGCCGCGCGCTCGTGCTCGAGGGCGACGTCCGCGACGAGGCCACCTGCGTCCGCTGCGCGCAAGCCTGTGACGCGACTTTCTCCGGGCTCGACGGGCTCGTGAACGCGGCGGGTGTCATCGGCAACGGCGCGATCGACGCCACCGTGCCGGCGGAGTGGGACCGGGTCATGGACAGCAACGTGCGCTCGCTCTATCTAATGACGCGCGCGGCGGCGGAGGCGCTCAAGAAGAAGAAGGGAAGCGTCGTGAACCTGTCGTCCGTGGCGAGCAATCGGCCCTACGGCGGGCTCGCGGCCTACTGCGTGAGCAAGGCGGCGGTGGACATGATCACGCGCTGCGCGGCGCTGGACTTCGCGCCCTACGGCGTGCGCGTCAATGCGGTCAATCCCGGCGTCGTGGTGACGGAGCTGCACACGGTGGCGAACGCGGTGGCCGACTACCCGGCCTTCCTCGAGCGGGGGAAGGGCACCCACCCGCTCGGGCGCGTCGGCCAGCCGGAGGAGGTGGCAGCGTTGATCCTCTACCTGCTCTCGAAGGACGCGGGCTGGATCACCGGCGCCTGCGTGCCCATCGACGGCGGGCGGGCGCTGGCCAGCTCGCGGTAGCCCTCGCCGCCCGGGCCGCCGCGACCTGCCCCCGGGCGGGGCTCCGACCGCCCCGGACCGGCCGCCGCGCGGGCCATCCGCCCTGCCCCGAGCGGTCAATCCTCCTAAGGCCCCTCCGGGACGGCGCCGATAACGCCGGCACCATGGACCTCTACGGACAGAGTCCCGTGCATGCGTTTGGCCTGCTCGCCGCCGCGGTCGGCGTCGTGATCGGGGCGCCGCTCTTCGCGTCGGGCCTCCGCGCGCTCCGGCTTCGCCACGCGCTCGCGGGCCTCATCGAGCGTCCGCTCGACGCGGACACCGTGGGGTTGGCACTCGTGCACGGCCGCGTGTCGCTCGAGGGCCCGCTCTTCGCGCCGCTCTCGGGGAAGCCGTGCGCCGGGTTCTCGCTCGAGGTGCGCGGCGCGGGCATGCGCGTAGGCGGCGTCGTGCGCGAGCTGCGACCGTTCCGGCTCTCGAGCGGGGGCGTGAGCGCCCGCGTCGTGCCCGAGCACGCGCACTTTCAGGGTGCGGTCACCTGCGAGCGGACGCTCGCCGCGAGCGAGGCGATCCCCACCCGGCTCACCGACCTGCTCGCATCGTCCGCCGAGGTGCGCTGGCTCCGCGATCGCGGGGTCACGCTGCGCCTCGTCGAGCGCGCGCTCGAAGTGGGCGCGCAGGTGTACGTGACCGGCGTGGCGCACGGCGTGGCCACGCTCGCCATGGTCGAATCGGTCGAGCTGGCGGCCACGGGTACGGATGGCGCGACGTTTGAGGCCGAGGCCTCCGGCCTCGGCGAAACGGGCGGCAGCACGAACCCCGGGCTCTGGATCGAGGCGGACGAGCCGCTCGACCGCGTGCTCGTCTCCACCGAACCGCCCGCGAAGGACGCGCTCGAGCCGCCGGCCTGGCGGCTGGCCATGCTCGTCATCGGGCCGATCCTCACGCTCGCCGGGCTCTTCTACCTCGCGCGCGCCGCGGCGCCGCTCGTGGTGGGACGGTTCTAATGTCGCTCTTCTGGCCGATCGGGTCCGCCGCCGCGGTGGGGTACGGCTCGTATGCGTTCGTGCGCGGCTTCCGCTCGCTCCGCGTGCAGCGGCTGCTCGAGGACACGCCGACCGCGAAGCTCCGCTCGGTCGCCATGGGGCTGGTCGAGGTGGAGGGCACCGTGCGCGCGCGGAGCCGGGTCACGGCGCCGTTCACGAACCGCTCGTGCGCGTGGTGGGAGGTCGAGCTCCAGACGTTGCGGCAGTCCAACAAGGGCTTGAAGCAGTGGAGCACGGTGTACCGCGAGCAATCCGGGCACCCGTTCTACCTGGAAGACAGCACCGGGACCGCGCTCGTCTACCCGCAGGGCGCCGACACGCGGGTCGGCGACGTGGTGACGGAGGAGACGCACGGGCTCGGGGTGCCGGAGCCGTACGCGAGCTTCATGGCGGGCCGGGAGCTGGGCATGCGCCACGTGTGGAGCATGGGCGCGATGCGCTTTCGCGAGCGGGTGGTCGACGAGGGCTGCGCCGTGTTCGTGCTCGGGCGCGCCAACTCCAAGCCGCACTCGATCGCGGTGTCCATGGACGACGAGGTGCTCGAGGCCACCGGCACGGAGGCGGCCGGCGCCACGTACGTGCGCCAGCACGACGGCGACTGTTGCGCCGTGATCCGGCGCGGCAAGGACGACGCCGCGTTCATCATCAGCGAGCGCAGCGAGAAGACGATGACGATGGAATACGGCCTCAAGGCGTTTGGCGGGCTCGTGGGAGGCCCCTTGCTCGCGCTGTTCGGGATCTGGTGCCTGATCGAGCTGGCGAAGAGCGGCGATCTGCGATTGCCGCATTGACGGCCGCCGCCCTCGCGGCCGAACTCGGGAGATGGAGGAGACGATGCATCCGGCGGAGATCCTGTGGACGGCCGCGATCGGGTTCGTGATCGTGGGCTCGGTGGGCTACTTCCTTTCGCTCTACAACGGCCTGGTCGAGCTCAAGAACAACATCTCGCGCTCGTGGGCCAACGTGGACGTGCTGCTGAAGCAGCGGCACGACGAGCTGCCCAAGCTGGTCAAGACGTGCGAGGCGTACATGCAGCACGAGCGCGCCATCTTCGACAAGCTGTCGGAGGCGCGGAGCGGCCTGGCGACGGCGCGGAGCGTCGCGCAGCGGGCCGAGGCCGAGAGCCAGATCGGCCGCGCGCTCGGCACGATCATGGCGGTGGCCGAGAACTACCCGGACCTGAAGGCCGACCAGGGATTCCGCGCGCTCCAGCTGCGGATCAGCGAGCTGGAAAACCAGATCGCCGACCGGCGCGAGTTCTACAACGACGTCGTGACGCTGTTCAACACCCGGATCGAGCAGATTCCCGACTCGTGGGTCGCGCAGGGCATGCAGCTCACGCACGCCGAGCTGTTCAAGGTCAGTGACGCGGATCGGGAAGACCCGAACATCGAGTTCAAGTTGAGCGCATAGCCGCCGCGCCGCGGGTTGCCGTGGGCGCTCGCGGCCGCTAGTTTCTGAGTTCCCTCCAGCGACAAGGAAGACGCCACGATGGCCAGAGCCTCGACCGCCATGTCCGACGACGCCACCCAGCAGGACTCCGGCCGCGTGACGCGCGAGCGCGTGGTCGTGGCCGGGCTGGGGCGTGCCGGGCTCGACCACGCGTGCGCGTTCGCGATGCACACGTCGGCCGAGTTGGCGGGCTTCGTCGAGCCGCGGACCGAGCTGCGCCGCTTCGTGCGCGGCATCGGCTTCGGGGCACCCAGCTCCTCGAGCCTGTCGCGCTGGCTCGACAAGCGCGAGTGCGACTCGCTCATCGTGTGCGCGCCGGCCGCGGAGGCCGTTGCGCTCGTCGAGACCGGGGTCCAGGCGGGGCTCGCGGTGCTCGTGGACGGGCTGCACGCCATGCCGGGCGAGATCGCGAGCCGGATCCAGGCGCTGCTGGCCGGGAGCGAGCGGCCGGCGGCCGCGGGGGCGCCGGTGCTCTTCCACCCGCTCTTCGCTCGCGCCCGCCGTTCCGGGGCGCTGTCGCCCGAGCGCGTGAACCAGGTGCGCGCCTCGGCCTCGGTGTCGCGCGTGTTCTCGCCGCTCGCCGATCCCGGCCGCGACGTGATCGACTTTCTCCTTGCGGACCTCCTCCTGCTGTTGGACGCCGCGTTCGGGCCCATTGCCGCGGTGCAGGCGCACGCGCAGCGGCTCTACGGCACGTGGATCGACGAATGCCAGGTGGACGCGCGCTTCGCGAACGGGCTCACGGCGAAGATCGATGCGTCGTGGAGCGTACCGGACTACCCGAGCGCGGCCATGGTCATCGAGTGCTCCGGCGGCGAGGGCCGCGTGATCGTGTCCGATGACGCGCTCGAGATGGACATGGCCACGCTCCAGGGCCGCGTCGTGGCGGCGAGCGAGCCGAGTACCACGCGGTTCGACTGGGGCGACCACGCGCCGGTCGTGGAGGGCTTTCTCAAGCTCCTCTCGGGCGATGCGTTCGTCGGGAGCGCGCTGTCGGTGCCACGGGCCGCGGGCGTGGCCCGGGCCGTCGACGCGGTGCGCCAGAGCATCCAGGCGGACGGCGTCGAGCGGGAGGTGAAGTCGTGAGGCGCATCGTGCCCGAGGTGCCGCGGCTCCTGCTCGCCGTGTCGTCGCTCGACCAGCCGGTGCGGGCCACGCGCGACCGGCAGCTCGAGGTGGCGTCGCGCTTCAAGGAGCCGGAGTCGCTCGCGGTGGCGCTCGTCAAGGCCGTGGGGGTGGGCGCCCAGGCGCTGATCGTGCCGCCCACGAACGACGTGCGCGAGGCGCTGGCGGAGCTCCACAAGGATCTGCCGCTCATCGTGCGCACGCCGCACACGCCGGTCGCGGACGACCTGCGCTGGGAGCCGGCGCTCGCGATCGACACGGGCGACGAGTCGAGCTCGTGGTCGCCGGCGCGGGCGGTCGCGCGGAACCTGCTGCCGATGGGCATGGCCGCCGACCTGGCGTCGCGCGTGATGCCGCGCATCGAGCGCGAATGCTCCACGTTCAGCGCGAAGTCGCTGCGCGGCGTCATGGTGCCGGCGGCGGTCACCGACCTGGCGCTGGCCGCGAACCAGTCCCGCTTCTTCGAGCGCGTGATCCGGGCGGGCCGCCGGTACGGGCTCGTCGGCTTCGAGACGCGCAACCTGGGCCACCTGCTGCTGCGGCTCGGGCCCTGGGGCGTGTCGCCCGACTTCGTGATGGGCCCCGTGAACCCGCGCGGCGTGGGCATGATGCCGGACGCCGAGCACGTCCTGAACGAGATCCGGACCAGCACCGTGAAGGTGATCGGCTGCGAGTTGCGCGCGGGCGGCATGGTGACGCTCGAGGAGGGCGCCCGCTACGCGCGGCAGCGCGGAGTGTGGGGCGTGTGCACCGAGCTCGTCGACCTGGACGACGTGCCGAAGGAGCTGAAGGCGCTCGTCGCGAGCAAGGCCGCGTAGCCGCTAGCGCGGCTCGAATTCGAAGCCGCTAGCGCGGCTCGACTCCGTAGCCGCTAGCGCGGCTCGACTCCGAAGTCGCCCGCGCAGCTCAGAAGCTCTGCGTCCAGTTGTGGACGGCCCGCACCACGGTGAGGTTCGCGGTACGCAGGGACTCGGCGTAGACGGCCGCATTCGGCCACGAATGCCGGCCGCACTCGCAGGCGAGGTGGCCGTCGGGTCGCTCGATGACCTTGCACGGCTTGTCCTTGCAGAACGGGCACATCGCGCGAGCCTCCTCGTGGGTGAATGCGGCGGCCAGTCTAGCCGCGCCGCGCGTGGCCATCAACCGCGCGGGCGCGCGTCTCGGGCGGCGCCTGCCGCGCCG
>DATDEX010000157.1:0-2016 GCA_036522895.1 Candidatus Eiseniibacteriota bacterium | reverse complement strand
GGTGCTGGTCACGTGGCGGAACTACGCGAAGTGGTTCTCGGAACGCCGCCGGGACGGCACGCCGGCGATGCGGGCGGGCGTCTGCAGCCACCGCATCAGCGTACGGGAGCTGTTGAAAGAGCGGTTGTTCCCGGGCCGGATTCCCCTGCCCGAGCCGTGGGCGGAGCACTACTGGGGGCGGGTCGCGACGCGGCAGATCGCCCGCTCGCAGCGGCACACGCTCAAGTACGCGGCCTGAACCGCGACGGCCGCGGCCGAGATGGGCAGCGCCTGAGCACCCACATCTGCAATCTTCGGAGCACAACTCAATGGTTCCAGCTCAGGCCCATGTTGATCTTGAGCTGACGGAAGTCGCCGACCAGGTGCCCCTTGACCTCGATGAAGTTCCCGAGCCGTGACTTGGTCCCGAACGCCACGCCGCCGAGGAGCGCCAGCCCGCCCTTGGTGAGCGAATGCTTGCGGTCGACAAGCCCCAGGCTGGGCGCGTTCAGCTGGTCCGAGAGGAAGTGCACCGCGAGGCCCGCGCCCGCGTAGGCTCGCCAGACCTCGCCGGGGAACATCCAGCGCGCGTCGGCGCTCAGCGCGGCGTCGCGCCGCACGGTGCTCACGTCGGAGGCAGCCAGATGGACGGTGCTGCTGTTGCGCCAGTACTCCACGGTGGGCAGGAACTCGACGTTCTCGAGCAGCCGCGCGTCGTGGAGCCGGGCCCGGATCCCGAGGCCGGAGAACGAGCTCTGGCCCTCCTCGAACACGGTGGCCGTCATCGCGTCGACGCCGGTGAGCGCGGACGCGACCGCGGTCCGCGTGCCCGCGGCGGGGGCATCGGCCGCATGGGCGGGGGCGGGCACGGTGGTGAGGAGCACGGCAGTCGCGGCGACGACCGCGAGCAGGCGGGTCGGAAAATCTCGCACGGATGGACCTCCTTGTCGGTAGGGAAGCGCGCTCACCCTATGGGTGTGCCGCGCCCGGCGCAAGGGCCACGCGCAATGCATGACGCAGACTTGTCACTCCCCGCGCACGCGGTAGCGCACGAGCCGCTGCTTGAGCCACGACACGCCGATCAGGTCGTGGATGCCGCGCCAGAGGCGGTTGCCCATTCCGTACTTGCTCACGCCGCGCGTGCGGGCCCGATGGTGCACGGCCACCTCCACGAGACGCGCCCCGCGGAACGCACAGAGCGCGGGGAGGAAGCGGTGGGCGCCCACGAACATGGGCAGGTCCTGGAGCGCCTCACGCCGGTACGCCTTGAGCGAGCAGCCGATGTCGGTGACCTTGTCGCCTAATACGGCGCGGCGGGTCGCGTTCGCGACGCGGGACGACACGCGCCGGAGCCACGGGTCGTTCCTGCGCTCGCGCACCCCGGAGACCACGTCCGCGTTGGCGAGGGCCGCGAGGAGCAGCGGGATGTCCGCCGGATCGTTCTGGAGATCGGCGTCGAGTGTAATGACGACCTCGCCGCGCGCGCGCACGAGGCCCGCCGCGAGCGCGGCGCTCTGGCCGGCGTTCCGCTCGAGCCGCAGCACGCGGATGCGCGGCTCGCGTGCGGCCTGGGCCTCCATGGCCTCGCCCGTGCCGTCGCGGCTGCCGTCGTCGACGAGCAGCATTTCCCAGGTCCGTCCGGTCGCCTCGAGCGCGGCGGACAACTCGGCCACGAGTGCGGGCAGGCTCTCGACCTCGTTGTACGCGGGCACGACGGCCGAAAGCTGCGGGCGCGGCGGAGCGTCGTTCATGAGGCCGGCGAGCATGCCCGAGCGAGGCGGCAAAGTGAAGCGTCGCGAGCGCGCGTCGACCGCGCGCGCGGCGACGCGCGAGGCGCGTTCGATCTCCAGGCGCGGGCGAGCCACGCTCGACCGCGGCGGCGCGCGCGCTGGGTTGCGCGCGATCCGGACGCCCGCGCGATTGACCTCCGCGCGGCCAACCCCGAAACTGCGCGTGATGGCCAGACCCACACTTCTCCAGCGGTTGTGGCGCGTCCTCACGCGCCGGAAACTCGAACGCGCCCGCCGCGAGCTGTCG
>DATDEX010000156.1:0-2213 GCA_036522895.1 Candidatus Eiseniibacteriota bacterium | reverse complement strand
CCGGTGTTCCAGCGCGCGCTCGGGCTGCTCCAGCGCGCGCGCGATGCGCGGGGCGTGTTCGCCGCGGCGGGCATCAAGCTTCCGCTCGCGGCCGGCGCGCGCCGCTGACCATGCCGATCGCGTACCTCTGCGACTTCGACGGCACGGCGTCCCCGCGCGACATCGGCGCCGCGTTCGTCGAGCGCTTCTCCGCCGGTGGCGAGGCCGCGCGCGTGCCGGAGCTCGCGACCTGGTCCGCGGGCGGGATCGGGCATCGCGAGCTCTCGCGCGCCCAGTGCGCGCGCGTTCGTGCCACCGAGGCCGAGGCGCTGGAGTTCGCGCGCGGCTTCCGGCTCGATCCGCGCTTCGCGCCGTTCGCCCGCGAGGCGCTCGGCCGCGGGGATGCGGTGATGATCGTGAGCGAGGGCTACGACTTCTACGTGCGCGACCACCTCGCCCGCGCGGGGCTGAGCGAGCTGCCGTGGGCCGCGAACCGCCTCCAGTTCCTCGCCGGCGGCGGCGTCGAGCCCGAGTTCCCGTTCGCGGACCCGGCCTGCGCCGAGTGCGGGAACTGCAAGGCGCAGCACGTGCGCCGCTACCGGAGCCGCGGCTACCACACGGTGCTCGTGGGCGACGGCACGAGCGACCGTCACGGCGCGCTCGCCGCGGATGCCGTGCTCGCGCGCGGCTCGCTCCTCGCATGGTGCCGGGCCGAGGGCCTGCCCCACCACGCGTTCGCGGACTTCGGCGACGTCGCGGAATACGCGCGCCGGCAGGAACAGCTCGCCGCGCGCGGGACCCGTGGGGGCAGGGCATGATCTCGGAGCCCGCGACCACCGCCCCGGGGGCACCCGCGGGAGCGGGTCCACCCGCGGGAGCGGGTCCACCCGCTGAAGCCGGTCAGTCTGCGCACGCAGCTCCGCCGGCGAACGCGGGTCCACCCGCGCCGGCAGCCTGGGCGCCGTTCCGGATCGGCTCCGTCCGCATGGATTCGCCGTTCGTGCTCGCGCCGCTCGCCGGCGTCTCGGACTCGCCGTTTCGCCGCCTTGCGCGCGAGCAGGGGGCATCCGCCGTCTACACCGAGATGGTCTCCTCGGAGGGGCTCGTGCGCGGCAGCCAGGCCACGTTCGAGTACTGCGCGTTCGACCCGAGCGAGCGCCCGATCGGCATCCAGCTCTTCGGTTCGGATCCGGCCGTCATGGCCGACGCCGCCCGCGTCCTCTCCGAGCTTCCGGAGGAGCGGCGCCCGGACCTGATCGACATCAACATGGGCTGCCCCGTGCGCAAGGTGGTGAACCGTTGCGCCGGCGCCGCGCTCCTCCAGGACGTGCCGCGCATCGCGGCCATCGTCGAGCGCATGGCCGCCGCGACGGCGCTCCCCGTGACCGCGAAGGTGCGGTTGGGGTGGGACGGGGACTCGCGAAACGTGGTCGAGGTGTGCCGCACGCTCGAGGCCGCCGGCGCGAGCGCGGTGGCGATCCACGCCCGCACACGCGCGGAGAAGTTCGAGGGCGAGGCCCACTGGGAGATGATCGGCGAGGCCAAGCGCGCCGTGCGCATCCCGGTGATCGGGAACGGCGACGTGCGCGGCGCCGCCGATGCGGTGCGGATGCTCGAGCAGACCGGCTGCGACGGCGTCATGCTCGGCCGCGCCGCGTTCGGCGACCCGTGGGTGTTCCGCCGCATCCGGGCGCTCGCCGAGCGCGGGGAGGCGCTGCCGGCGCCGACGGCCGAGATGCGGCTCGAGGCGGGCGTGCGTCACCTGCGCCTCATGGAGGAGGCCGTCGGGCCCGAGCACGCCGCGCGCGAGATGCGGAAGCACGTGGCCTGGTACATCAAGGGCCTGCCGAACAGCGCCCGCGTGCGCGAGCAGGTCAATCGCACGCGCACGGCCGCCGAGATGGCGGAGCTGCTCCGCGACTACCTGGGCGATCTCGCCACCCGCGGCCTCGAGGCGTTCACGCCGGATCCGTCGGCGCTGCCGGTGGAGACCCCGCGTGCGACCGGCTGAGCTCAAGTCCCTGCTGCGCGAGGTCAGGCGCGGCCGCGTCACCCCGGGGCACGCCGCGCGCCGCATCGCCGAGACCCCGCTCGAGCGGCTCGAGGACGCCGCGCTCGACCACCAGCGCGCGCTCCGCACGGGCTTTCCCGAGGTCGTGTTCGGGCTCGGGAAGTCGCCCGCGCAGCTCGTGACGCTCGTGCGCCGGCTCTACGCGCGCCACGGCGTCGTGCTC
>DATDEX010000155.1:0-6469 GCA_036522895.1 Candidatus Eiseniibacteriota bacterium | reverse complement strand
CAGGTGCTTCCGGAAGCGGCGGGCCGAGGGCGCGTCGCCGAGGATGCACAGTACCGTGTCGTCGCCGGCCACGGTGCCCATGAGCGCGTCGAAGCCGGTCAAGTCGATCGCGCGCGCGACCGCGCTCGCGTGACCCGGCGGCGTCTTCACGATCGCCAGGTTCTGCGCCACACGCGTCTCGTTCACGAAGTTCTTGAGATCGAGGAGCTGCCGGCCACGGTCGAGCGTCTCGGTCGCGGGCGTGGGCAGCTCGTACCAGCTGCTGCCGTCCGCGCCCGAGCGCTTCGCCACCCCGAGGCTTCGCAGATCTCGCGACAGCGTCGCCTGGGCAACGTCGATGCCGCCGCGGGCGAGCGCGCCCGCCAGCTCCTCCTGGCTCGAGAAGCGGCGGCCACTCAGCAGCTGGGCGATCGTCGTGAGCCGGCTCGTACGCGACACGGGAAGCCTCCGGGACCGATGCATAAGTATGCGGGGGAACGAATAAATACACCCTGTGGGCGGGGGCGCAAGGGTTTTCTTGGCCCCGGCCAAAAACGCACCGGGCCCGGCGGGGTGACCGCCGGGCCCGGGACCGCGTCTGGCGCCGCCGGAGCGGACTTAGTGAAGCACCGCCACCTTGAGGCTCCGCACCTCGCCGCCCAGGCTGAGCCGCACCAGGTAAACACCGGGCGTGAGGGAGCGGCGCTCGAGCAGCGTCAGTTGGTGGCGGCCGGCCGGGAGCCCGGCCAGGTCGCGGAACGCCACCCGGCGGCCGAGGAGGTCGATCAACTCGAGCGCCCCGCGCGCGTCGCCGGCCGGGAGCGAGAGCGACACCGACAGGTCGCGCCGCGCCGGGTTCGGCCACGCCCCGAGGAGCGCCAGCACCGGGTGGTCGTCGCCGACGCCGACCTGGATCGGCTCCTGCACGGTGAAGTCGGCATCGCTCGCGTCGGCGAACTGGGCGGCGTGGCTGTCCAC
Source organism: Candidatus Eiseniibacteriota bacterium (assembly GCA_036522895.1). GTDB lineage: Bacteria > Eisenbacteria > RBG-16-71-46 > RBG-16-71-46 > RBG-16-71-46 > JAIOPA01. The sequence goes on along the minus strand of DATDEX010000155.1, from coordinate 5,512 downwards.
GACGCGGATGCGCGCGGTCGTGGTCCATGGCGCGGTGACGGTGTAGGCGTAGCTCGTGCCGGGCAGCCCGCGCGCAAGCGTGCGCCAGTGGCTGCCGCCGTCGTCGGAGCGCTGGAGGTCCACGGTCATCACGCCGGCGCCCTTGGTCCACGTGAGCGTGTGCTCGGTGTCGCCCACCCACGTCTCGCCGCCGTTCGGGGCCACGACCGCGAGGGCGCTCGAGAGCACGGCGGGGCAGCCGGCCTGCAGGCGCGTCACCGTCTGCGAGAGCCGATTGCAGACGAGCAGGTCGGGCGTGCCGTCCTCGTTGTAGTCGTTCACCGCGAGCGACGTCGGGCTGCTCCCACCCGCCGCGTAGGTCTGCCCGGGCTCGAACGTGCCGTCGCCGTTTCCGAGCAGGACCGTGCTGACGTTGCTCGCGTTGTTGTTCACGACGACCATGTCCGGGATGCCGTTGTGATCCCAGTCGCCGACGGTCACCGCGTTGGGCCCGCTGCTCGTGGTCACCGTGAGCGTGGGCGCGAACGTGCCGTCCGGCGCCCCGGGGCTGCCCTGGCCGAGGAGCACGCTCACCGAGCTCGCGCCGTTGTTGCACACCGCGAGGTCGGCGATCCCGTCGGCGTTCCAGTCGGCGAGCGCCATCTGGTTCGGCGAGGCGCCCGCGTTGTAGGAGGGCCCGAGCGTGAACGTGCCGTCGCCCTTGCCGCCGGTGCCGTTGCCGAACAGCATGCGCACGCCGCCGCCCGAGACCGCGAGGTCGGTGATGCCGTCGCCATTCCAGTCATAGGCGACGAGCCCGCGGGCCTGCGAGCCGGCGTTCACCGTGACCGGGGCCGCGAACGTGCCGTCCGGCACCCCCGCCGTGCCGAGCCCGCGGATCATCGCGAGCGTCGTGCCGCCGCCCGCCACCGCCAGGTCCAGGATGCCATCCTCGTCGAAGTCGGCGGTCACGATCGCGGTGGGCGCGAACGCCAGGGTGTCGAGCGGCGTGGCCGGGCCGAACGTGCCGTCCCCCACGCCGCCGCCTCCCTGGCCCAGGTGGAGCTGGAGCGTGTTGTCGCCCTGCGCGCCGACGATGGCGTCCAGAATCCCGTCCGCGTTCACGTCGAGGAGCGCCAGGCACGCCGGCGAGCTGCCGGTCGCGACGCTGACCGGCGCGGCGAACGAGCCGTTGCCCACGCCGCCCGCCCCCTGCCCGAGCAGCGTGACCAGGTTGCCGTCGCCGGTCGTGACGAGCACCACGTCCTGGATGCCGTCGCCGTTCAGGTCCGCGCTCACGGCGCCGGTGGGCAGCGAACCCACCGTGACGGGCGCGCCGGTGACGAACGAGCACACCGTGGCCTTGATCTCCGCGCTCGTTGCGGAAGAATCGGCGCTCCGAACCGCGCGCACGCGGTAGTAGTAGGTGCCGAGCCCCGGCGTGTCGAACTGGGTGAGCGGGGTGTTGCCGACGTAGCGCGGATTCAGATCGAGCGGCAGCCGGCTGCTGAGCACGCTGTAGCGGAGCACCCCCGAACTCCCGCCGGCCGTCCACGACAGGTGCACGCCGGTGCTGATCGGCGTCGCGATCGGGTTTCGCGGCGGGGCGAGGCTCGCGAGCGCGCCGCAGCCGGACATGACCGAGCGCATGCGCGACACGCATACCGGGTGGAAGTCGAGCCGGATGCCGTTCGCCACCCCCGCGATCAGGTGGCAGTAGCTCATGATCGTGCCCTTGTCGGGGGGCAGGTGATTCGTGTACGTGGCGCAGCTGCCCTCGCTCGCCTGGCACGAGTCGATCAGGGTGTGTGCCGGCAGGAAACCCTGCGCCGCCCAACTGCAGCTGTGCGTGTGGTACGACCCGAAGTTGTGCCCCAACTCGTGCGCGATCACCTCGACGTCCCACGTCGTCGTGGCGGTGGGGTAGGTGTAGGCGCAGTCGATCGCGCTCAGGCCGTAGCCCGGGCCGGTGCACAGCCCGTCGATGAAGGCGATGCCGCCACCCAGCGGCCGACCCGAGATCAGGTGCGCCACGTTGCGCGAGACGCCGCCCATGTTCGCGTTCCAGTAGTTCTGGAACTCGGTCAACTCGGCCTGGGTCGTGGTGGCCGAGTACGGATCCGCCGCGGTGGTCCAGAGGTTGACGAACGGGAACTTGAGCGTGGCCTCGAGGTCGCGCTCGTAGATCAGGTTCACCGTGCCGAGCACGGTGAGGATGTAGGACGTCGCGGCGTTCAAGTCGCCGGCGAACTTGGAGCTGTAGATCTCGAAGTCGCAATCCACCGCCACGTTGAACGTGAAGCGCGGGCTGTTGAGCTGGGGCGCCTCCGGCGTCGTGGTGAGCCCCCGGTCGAGGCCGTCGCGCCCGGTCACGTGCGGCATGTACTGCCGCTCGTTGTCGGCGTTGATGCCGCACTCGAACCGCGACGCCGCCTCGGCGAGCGAGCCCTCGGGTGCGAACGCGTGCACGCCCAGTCCGCCCGGCGCATGCGTGGACATTCTCTGGGTGGGCGAGAGCGTGAACCGGCGGCCATCGCGCTCGACGAGGCCGAGCACGCCGGAAGCGCCCATGGAGAGCACGACCCAGCTCGCCGGATCGCCGGCGACATGGCCCTTGTAGAGCGAGACGTCGGCCGTAAACGCGTGCCGGCCGCTCCCATCGGTGTAGGTGACGCTCGCGCCGGGCGCGAGGATGTCGAGAGGCTCGAGCTCCAGGTCCACGCTCCCGCCCGTGGCGTCGGGGATCGAGAGCCGGCCGCCGCGGGCCGCGCGGAACGCGGCGATCGCGTCCTCGTCCACGCGGAGGAGTGTCGCGCCCTCCCCGGCGCGGACCGGGGTGCCGCTCGCTCCGGAGGTCACGGCGAGCACGCGCGCCCCGGTGGCGCCGAGGCGCTCGAACACGGGCGCGGCGTGCGCGGGCGGGGCGAGGACGAGGAGCGCGAGGAGCGGGGCGAGAGCGCGGGCGGGCAGGGATGACATTCAGGATGCCTCGGGCGGTGGATGCGAACGATCGCCCGCCGAACGCAACCGGGGACGGGGCTGGCGCCCGGCTGGGCCGGAGCGATGCCTGAAGTGTAAGGGAAAGTCGGACGAGCGCACCACCGCCGGCCTGCGCGATCTGCAGTCTGCCGGGTCGCGGTTCCAGTCCCGCTAAACTCCGGGCGAGCGCGCCCCGGGCGTCGCGGGGGCCGGTTCGCCGACCGGGATCATCTCACGACCTGCACCCGGGTGGAGGCGTTGTGGCCACCCTGCCGCAAAGTGAGAACGTACAATCCCTGCTTCAACCCGTGGCCCACCGGCAGCGTCACCGTGTGCGGTCCCATCCCGCCCCCGACCGGCTGGCGGAGGACTTCGCGGCCGGAGATGTCGAACAGGAGCAGGGCCGCGGGCTCGTTCGTCGCGAGCGAGAAGCTGGCGAGGAACGAGCTGCCGGTCACCGGGTTCGGCCGCGGGCTCCGGACGAGGAGCGGGAACGAGCTCGGCAGGAACACGCGGACCTGGCCGAAGAAGAGCTCGACCGAGTTCGTGAACCGGCCGAGCCGGTAGGCGTAGACATGGTCGCCCACCACCGTCGTGTCGGTGTAGGCGAGCGCTCCGGCGGCGTCGAACGTGACGACGTCGAGGAGCTGATACGCGCCGCCGTCCCGCGAGCGGTAGAGCCGCATGGTGAGCGTGTCGGCCGGCGTCGCCTGCCACGCCATGGTGATGCGGCGGTTTCCCAGCTGCACGTTCCGGAACGCGACCTGAGTGCCGTTCGGGATCAGCGGCAGCGGCGCGGTGAACACGTCGGGATTCCCACGACGCGCGTCGGACCAGCACGGCCAGACGTACGTCGACGACGTGAGGAGGGACATGTAATCGCCCTGGTTGGGCAGGATGTCCGTGAGCGCCGTGTTCCAGTTGGAGAGCGAGTCCGAGACGCTGCCCAGCGTCGTCCAGGTGAGACCGCCGTCGCCCGAGCGCGCGAGGTAGACGCTCGATTCCCCGCCATCGGTGGGGGCGGGGGAGTCGCGGTAGTCGTACCACGAGCAGTACACGCCGCCGTCCGGGGCCACGGCGACCTCGGGGATGAACGAGTCGAATCCCGGCGGGTCCTCGCTCACGCGGCTCGGTTCGTTCCAGACGAGGCCGCCGTCGGACCAGCCGACGAACACGTCACGCTGGTCCCGGCCCCGCTCGCCGCCGGCGTGCACGAAGCCGGTACGGACCCGGTAGTTTCCGGTGCCATCGTACGATCCCAGCTGGAGGTAGTAGGTGCCGCTGGCCGGGGCCGTGAACATCCACCCGGCGGGGAAGCCCTGCGGTTCCGTGGGCGTCGGGTTCGAGTTGAAATCGATCGTGTTGAACGTGAGCGCGGTCACGCCGTCCGTGGCGAGCAGCCGCATCGCGAGCGCCTGGGCCGGACCCGATTCCACCGAGTCCGCCGCGATCACGATGTGCTGCCCCTGGAGGAGCGGGAAGGAATAGGCGTCGACGTCTCCGAAGCCGCTGATCGTGCCGCGCAGCGTCTCCCCGATCGTGGCCGGCGTCGCCGTGGCGGCCGTCCCGTTCGATTCCACCTCCGAGCGGTTGCCCGCGGTGCCGAGGTTGAAGACCTCGTCGAGCCAGTTGATCGATTCCGCCCAGGACAGGTAGAACCGCCCCCGGTTCGGCCCCTGGCTCCGATCGACCCCGATCCCGCAGAACTCCACGCCGTGGTCGCGGTTGTAGCCCGGCGGTCCGGTGCCGAAGTTGGTGTAGAGCGACTCCGCGACCACCGGCGGCGTGAACGTGACCCCGCCGTCCACGGAGCGGCAGACCTTGTAATAGTCCGAGAACCCGGCGCCGATCAGCTCGTACACCACGAGGACGCGGCCGTCGCCGTCGACCACGGGGCGCGCGCCCTGGACGAACCCGTTCTCGTTCACGTTGTCGAGCGAGATCCGCCGGGGGGTCGACCACGTCGACGCGTTGCTGTCCGCCCACTGGAACTCGATGAGCGAGCCGGCCGCGGGGAACCGCGCGTAGGTGAGGTAGACGCGGCCGCTCGTCGAGTCCGCCACGATCCACTCCTTGTCGGGCTCCGGGAACGGGGCGTCGCGGGCGATCTGCGGCGTGGACCACGCGAAGGAACCCCCGCTGAAGCGACCCTTGATCACGCCCACCCCGCTCCGCGAGCCGAGCACGTTGTTGTAGTCGCAGAGCGCCGCGAAGTAGAACGCACCCGTCTTCTCGTTCACGGTGAGCACGGGATCGCTCGACCAGCGGAATCCGGTGACGCCGGTCGCATGCGGGAACGTTCCCCGGTCGGTCCACGTGACCCCGCCGTCGGTCGAGGTGGCCCAGCCCTGGGTGTCCCCCGGGCTGAGGAGGAAGTCGTTCCAGGCCGCCACCATCAGGTCGCCGAATGCGGCGATGGTGGTCTCCGACTGGCCGTTCGTCGGCCCGTCGGTCGAGCGGTCGTTGACGATGTGGTTCGCGGGCGTCGTGAACGAGCGCGCGTTGTGGGCCTGCGCGCCGCGATGCGCGGCGGCCGGGGCGGCAGCGCCCCGCC
>DATDEX010000154.1:0-2201 GCA_036522895.1 Candidatus Eiseniibacteriota bacterium | reverse complement strand
CTTCGCGGCCGCGCCCGCCAGCTCCGCGAGCACCAGGTCGCCGACCTGGTCGGTGCGGAAGCCGGAGTCCATCCCCAGGTTCGGTAGCCGGCGCGAGCGCAGGAGCCGCACGACCGCGTCCTCGACGCGGGTCGCCGCGCTCGCCTCCCCGAGGTACTCGAGCATCATCGAGACCGCCATGACCGTGGCGAGCGGGTTCGCGCGGTTCTGGCCCGCGAACTGCGGCGCCGAGCCGTGGATGCTCTCGAACAGGCTGATCTTCCCCGGGTGAAGGTTCGCGCTCGCGGCGATCCCGAGCCCGCCCACGAGCGCCGCGCCCAGGTCGGTGAAAATGTCACCGAACATGTTGCTCGTGACGACCGTGTCGTATTGCTCGGGCGCGGTCACGACGAACATGCACGCGGCGTCGATGTACTGGTGTTCGCGCGTCACGTCCGGGTACTCGGCGCCCACCTCGGCGAACGTGCGCGTCCAGAGCTCCATGGCGCGGAGCGCGTTCGCCTTGGTGAGGAGCGTGAGCTTCTTCCTCCGGTTGCGCGCCCGGCAGGTCTGAAACGCGTGCCGGAGCACGCGCTCGACGCCCTTCCGCGTGAAGATGATCTCCTGCGTCGCCACCTCGTCGGGCGTGCCCTTCTTGAACTGGCCCCACATGCCGGCGTAGGCGTCCTCCGTGTTCTCGCGCACGACCATGATGTCGATGTGCTCCGGCGTCTGGCCCTTCAGCGGCGTGAGCGATTCGTCGTACAGCTTGACCGGACGCATGTTCGCGTACAGGTCGAGCCCGAAGCGGAGCCGCGCCACGATGCCGAACTCGAGAAAGCCGGGCGCCATCCGCGGGTCGCCGATCGCGCCGAGCAGGATGGCCCGGTGGGCCTGCACCTCGCTGAACGAGGCGTCCGAGAGCACCTCCTGCGTCTTCAGGTAGTGCTCGGCGCCGAACGGGAATTGCGTGGGGTTCACGGCGAAGCCCTCGAGCGACGCGACGCGCTCGAGCACGCGCAGCCCCTCGCGCACGACTTCGGGGCCGATGCCGTCTCCGGGAATGACCGCGATCTCGTAGCTTCGACTCATGTCCACTCCTGCGACCGCGGTCCCCTCGAGGGGCGCGATTCGAGACGGTTCAGGGCTGGAGCTCGTACTCGACCGAGGCCCACGAACGCTGCGGCTTCTGGAACTTGCGCGCGGCGACGAAACGCCACGTGCCGACCACGGAGAGCACGTGGTGGACGACACCCGAGGGGATCTCCGCTTCGGTGATCCAGGGCAGCTCCGCGAGCAGCGGGCGGCCTCCCTCGCTCACCAGCACCTGGATGTAGACCTGCGTGGGATGTTTCAAGTGCATGGCCCTGCGGAGCGAATCCTCCGGCTGGGACTGCGGATTGAACGCCAGCATCGGCGTGGAGTCGAACTGAATGAACTCCTCCTGCTTGGGCCGCCTGGGCGAGGTGAGCATCGCGCAACTGCGCGCTCCGGTCAGGAACCGCGTCGGGAGCGAGTCCGCGTTCGTGCCCGGGAGCCGCAGGCGCGAGAGCGCGAGCACCGGATCGCGCCAGCTCGAGTCGAGCCCCGCCGCGGTCTCGAGCTCCCGTCGCGCTTCGGCCCGCCGGCCGCCGCGCCACGCCCAGAGCCCGCTCAGGTAGTGCGCCTCGGGGAGCCATGGCTCGAGGTAGCTCGACCACGCGGCGGCGGCCTCGCCGAGCTGCGGGTCGCCCGCGTGGCTCGCGGCCACCGCGAGGAGCAGCGCCTCCTTGCCCGAGAGCGGCCGCGCCGCGGCGGAGCGACTCGCCATGCTCATGGCCTCCGCCCAGTCGCGGCGCTGGAGGGCCAGCTCGGCGCGGGCGCGCGCGATGTACCAGTACCACCCGTCGAACGTGCCGTTCACGAGCATGCCCTCGCGCTGAAACGGATACTCGTTCCTCCGCAGTCGGCCGACGGTGTCGGCGAGCGCGGCCGAGAGGAGCGGCGAGTGAAGCCGCGTCCAGGCGGAATCCACCTGTCCCACGCGCGCCTCGTCGAGCGCGAGCATCAGCTCGACGTCGGCGTCGGGGCCCTGCATGCCGCGCAAGGTCCGCAACTCGGTGAGCGCGCCGGCGTAGTTGCCCTGCTCCTCGAAGATGCGCGCCTGCGTCGCCACGTCGATGGGCTTTCGCGCCACGCCCGCCGCGCTCGCGGGGCGCCCGCCCGACCTGGACCGCGCGGCG
>DATDEX010000153.1:0-2219 GCA_036522895.1 Candidatus Eiseniibacteriota bacterium | reverse complement strand
CTCGATGCGCGAGCCCTCGCGGAGCGTCGCGCCCGGCACCGTGCCCGCCGCCTCGAGCGCGGGAGCCAGCGCCGAGACGAGCGCCGAGATCACACCGATCGCGACCCCGGCGGCGAGCGTGCCCGGATCGAGCCAGAGCCGGGTCGACTGCCCGACCAGGTAGAGCACCGTGAGCGTGCGTCCCACCTGTTCGAGCGCCAGGTTCGCGACCAGGGCCCCGAGCGCGGCGCCCGCGAGCCCCCCGGCCGCGCCGAGCAGCAGGCCTTCGCCGAGAAAGAGGCCGACGACCTGTCCGCGGGTGAGCCCGAGCGCACGCAGCACGCCGATGTCGCGCCGCTGCCGCACGACCGCGAGCGCCACGGCGTTGAAGATGAGGAACGTGCTCACGAAGAGCGCGATGAACGAGAGCGCGAGGAGATTGAGCGAGAACGCGCGCACGAGGTTCTCGACCTGGCGCGTGCGCGACTGCGGCCGCTCGGGCTTGGCGTCGGCCGGGAGCCACGCCGCGAGCGCCGAGCTCACGCGCTCGCGCTCGCCGGGCGCCACGATCAGGTCCACGCGGTCGAGACGGCCGCGGCGGGCGAACACCTCCTGCACGGTGGCGATGTCGGCCATCACGACGTTGCCGCCCATCGCCTGCTGCAGCGCCTCGCTCCCGAGCAACGCGACCACCCGGAGCGGCACCGGCGCGCCCGACGCGAGCACGGTGAGCGTGTCGCCGACCCCGAGCCCGTGCCGCGCGGCGAGCGTGCGCGTGATGGCGATGCTGCCCGGGCGGGCGAGCAGCGCGAGCGCCGCGCCGACATCCAGCGAGTCGGGGGCTTCGGCGAGCCTCGCGAACGGGGGCTCGGCAAACGGATCGAGCCCGAGCACGAGCACGGTCTCGTCGTAGCCGGCACGCGTGCCCACCTCCACCGCCGCGGGGCCGGCGGCGCGGCGCGGCGCTCCGGCGCTCGCGAGCGCGCTCACCTCGACGACCGGCGCCGCGGCACGCACCCCGGGCGCACGCCGGATGCGGGCATACAGCCGCTCGTCGAAGCCGTCCGCCACCGCGGCGATCTCGAGGTTCGCGCGCCCGGTCACCGCGTCCACCGTGTCGGAGAACGACGCCATCGCCGAGCGGCTCGCGAGGCGCACCGCCACGAACACGGACACGCCGAGCGCGACGCCGAGCACGGTGAGGAGCACGCGCGCCCGCTCGCGGCGCCAGCGGCGCCAGAGGAGCCAGTCGAAGAGTGTGAGCATCAGGAGCGTCCACCCGCAGCGGTCGGGACGTCGCCCACGACCCGGCCATCGGAGAGCGTCACGATCCGGTCGGCCGCGTCGGCCGCCTCGCGGCTGTGGGTCACCATGAGCAGCGTCGCCCCGTGCCGGCGGACGAGCGAGGCCATGAGCGCCACGACCTGCGCCGCCGAACGGCTGTCGAGGTTCCCGGTCGGCTCGTCCGCGAGCACGAGCGCGGGAGCGTGCGCGAGCGCGCGCGCCACCGCGGCGCGCTGCATCTCGCCGCCCGAGAGCATGTGCGGCCGCGCCCGCGCGCGCGGTGTCAACTCCACGTCGGCGAGCAGCGCGTCCGCCCGCTCGAGGGCCGCACGCTCGCGCACGCCGTCGAGGAGGAGCGGGAGCGCGACGTTCTCGCGCACGTCGAGCGTCGGGAGCAGGTGGAAGAACTGGTAGACCACGCCCACCCGCACGCGGCGGAGACGCGTCAGCGCGTCGTCGGATAGCCGCGAGAGCGGCTGCCCCTCGACGAACACCTCCCCCGCGTCGGGGCGCTCGATGCCCGCGGCGAGGTTCAGGAGCGTGCTCTTGCCCGAGCCGCTCCGGCCGACGACGGCCGTGAACCCCGCCGCCGGGATCTCGAGCGTGAGCCCGTCGAGCGCGCGCACGACGCCATCGCCGAGCGCGAACTCCTTCACCACCCGATCGAAGCGGAGCGCGGGAAGCGACATGATGTCGCGACTATGCACCACCCGGCGGGCCGCGGCACGGGCGCGGGCGAGAGGGCGCGAGCCTTACCCCGCGGGGACGAGCCGCGGAACGCCGTAGAGGGCGGCGAGCGCGGGGGCCAGCTCCGGGTCGCGAAACGCGAAGCCGGCCGCGCGCAACGCCGCGGGTTCGACGCGCTGGCTCGCGAGCAGCATCTCGTCGGCCCGTTCGCGTCCGAGGAGCGCGCGCAGCGCGAACGCCGGCACGTTCGCGAGCGCGGGTCGCGAGAG
>DATDEX010000152.1:0-7172 GCA_036522895.1 Candidatus Eiseniibacteriota bacterium | reverse complement strand
CCGGCCGCGACGATCTCGGCGGCGGTGGCTTCGAGCCGCTCGCGCCCGGTGCCGGTGAGCGCCACCGCTGCGCCCTCGGCCGCGAAGCGGAGCGCGATCGCGCGGCCCAGCCCGTGCCCGCCCCCCGTCACGATCGCGACCTTCCCGGCGAGTTTCATCGGGGCAAGGTAGCACGCTCGGAGCGCGGGGACCGTACGCGCTCTGCGGCGCCGCGGACCCACCCTCGCATCGTGCGCGCCAGGCTTCGCTCGCCCGCCGCGGGCGGAGGCGACTCGTCGCGCGGCAGACTCAGTGCAGCCGCTTCCTCCGGTTCCGCACGAAGTCGCGGAACACGTACGCGCCCACGTTCTGGGGGTCGGTCTCGTAGATCCGGCCCTGGTTCAGCTCGGTCAGCTTGCGCACGAACTCGAGCAGCGGCGCGTCCACGGCGAGCATGAACGTCGTGATGCTGATGCGCTTGCGGCGCATGTAGGCGGCTTCTTCGAGCGTCTTGTTGACGATCTTGGGATCGAGCCCGAACGGGTTCTTGTAGAGCCGGCCGTATTCGCGGATCGCCGAGGGCTTCCCGTCGGTGATCATGAACACCTGCTTGTTCACGCCCTTCCGGCCCGCGAGGATGCGCGCCGCGAGCTGCAGTCCCGCCTTCGTGTTCGTGTGGTAGGGGCCAGCCTGGATCTTCATGAGCTCGCCGAGCGGAACCTGCACCGCGTCGTCGCCGAACAGCACGACGTCGAGCGTGTCCTTCGGGTATCTGGTCTGGATCAGCTGCGAGAGCGCGAGCGCGATCTTCTTCGCGGGCGTGATCCGGTCTTCCCCGTAAAGCACCATCGAGTGGCTGATGTCGACCATGAGCACCGTGGCGCACGCCGACAGGTGCTCCTGCTCGTAGATCTCGAGGTCTTCCTCCGCCAGCGACAGCTCGTCGATCCCGCTGCGCTTGACCGCGTTGTTCACCGACGCGAGCGGGTCCAGGTTCGCGAGATCGTCGCCGAACTGCCAGCGGCGCGTCTCGGAGAGCCGCTCGCCGCCCGCGCCGGCCACCGGCGTGCGATGGTCGCCGGCCCCGCCGGCGCGCAGCGTGGAGAAGATCTCGTTCAACGAGTCCTGGCGGATGCGACGCTCGCCCTTCGGCGTCACCGCGAATCCCTGCGGCGTGCGTCGCGCCTCGCCGGAGTCCTCGAGCAGCTTCTTGAAGTCCTCGATCGTGAACTCGTCGCTGAAGAACCCGTACTCGCGGCCGAAGTGCTCCATCCAGCGCAGCGCCTCGTCCACGTCGCCGCCCGTCTGGAGCAGGAGGTTGCGGTAGATCTCCATCAGTTGCTTGACGAAGGCCTCGTCTCCGGGCTTCGGGCCCTTCCACTTCTGGTAATCGAAACGCATGCCGTCAACGACCCTCGAGCAGCTTCTTCTGCGCGGCGTCGGGACCGGCCTCGAGGTCCACGATCCGCGGCGTGAGCGTGATCAGGTTCTCGTGGTGCGACTGCTCCACGATGTCGCGGGAGAAGAGAAACGGCAGGATCGAGCCCAGCACCGGGAATCGCTGCCGCGTGTGCCGCTCGACCGTGCGCGTGAAGCCGCCGAGCACGATCGCCTCCCCGTCGCGGGCGACGATCGTGTTCTCCACGATCTGGCCGCGCTTGATCGGGCTGCCGCCGAGCGTCGCGAACGCCGGCGAAGTGCGGAAGCCGTTGTCGAAGTTCTGCTCGAGCTGGGTCAGTTCGGCGATCAGCTGCAGCCGGAGCTGGCCGCTCTCGAGGAGCGAGGGGGTCACCTCCAGCTTGAGCCCCGCGTCCATCGTGTCGGCCACGTAGAGCTGGGCGAAGCTGTTCGCGCGCGTCGTGAACGTGACCCGCTCGCCGTCGAGGATCCTGCCCGGGCGGTTGTTGAGCGTGAGCACCCGCGGCATATCGCGCGTCGTCGCCGCGCCCTTCGATTCGAGCAGGTGCAGGGCATTCGAGAGCGACAGGCGCGCGTCGTCGGAGACGCTCCCGCTCGACAGCTCCTCAGCGGCCCTGCCCAAGCCGAACGACGGGCTCAGCTCCCGAACATCGTGCCGGCGGGTTGCGGACTGTGACCCGCTCGCGCTGAGCGAAAGCTGGCTCCAGTCGATTCCCAGGTCCCGCGCGCGGTCGGTGTCCACCTCGACGATGCGCGCCTCGAGCGAGATCTGGCGCGGCGCCTGGTCGTAGGCCTTCGCGAGCTCCTGGACGCCGTCGACCGCGGCGTCGTCGCCGCTGAAGAGCAGCAGGTTCGCGGGGTCGTTGCGGCGCACCTCCACCAGGTGCCCGACGCCCGCGATCATCCAGTCGATCGTGGCGCGGCCGCCGGCGTCGCGAGTGCCGAGCGCCGACTGCAGCTCACCCGGCGGCACGTGTTTCGGGTTATAGGAGAGCGTCCTTCCCTGGGCGGCGACCGGCGCGAGAGCGAGCGCCACGAGCGCGAACAGGTGAGCGGCCTGATGACGAGACATGATCACCTCTTGGAATGGCGCGCGTCGGAGAGGGCGCGCATGGGGCCGGCGTGGGAAAGTCGGTCAGTCCTCGCCCAGCCCCGAGAGCATCTGCTTCAACATGTCCTTGTAGCCGGTGGTACCCGTATCGGTGCGCTCGCGCGAGAGCATGCTGCTCTGGTGGAGTCCCTCGAGGACCAGCTCCATTGCCACCGAGTGCTCGTCCGCGTCGCGCGGCTCGAGGTAGCGCGCCGCGAGGTCCGCGAGCCCCTTCACCTTCGCGAGCGACGCCGCGTACTCCGCCTGCGGCAGGTCGTCGCCCAGCTCGAGGTGATTGCCGGACGAGAACCACTCGAGCACGGGGCGGTATTCGGCCGTCGCCTGACCCTCGGACTCGTCCGGCAGCTGGGCGCCCCGGGCGCGCGTGCGGCGCGGCTTGAACGCGTCCGGGAAGCGCTGCGCGAAGATCGCCTTGACGCCGCGCCCGAGCAGCGCCCGGGCCACGTTCAACGTGCCCTCCTGCTCGCCCTCGAGCACCAGCTCCACCTTGCCGCTCACCGCGCTCACCGCGGACTGCAGGTCGCACACCCGGGTCACCACGCGCTTCTCACCGGTCGCGAGCCCGCGGCGCTCCGCGTTGCTCACCACGTTCTCGAGCAGCGCGATCGTGAGCCGGGCGGACACGCCGGAGTTCTGGTCGACGTACTCGCTCTTCCGCGCCTGGATCGCCACCTCTTCGATCAGCTCGCGCATGAACGACGGCACCCGCACCTCGACGCCGCTCTTCCGCTCGATCCACGATTCCTGCGCGGTGATCTGCACGCCCTGCGCGCGCGTGAGCGGGTAGTGGGTGAGGATCTGCGAGCTGATCCGGTCGCGCAGCGGGGTGATGATGTTGCCACGGTTCGTGTAGTCCTCCGGATTGGCCGAGAACACCATCGCCACGTCGAGCGGGATGCGCACGGGGAAGCCGCGGATCTGGAAGTCCTTCTCCTCGAGGATGTTCAGCAGTCCGACCTGGATGCGCGGCTGGAGGTCGGGCAGCTCGTTGATGGCGAAGATGCCGCGGTTCGAGCGCGGGATGATCCCGTAGTGGATGACGCGCTCGTCCGAGTAGTCGAGCCGGAGCGTCGCGGCCTTGATCGGGTCGATGTCGCCGATCAGGTCGGCGATCGTCACGTCCGGCGTTGCGAGCTTCTCCTGGTAGCGCTCGTCGCGGTGGAGCCAGCGGAGCGGCGTCGCCTCGCCGTGCACCTCGAGCTGGTGCCGGGCGTGGTGCGTCAGCGGCTGGAGCGGATCGCTGTTCAGCGGGCAGCCCTCGATGGCCGGCACCCACTCGTCCAGGAACTGGGCCAGCGAGCGCAGCAGCCGCGTCTTCGCCTGGCCGCGGAGCCCGAGCAGGATGAAGTCGTGGCGCGACAGCAGCGCGTTCACGATCTGCGGCTCCACCGTGTGCTCGTAGCCGACGATGCCTGGGAACAGGGGGGTGCGCTCGCGCAGGCGGGCGATGACGTTGTCGCGCAGCTCGTCCTTCACGGAACGGTGGCGGTAGCCGGTGGCCTTCAGCTCGCCGAGGGTGCGTGGGCGGGGCATTCGCAGGGCTCCTTTACAGGGAAGTCGCGCGGCGCGTGGGCTCGGGCTCTCCGGGGCGAGGGCGAGTCGGTCGAGTGGATTCTAGCGTAACTCGCACGCGTACGGCGGCGGTCAAGCCTCGGTCATGGCACTTTTTCTGATGCGGGATGCCGGGGACGGGTGCGTCGGCTAGGCTCAGACACTCGTTCATTCCGGTCCCGGCCCCGACTCGATCCCTGCTCGCCCATGTCCTCACCCATCGCCGTCCACACCTCCGACCCCGCGCGCGTCGCGGAAGCGCACGCGCTGCGCCGGGCGCTCGAGCCGTTCAGCACGCTGCGCGCGCTGCACGCGGACCCCGGCTGGCCCGCGCTCGCCGCCCGGCTCGCCACGCTGCTCGACGGCGTGCGGATGCACGCGCCCCCGTCGCCGCGGGCCTCGACCAGCGAGCCGGGACGCGTCCGCGTCGCGCACTGGAACATCGAGCACGGCAACCGTTTCGAGGCGATCGCCCGCGCGTTCACGAGCCAAGAGGCACTCGCGACCGCCGACCTCGTGACGCTCAACGAGGTCGACCTCGGCATGGCGCGCTCGGGAAACCGCGACGTGGCGGCGGACCTCTGCGCCCGGCTCGGCATGCACGCGGCGTGGGCGGCGATGTTCCTCGAGAGCACGCGCGGGCGCGACGACGACTCGCTCACCGCGCTCGCCGCGGACAACGCCGAATCGCTGTTCGGCCTGGCACTCCTCTCGCGCTGGCCCATCGCGGCGGCCCGGCTCGTGACGCTGCCCGGTCCGGAGCGGACGCTGTTCGAGCGCGAGCGGATGACGGGCCGGTTCGTGGCGCTCGTGTGCGACATCGCGCACCCGCTCCACCCGTTCACCGCGGCGACCGTGCACCTCGAGGTGCATCGCACGCGCGCGCACCGCGCCACGCAGATGCGCCTGCTGCTCGAAGCGCTCGCGGGCGAGCGCAAGCCGGTGCTGCTCAGCGGCGACTGGAACACGCACACGTTCGACCGCGGCGAGCGGCGCGCGGCGCTCACCGCGGCGGGACCGCTCCTCACGTGGCCACGCGAAGCGCTGGCCGCCCGCCTCACCCACCCCGACCGCGGTCCGCACCGCGAGGGGGTGTTCGACGAGCTCCGCGCCGCGGGCTTCCGGTGGGAGCCGTACGCGGACTTCGCACCCACGCTGAGCGTGCGCTTCTCGCGCCTGGGTGAGGTGCACGCGCTCCCGGGTCCGCTCCGCGCCCTCGCTTCGCGCGGGCTCCGCTGGGCCGAGCGGCGCGCACAGCTCCGGCTCGACTGGATCTCCGCGCGCGGCTTCCGCCACGGGGCCGGCCGCGGCTGCACGATCCAGGGGCTCGGCGGGCTCGTGCACGAGGCGCTCGACGAGGCCACGTACGCGAGCGACCACGCCCCGATCGTGGCGGAGCTGGCGTTCGAGTAGCTCGGCCCGTCGCGCCTGCTCGCGCGCCGTCCGGCCGCCGACTATCCTCGCTCGCTCGGGAGGGCCCATGGCCGACTCACCGCAGGCGATCCAGACGTTCCAGCTGTCGCGCTCGTTCAACGGGCGACCCGCGCTCGACGGGCTCACGCTCGAGGTGCCCGAGGGCTCGTTCTTCGGATTCCTCGGCCCCAACGGCGCGGGCAAGTCCACGACCATCAACATCCTCACCGGGCTCCTCGCGCCGAGCAGCGGCTCGGCGAAGGTCATGGGGCTCGACGTCGAGACGCAAGGACTCGAGATCAAGCGCCGGATCGGGGTCGTACCCGACGGCCTCCATCTGTTCGAGCGGCTGTCGGGTGAGGAGCACCTCCGCTTCGTGGGCGAGGTGTACGGCCTCGCCCCCGCCGAGGCGCGGCGGCGCGCGGGCCAGCTCCTCGCGGCCATGGACCTGATCGCGGACGCCCACAAGCTCGTCTCGAGCTATTCGCACGGCATGCGCAAGAAGCTCGCGCTCTCGTGCGCCCTGATCCACGAGCCGCGGCTCCTGTTCCTCGACGAGCCGTTCGAGGGCATCGACGCCGTGGCCACGCGCGAGCTGCGCGAGCTGCTCCAGAAGCTCGTCGCGTCGCACCGGGTGACGGTGTTCCTCACCTCGCACGTGCTGGAAGTGGTGGACAAGATGTGCACGCACGTCGGCATCATCGCCAAGGGGCGGCTCGCGGCGTGCGGCTCGCTCGCCGAGCTGCGCCGCGGCACGGACGGCCAGTCGCGCTCGCTCGAGGACCTGTTCCTCGACACGGTGGGCGCGGAGCGTGACGACGCGAGCGCCGGGCTCGACTGGCTCACGCGCGGACCGGACCCCGCTTGAAGACGCTGCGGTTGCTGTTCTGGTTGCGCTGGCGCATCGCGATGAACACGACGTCGCGGCGCGGGCGGTGGGGCGTGATCCTCATTACCGTGCTGCTCGGCCTGGCGATGGCGCCCATCTACGTGGGCGGCGCGATCGGAGCGTTCGCGTACACCTCCCACGCCGGCGCCCCCGCGTTGCTCGTGGTGTTCGGCATATGCCAGTTCGCGATCCTGTGGGTGTCGCTCCTGACCGGCGCGATGGGGCGCCTCTTCGAGCTCGACAAGCTCAAGCGCTACCCGGTGCGTCCGCTCGACGTGTTCGCCATCAACGTGCTCGCGTCGCTGAGCGAACCCGTCGTGCTCATGACGATGCCGGCGCTCGCCGCCGCCGGGTTCGGCGTGGCGCGGCACGCCGGCGTGCTGGCGGGGCTCGCGGCCGGCGGCGGTGGCGTGCTGTTGCTGCTCATCACGGCCGCGTTGCTGCAGCTGCTGCTGGCACTGCTCGACGACCTGCTCCGGCGCGAGTGGATGCGCTACGTGGCCGCGTTCTTCTTCACCGCGACGGTCATCGGGTTCCAGGTCGTCGTGCGCGGCTCGTCCACGAAGCTCGCGGCGGAGGCGCGAAGAGCGGGCTTCTCGCCCGAGCAGCTCGGGCAGCGGCTCATGGAACTGTTCGCACGGGTGCCCACCGTCGCCGCACCCGCCACGCTCGCGGGGGCGCGGGCCGGCGGACCGTTCGTGGACCCGTGGCTCGCGCTCGGCGTCTGCCTCGTCCTGCTGGTCGTGCCGATCGGACTCGGCGCGCGCTTCATGGCGACGGGCTCGCGCCGGGCGGCCGTGGGCGGCGGCG
>DATDEX010000151.1:0-11249 GCA_036522895.1 Candidatus Eiseniibacteriota bacterium | reverse complement strand
CCGGGCGCGTCGTAGGCGAGCGTGCCGTCCGCGCCGCCGGCCGCGCTCGCGCGCAGCGTCGCGCCACCGGACTTGTCGAAGCCGCCCGTCGCCGTCACGAGCCGGTGCTCGAGCTGATCGAGCGGCAGCGGCGCGCCCGCGGCGTCCTGCGCGGTGCCGTGCACCACGACCGTCGCCGAATCGACCGCGACCGCGTACTCGGCCGCGACGTCGGCGATCGTGGTCTGCTCGGCGAAGCCGGTGGCGTCGGTGATCCGCACGACGTCGCCCGCACGCAGATCGGGCGTGACCCCGCTCCAGCAGCCGCCGCTCGCGCCGTTCACGTCGACCTGGCCGGCGGCGTCGGCGTCGGTCGGCGCCGAGGTGAACGTCTTGCTGCCCCGGAACACGCTCACGCGATAGGGACCGTTCGCGGGCGCGTACCCGCTGGCGGCAACGCGGTCGCGGGTGGGATGCGCGGCGAGCACGTGGCCGGCGGCCGGCGGTTCGCTCGCGACGACCATCGCGGCGCCGGTCGAAGGCGCGGAGTGATTGTTCTGGAGGTCGAACGCGTCGACGCGATACACGTGGGTCGCTGGCGCGAGACCCGCGTCGTGGTAGGTGAGCGTCGCGGGATCCGTGGTCGCGATGGCAACCCCGTCGCGGTAGACGGTGTAGCCGGTCACGCCCACCGAGTCGGTGGCGGCGTTCCAGCTCACGACCGCGTCGCGGCCGTGGACGTCCGGGCTCACCGCGGCGGCGACGCCGGTGGGCACGGTGGGCGGCGTCGTGTCGGTGATGCCCGTGCCGGCGAGCGGCACGGTGATCGCCGTGGGACCGGCGGCGTCCGCGGATACGCACAGCAGGGCCGTACGGGCGCCGAGCGCCGCGGGCGAGAACGCCACGTCCACGGTGAAGAACCCGCCCGGCGCGAGCGTCGAGGGCGGGGGCGGCGAGGTGATCGTGTAGTCACTCGCATCGAAGCCGGCGATGTAGACGGCGAAGATCGTCATCGGGGCGGCGCCGGAGTTGCTGACCTCCACGTGCAGCACCGTGCTCGTGGCGGGTGGGATCGCGCTCACGCCGCCGAAGTCGACCGCGGCGGGGAAGAGCGAGGCTGCGGGGACGGGGCTCTCGGCCGGGGCGAAGCACGTGCCGGCGGCGGGGCCACCGTTCACGGCGGTGCCGGTCTCGAACATGCTCTGCTCCGAGCCGGTGGCCGGCGTGCGGCCGAGCCACAGGGCGCGCGATTCCGCGGGGCCATTCGCCGGCCCGCCGGTGGCGCGCGCCACGTCAGCCGCGGAGAGGCCGGTGTAGGTGGCGGTCCAGTGCGTGGAGCCGGGCGCGTCGTAGGTGAGCGAGCCGTCGGCGCCGCCGAACGCGCTCGCGCTGAGCGCCGCGCTCGCGGTCTTCTCGAAGCTGCCCGTCGCGGCGACGAGCCGGTGCTCGAGCTGGCTCAAGGGGAGCGGATGGCCGGCGGCGTCGCGCGCGGTGCCGTGCACGACGACGGTCCCGGCGGCGGTGGGGAGCGCGAACTGGGTCGTGAGATCGGCCACGGTCGTCTGCTCGGCGATCCCGGCCGCGTCGGTGATGCGGACGACGTCGCCCGCGCGCAGGTCCGGCGTGGTGCCGAGCCAGCAGCCGGCGGCGGCGTTGACTTGGACGAGGCCAGTGCGGTCGGCGGCGATGGGCGCCGACGTGAACGAGGTGGCGCCCCGTAGAACGGAGAACACGTACGGCCCCTCGGCGGCCGGGTAGCCGGTCGCGGAGACGCCGTCGCGCGAGGGGTGCGCGACGAGCGCGTGCGGCGCGAGCGGTGGATCGTTCGCGATCACCGCCGTGGCGCCCGCCGACCTCGCGGAGTGGTTGTTCGCCGCGTCGAACGCGTCGACCTTGTAGACATAGGTCGCGGTCGCGAGCGCCGAGTCGCGGAAGCCGAGCGTCGCGGGACCCAGCACCGCGCGCGGCGTGCCGTTTCGGTAGAGCGTGTAGCCGGTGACGCCCATCGAGTCCGTGGCGACGTTCCAGCTCACGACCGCGGTGCGCCCGTGCACGTCGGGCGTCACCACGGCGGCGATGCCGGCGGGGACCGTGGGCGGCGTCGTGTCGGGGATGAACACCACGTTGGCCGAGACGTTCGCGGTCCGCGGGGAGCGGAGCCCGGCGGCGTCCACGGCATCCACCGAGTAGTTGTAGGTGCCCGTCACGAGGCCCGAGTCCTTGTAGGTCGTCGTCGGGCTCACGACGGTGGCGATCAGTACGTCGTTCCGATAGACGCCGTACCTCGCGACGCCCACGTTGTCGGTGGCGGGCGACCAGGCGGGGAGCGCCTTGCCGTTCCCGGTCGGGACCGTGAGCGTGGCGGGCGTGGTGGGCGGGACGACATCGGCCTGGACGAACGTCGCGGCGTTCGAGGCCGCGGATCGATTGCCCCAGAGCTGGCCGAGCCCCGCGGCGATCTGCGCGGACGGCGTGCCGCCCGCGCCGAGCGGCGAGGCGTCGTCGAACGCGACCGCGGTGTACGTGTGCGGGCCCGCCGGAATGCCGGCGTCCGTGAACGTGGTGGCGAGCGGCCCGAGCCGCCCGACCGTGACGCCGTCGCGCCGAAGCTCGTAGCCCGCCACGGCCACGTCGTCGGTCGACGGGCCCCAGCTGAAGGAACGCGAGTCGGGGCCGACCGCTGCCGAGGTGAGCGTGCTCGGCGCGGTCGGCGGCGTGATGTCGAGCGGCTCGAGCGGCGCCACGCAGGTGCCGGCCAGAGGCCCCGGCACGACGGCCGTCCCGGCCTGGTAGATCGTGAGCTCGTTCGCGTTCGCGGGAATGGTGCCGAGCCAGATCGCGCGCGTCTCCCCGCCCAGCGCCAGGCCGACATCCCCGGCGGTGAGCCCGGAGTAGCGGGCCGTCCAGTTCATCCCGGTCGGATTGTTCACCGTGTCGTAGCTGAACGTGCCGTCCGTGGCGCCGCCGCCGGCGCGCAGCGTCTTGCGGCCGTTCAGCGCGAACCTGCCGCTGATCACCATGCGCTGCTGGAGGTTGGCAACGGGAATCGGTTGTCCGTTCAAGTCGGATGCGGTGCCGTGGATCTCGATGATGCCCTCGCCCAGGGGGGTCGCCGGGTCGTCGTTCTGAACCACCACGGGCGGGCGCGCCGTGATCGGCATGACGTGCAACTGATCGATGCTGCTCACCGTGCCATCGGGCAGGTGCGTGACGTACTGGACGATGTCGCCCGGGCGGATGTCGGGCGTGACGCCCGCCCAGCATGCGGAGGGCGCGGCGCCATTCACGTCGAGCACGCCCCCGACCGACGTCGCGCCGGCGATGGTGCTGATCGTGACGCCATTGCGGATGAGCAGCACGTCCTCGGTGTTCGCGTCGGTGAAGCCGGAGGCTTCGATCGCGTCGGCGGAGGCGAGTACCGCGATGACCACCGGGAGCGCGGGCGGCTCGTTGATCGGCCCGGTGGGGGGCGTCGTGGTGGAGCCGAACACGACGTCGGCCGCCACGTTCGCGGTGCGCGCGGAGCGCAGGCCGGCGGCGTCCACGGCGTCCACCGAGTAGTTGTAGGTGCCCGTCACCAACCCGGAGTCCGTGAACGTCGTCGTCGGGCTCACGACGGTGGCGATCAGCACGTCGTTCCTGTAGACGCCGTAGCCCACGACCCCGATGTTGTCGGTGGCCGCGGACCACGCGGGGACCGCCTTGCCGTTCCCCGTCGCGACGGTGAGCGTCGCCGGCGTCGTGGGCGGGATGGTGTCGGCCGGGCCGAACGGCGCCGCGTTCGAGGCCGCGGACCGGTTGCCCCACGGCAAACCGAAGCCGGCGGCGATCCGCGCGGACGGCGAGCCGCCCGCGCCGAGCGGCGAGGCGTTGTCGAACGCGACGACCGTGAAGGTGTGCGGGCCCGCCGGGATGCCGGTGTCGGTGAACGTGGTGACGAGCGGCCCCACGCGACCGACCGCGACGCCGTCCCGGCGCAACTCGTAGCCCGCCACGGCGACGTTGTCGGTCGAGGGCCCCCAGTTGAACGAACGCGAGCTGGGGCTCTGAGCCGTCGAGGTCAACGAGGTTGGCGCGGTCGGCGGGGTCACGTCCAGCGCCTCGAACGGCGCGGTGCACGTGCCGGCCGCGGGACCGGGGACGACCGCGGCCGAGTTCTCGTAGATGGTGAGTTCGTTGGCGTTCGCGGGGATGCTGCCGAGCCAGAGCGCGCGGGTGTCGCCGCCCATGACCGAGGCGACGTCCGCGGCGGTGAGCCCGGAGTAGCGGACCGTCCAGTTGATCCCGGTCGGGTTGTTGACGGTATCGTAGGTGAACGTGCCGTCCGTGGCGCCACCCCCGGCGCGCAGCGTGCGGCGGCCGTTCAGGTCGAACAGGTTCGCGCTGATCATCCGCTGCTGGATGTTCGCGAGCGGGATGGGCGCGCCGTTCAAGTCGGACGCGGTGCCGTAGATCTCCACGATGCCGTCGCCCCCGGGCGTGGCCGGGTCGTCGTTCTGGATCACGACCGGCGTGGTCGCCGTGACCGGCATCACGTGCACCTGGTCGATGCTCCGCACGGCACCGCTGGGCAGGTGCGAGACGAAGCGCACGATGTCGCCCGGGCGCATGTCGGGGGTGACGCCCGCCCAGCACACGGACGGCGGCCCGCCGTTGACGTTGAGCACGCCGCCCACCGAGGTCGCGTGGGCGATCGTGCTGATCGTCACCCCGTTACGGATGAGCAGCACGTCGATCGCATCGGTGTCCTGGAAGCCCGACGCCTCGACGCCGTCGCTCGAGGGCAGGAGCGCGATGGTCACGGGGAGCGCGGGCGGCTCGTGAATGGCCTGGGCGGCGGCGAAACCCGCGCCGGAGGCGGTCAGAAGCCATGCGAGCGAGAGACTGAACGCAATGCGGCGGCAATGGGCGGGCCTGGGGGTCATGGGAGACCACCTCGAACACGGGCACGCCGAAGCCACCCGTGAACATGGGGAGCGGTGCGAGGGGACGCACCTTTACCGGGGGAAGCGCGGTCGGGGCCGAGTTCGGGGAGAACGAACCCGTTGGCGCTTCCGTGGAGAGAGACGAAAGGAGTATGCCGAATCGCTCGCGTCGGGGGAAGAAAAATGCGCGCGGATTTGATGTGAAGCGCGTGAAATCAATTCCACACGTGCTCCGGAGTCGAACATCCGCTCGTCAAGCTGAACGAATGCAGCATGCTGGTGAACATCGTCGCGTCGGCGCGTCGCTTTGTGCTCCGTGCGTCGATCCACGCTCCGATCTTCGGCGCACGCACTCGTTCGCTCGTGCGCCCGCGTGCGGAGGATGCGAGACGTCGGCGGCGTCGTTCGCGCTGCGCGTCCGCTCAGCGCTGCGAGCCCGCCGGAGCCTTCGCGGCGCCGCCGCTCCGGTTCGGCGCGCCCGGCCCTGCCGCGTGCGCGTCGGACCCGCTCGCCCCCGCCAGCGCCTGGAGCGCCGCGCGCACCCGATGCAGCAGGAGGATGCCCTCGCCGCGGACACGCAGGCCGAACTCGCGACCGCTGAAGAACTCGGCCTGGAAGTCGAGGCCGGTGACGAGCGCCTTGATCTCGTCGGGTCGGAGCGGCCGGCGGAGCGTCACCTCGGCGACGGACTGGAACACCTTGAGCGTCTCGACCGGGGCCGAACCCGTGGCTTCGGACGCGGCCGCTCCGCCGGTCCCCGCGCCGGACGCGCTGCGCCGCGGGACCCCGAGCACGCGCAGGCGGCGGAGCTCGACGAGCGCCACCGCCGGCGCCGGCAGCGCGCCGAAGCGGTCGCGCAGCTCGAGCGTGAAGTCGTCGATCGCCTCGACCGACCTGGCCTCCGCGAGACGTCTATAGAGCGCCAGCTTCTCGTGCTCGTCCGGCACGTACGCCTCGGGCAGGAACGCGCTCCAGTCGGTCAGCAGGCGCGGCTCGGGCGCCAGCGCCTCGACCTCGCCGCGGAGTACGGAAACGGCCTCCTCCAGGAGCTTCACGTAGAGATCGAAGCCCAGTCCCACGATGTGACCGTGCTGCTCGGGGCCCAGCATGTTGCCGGCGCCGCGGATCTCCATGTCCTTCAATGCCACCTTGAATCCCACGCCGAGCTCGTCGAACTCCTCGATCACGCGCAGCCGTTTTTCCGCCTCCTCCGTGAGCACGCGCCGGCTCGGCACCATGAGGTAGGCATAGGCGCGGTGCGAGCTCCGGCCCACGCGGCCGCGCAGCTGGTAGAGCTGGGCCAGGCCCAGCGCGTCGGCGCGGTCCACGATCAGCGTGTTGACCGTGGGGATGTCGATGCCCGACTCGATGATCATGGTGGCCACGAGCACGTCGGCGCGGCCCTCGGTGAAGTCGAGCATGACGCGCTCCATCTCGTGTTCGTGCATCTGGCCGTGGCCGACCACGACCCGGACCTGGGGCACGAGCTGCTGGAGCTGCGCGGCCGTGTTGTAGATGGTCTCGACGCGGTTGTGCACGTAGAACACCTGCCCGCCGCGATCCACCTCGCGCAGGATCGCGTCGGTG
This sequence comes from Candidatus Eiseniibacteriota bacterium, assembly GCA_036522895.1. Classification (GTDB taxonomy): domain Bacteria; phylum Eisenbacteria; class RBG-16-71-46; order RBG-16-71-46; family RBG-16-71-46; genus JAIOPA01. The sequence continues at coordinate 4,758 of DATDEX010000151.1, read as the reverse complement.
ACGACGTCGGGGTCGTACTCGAGCACCTCCGTGTGGACCGGCAGCCGGTTCGCGGGCGGCGTCTCGATGACGCTCATGTCGCGGGCCCCGGCGAGCGACAGGTTGAGCGTGCGCGGAATGGGCGTGGCGGTGAGCGCCAGCACATCCACCGTGCGCGTGAGCTGGCGGATCTTCTCCTTCTGCGCCACGCCGAAGCGGTGTTCCTCGTCGATCACCACGAGGCCGAGCTCCGCGAACTTCACGTCCTTCGACAGCAGCCGGTGGGTGCCGATCACGATGTCGACGTCCTTCCGGGCGAGGCGCGCCACGACCTCCTTCTGCTCCTTCGCGCTCCGGAAGCGCGACAGCACCTCGACCTTCACCGGGAAGTCCGCGAGGCGCTCGCGGAACGTGTGCCCGTGCTGCTGCGCGAGGATGGTCGTGGGCACGAGGACCGCCACCTGCTTTCCCTCCTGCACCGCCTTGAACGCGGCGCGGATCGCGACCTCGGTCTTGCCGTAGCCCACGTCGCCGCAGATCAGGCGATCCATGGGCGAGGCGGTTTCCATGTCCGCGCGCACGTCCTCGATCGCCTGCATCTGATCGGGCGTCTCGTCGTAGGGAAACGAGGCGGCGAGCTCGCGCTGCCACGTGCTGTCGGGGTTGAACGCGTGACCCGGGAGCGCGCGGCGGGCGGCGTAGGCCTTGAGCAGCGCATCGGCCATGTCCTGGATGGCGCGCCGGGCGCGGGCTTTCGTGCGCGCCCACTGGGCGCTGCCGAGCGCGTGGATACCGGGGCGCGCGCCGTCGCCGGCGGCGTAGCGCGACACGAGCGCCAACTGGTGGACCGGCACGTAGAGCACGTCGGTGCCGGCGTAGGCGAGCTCGAGGCAGTCGGTCTCCTGGCCCGAGAGCGTCAACCGCTTCATGCCGCGGTAGACGCCCACCCCGTGATCCTCGTGCACCACGAAATCCCCGGGCTTGAGCGCCGAGAGCTCCGCGGCGGTGAGCCCCCCCGTGCGCCGTGCCCGGCGCCTGCGGCGCCGGTAACGCGAAAAAATCTCGTGGTCGGTCAGGAGCGCGAGCCCGGCGTCCTTCCACGTGAAGCCCGCCGAGACGAGCCCCACCCCGAGCGTGGCCCCCGAGTCGCCGAGCAGCTCGACCAGGCGGTCGCGCTGCCCCTGGTTGTCGCACAGGATGACCGGCGCCACGCCGTTCGCCGCCAGCTCGGCCATGTGGTTCTTCAGCTTCTCCATGGAGCGCTGGAGCGGCTCGGGCGGCGTGCAGTCCACGACGAGCGTGCGGGCGTAGCGCGCCGAGCCGCCCGCGGCGGCCACCGAGCCCAGCAGGTCGGCGCCTGGTCGCGTCGCGGCGAGCTCGCCCCAGGCGTCCTCGGGGAGCCACAGCTGCTCGGGCGGCGAAATCAGCGGATAGTGCGCGCGCGCCTCGTCGAAACCGCGGCGGATCGCCTCCCAGAGGTCCTCGGCCCGCTCGCTCAGCGCGGCGGGATCGTCGAGCACGACCACGGTGTCGGCCGGCAGGTGATCGAGGAGCCCGCGCAGGTCGGCGTCGTAGTAGCCGGCGAACCGCTCCATCCCCTCGTGGAAGAGATTCGCGCCTCCCTTTGCCGCTTCATCCCCCGCGTCGCGCAGCCGTTGCGCGATGTGTTCGGCGTCGGACGGCTCCACGACGATCTCGTAGCGCGGCAGCACGCGCGCCGACTGGAGCTTTTCGAGCGAGCGCTGCGTTCCGGCGTCGAAGCGGCGGAGCGAGGCGACCGTGTCGCCGTCGAACTCCACGCGGAGCGGGTCGTTCCAGCCGACCGGCCAGAGATCCAGGATGCCGCCCCGGCGCGCGCAGTGGCCCACCGACTCCACCTCCGGGTAGCGCTCGTAGCCGAGGAACACCAGCCGCTCGACGAGCCTCTGCGGCGCCAGCTCCTCACCGGTGCGGAGCGAGAGGAGTGCGCGCGCGAGCTTTTCCGGTCCCGGGACCTTCTGCAGCACGCCGCGCACGGTGGCGACGACGACCCCGGATTCCCCCGCGGCGAGCCGCGCCAGCGTGTCGAGCCGCTCGGCGGTCACGGAGGGATGCGGGGAGGACGGGTCGTAAGGCAGCGCGTCGGGCTCGGGGAACGCGAATGTGGCGGCGCGGCCGCGAAAGTATTCCACGTCGTCGCGGGCCGCGTCCCACGCCTCGCCGTGCGGCACCACGTAGACGAGCGTCCGCCCGAGCTCGCGCTGGAGCCACGCGACGAGGAACGCGCGGGCCGAGCCGGTGAGCCCGCGCACCGCCGTGCGCGCATGCCGGCGGGGCCGGGCGGCGGCGATCTCGGGGGCACCCGTCCCCTGGACGGGTCCGGCCGTGGCGCCGTCCGGCCCCTCGCGAAGCAACGCGAGCAGCTCGCGCGCCGCGGCGCTCCGGCCGGCGTGCGCCGCCAGCGACTCGGCGAGCGCGTCCTTCAAGAACACGTCGGGAGGGTTCATGCGAGGGTTCGAGTCAACGCGCCGCGGCGCGCTCGTCGAGCAGCCGGCGGATCGTGCGCTCGAGCCCGGCGTAGCTCGCGTCGCAGCTCGCGTGGCGCGGATCGCTCGAAGGGTGGTACTCGCCGCCCCCGTGCGCCCAGCGCACGATGCCCTCCCGGTCGATCAAGAACGACACGCTGGTCCAGTTGCGCTCCGGATGGTTCGCGAGCCACCAGCGGTCGAGCGTGCTCCACCGCTCGTCCACCGCGAGCGGACCCCGGAAGCCCAGCTTCTCCGCGGTGCGGAGCACGAACGCGTCGCGCACCGGGCGGACGGGCTTGGGATGGAAGACGCCCACGACCACCAGTCCCTGCCCTGCGTAGCGCGTGCGGAGCGCCTCGAGCGCGGGCAGCGTGTGGGCGCAATAGCGGCAACCGGTGGTGAACCAGCGCACGAGCACGACCCGGCCGCGCAGCGAATCGAGCGTGAGCGGCGGCGTCCCCACCCAGCGATCGAAGCTCCACGCGCGCGCGGGCCGGTCGAGGAGCTCGGCCGGCGAATCGGCGTCCGCGGGGGCCGGCAGGCCGCTCGCGCTCGCGGCGGGGGCGCCCGTCCCGGGGGCGGGCCCGGCGTGGGCCGGGTAACGCCATGCCAGTACGAGCGGCAGCGACAGGGTCGCGGCCAGGACGAGCGTGCGACCGAGCGTCGCCGTCGGGTCAGGGTGCAGAGCCGGGATGCGCGTCATGTGACCCGAGGCTAGTCTATGCGACGCCGTTCGCTCAATCCCCGCCCGGACCTTCTCGAGGAGGTGTTCGTTGACCGCTCGCTCGCTCTCCCGGCTCGGTCTCGCGCTCGCGCGGGTCTCCCTCGCCGGCATCGTTCTCGGGACGGGTATCCCGGGCGCGCTCGCGGCCCCGCCTCCAACCGTCGAGAAGGTGGACCCGCACGCCCCCTGCTTTCGCTGGCCGGCCGTGGACCTCGATCACGATGGCGTGTTCGATCGCATCGACCGCTGCGACAACACCCCCGAGGGCGCCGTCGTCGACGAGTGGGGTTGCCCGCTCGACAGCGATCACGACGGCGTCTTCGACGGACTCGACAAGTGTCCCGACACGCCGCCCGGCGAGTTCGTGGACCGGAACGGCTGCTCGCGGATCCAGCGCTCGGGCTCGGGGGCACCCGTCCCCAGGACGGGTCAAGCCGCCGAGGTGACGCGCCCCGGACCCGTCCAGGGGACGGGTGCCCCGGCCCCCGCGCCGGCTCCCCCGCCGGCCCCGACCCCGCCCGTGAGCGAGACCGAGCGCCAGCTCGTCGAGGGCGGCATGGTGCGGCTCGAGAACGTGTACTTCGAGACCAACAGCGCCAACCTCCTGCCCGAGTCCGAGGCCACGTTGAACGAGGTGGGCGCGGTGCTGGAGAAGTTCGTGGACCTCGCGGTCGAGGTGCAGGGCCACACCGACACGCGGGGCTCGAGTGCGCACAACATGAAGCTCTCCCAGGCGCGCGCGGAGTCCGTGCGCAACTACCTGCTCGCGCACTTCCACCTGCACGACGGCAATCTCCTCGCGAAGGGCTACGGCGAGACGCGGCCGGAGACGAAGGAGCGCAATGACGAAGAGCGCCTGCGGAATCGCCGCGTGGTGATCAAGGCGCTGAACCCGGACGTGCTGCCGAAGAACGTGAAGGTGGAGCCGCACTGACCTGCGGAGCGTGCGGCTTCAGCTCCGGCTCCACCCTCCGCCCGGCATCCCCCAGCGCCCGATCACCGACTCGGCGACCAGCAGCAGCAGCGCGAGGAGCAGGAACTCGGGCCATAGCTCGCGGCCGAAGCGGGCCTGGCGGACGCGCAGCGCCAGGTCGTCGCCCATCCGCAGCACGCGCACGCGGCCCGCGGGAAACGCCGCGACGAGCGAGGCCTCGGGGAGCGGCGCGAGATCGCCCTCGCGCGGGTCGGGATTCACGGCGAAGCTCGCCCGCAGCTGGCCGCCCGCGAACGCGCGGTAGAGCCCGGTGCGCTCGAGCGGTGCGCTCACGGCGCGAGTGGCGCCGCCCGCGGTCTCCACGCGCACCGGCACCTCGCGCCCGGTCTCGTCCTCGATCCGCCACTCGGCCGATGCCGGCGCGCTCCAGGCGTCACCCGGTGTAAGCGACGGCGCGGCGGTGCCACGCGCGAGCACCCGCGCCGCCTGGTGAACGAGCGGCAGGAACGCGCCGGAGAGCGCCAGGTCGCTGCGTGCGGCATCGAGCGGCGCGGCCAGGACGAGCACGCGCGGGGCTTCGACGAGCGCGGCGTGCGCGTCGTCGAAGCGCAGCA
>DATDEX010000150.1:0-3286 GCA_036522895.1 Candidatus Eiseniibacteriota bacterium | reverse complement strand
CACCGCGAGCGCGAGCGGCCACGCCCGGCGGACCCGCACCCGCCAGCCCCCCGGGGAGTCGTCGAGCGCCACGGCGGCGAACGGAGCGAGCACCACGGCCTCCTTGGCGAGCAGCGCGAGGAAGAGGAACCCCGCCGCGAGCGCCCGCTGGCGCCGCACGTACGCATTGAGCGCCGCGAGCCCGAGTGCCAGCGAGAGGAGCTCCTGGCTCCCGGACACCCAGAGCACGGGCACGTCGGCGGCGTAGTGCACCGCCAGGTAGGCCGCCGCGACGACGCCCGCGAACGGGCCGGCGATGCGGCGCGCGAGGAGCGCCAGCAACACCACCGCGGCGACGAGGCACGCGAGGTTCGCGACGTGGAAGACGAGCGGCCGCTCGCCACCCACGTGGACGAGTAGCCAGAACCAGACCTGGCGGCCGAGCGGGCGGAAGTAGTTGCCGAGCGGGTCGGGCGACGCGAGCACCTGCGCCAGCGAGCGGAAGCGGACCTGGTCCAGGAACAGCCAGTCGTCCGCGAAGAACGGCGCCGTGAGCGAGGCCGCGTGGGTGAGGATCGCCGCGACGGCCGCCGCCAGCACGCCCAGCGCGAACGGAGAACGCTTCATCAGCCCGACGGCTCCCGCCAACGATTCCTCCCCATGATGCCCCGACCTGCGATTCTCCGCGGATGATGCCCTGCCCTACGATTCTCCGCCCATACTGTCTCCGCCCATACTGCCCTGCCGATGGTGCCTCATCTATGCTGCGTCGCGATGCTGCGCCGCGACGCGGCCTCGCGCGGCCCCACTACTCTCCGATTCCTCTCCCATCTTCCACGAAAGTTCGGCCTGCGATGGTAGTAGGGACTCACGACACTGCCAACATCGTCCTGACCTTCGTTCCCGCCGCATCGGCTAGTCTCCCCTCGTGAGTCCGGACCGCCGACCCGTCTTCCACGATCCGAGCGGCCGCCGCATGCGCTGGACGCTGCGCATCGCGGTGGCGCTGGGCGCCGCGTTCCTGGCACTCACCGCCATCTTCCTCCTGAGCCTCGTCGCGGTCCCGGTGCTGCCGCGCACCCTCGGCCTCTCGGAACCGGTTCGGCGCGCGCTTCGCCCCCACCTGCCCGTGCCGCCCACGCGCGCGAGCCGGCTCTCGATCTTCCTCATCCAGCGCGAGCGCCGGCAGCTCCTCCGCCAGCTCGCGCGCGATCAGCAGGACACGCTCCGCCGCGCCCTGATCGGCAGCGCGAAGGTCCGTCCCCCGATCGTCGCGGCGTTCTACGCCACCTGGCAGGAGACCGGGCTCCACTCGCTCCGCGCGAACGCGGACCGGATCACGCATCTCTTCCCGCTCTGGCTCGGCCTCTCGGACGACGCCCGCCATATCGCCACGCGCGACTGGAACCTCGAGTTCACACCGCACAACCTCGACGTGCTGCGGATCGCGCGCCAGCACCAGATCAGGATCATGCCGGTGATCTCGAACGCGCACGAGGGCACGTTCGACCCCGCGCTCGCGCACCGGCTGCTCGTCGATCCGGTGCGGCAGACCGCGCTCGCCCACGAGCTCGCCGCCTGGCTCACCGCGCACGGCTTCGCGGGCGCGAACGTGGACCTCGAGAACCTCGCCAACGGCGACGAGGCGCGTGTGCCGGCGTTCCTCGGCCGTCTCCACCGCGTGCTCGCGCGCGCCCGACTCACGCTGAGCTTCGACCTCGAGGCCGAGGGCAACGTGCCCGACGCCGGCGCCGTGGCGCGCGCCTGCGACTTCGTCGTACTCATGGCGTACGACGAGCACTACATGGCCGGCGAGGCCGGCCCGCTCTGCGGCGTCGAGTGGTACCGCGAGGTGCTCGATCGCACGCTACGTGCCATCCCGGCCGAGAAGCTCGTGCTCGGGCTGGGGAACTACGCCTACGACTGGACCAGCCGCAAGGCGCCGGCGACGGCGCTCTCCTACCAGGAGGCGCTCTACCTCGCCTCCGACAACCATCCGGAGCGGACGCCCGCCGAGGTGGTGGACTTCGATTCGCGCGCGCTCAACCCCACGTTCGAGTACGAGGACGAGGCGGGGCTCACCCACGAGGTGTGGATGCTCGACGCCGTCACCGCCGCGAACCAGCGCACGCTGGCCCGCGCGCGCGGTGTGCGCGGCTCGGTGCTCTGGGTGCTGGGCGAGGAAGACCCCGCGGTGTGGACGATGCTCGACCGGCACCGGCCCGACGTGCTGCCCGACTCGGCCTCGCTCGCGCGCACGGCGTTCCCGTACGACGTGGAGTTCGAGGGCGACGGCGAGCTCCTCACCGTGGCGGCGCTGCCGCAGCCCGGCGAGCGGGCGCTCGAGCGCGATCCGGCCACCGGCCTGTTCACGGACGAGTCGTACCGGCGCTACCCGACCTCGTACCTGCTCCAGCGCCACGGCTTCCGCGACTCCTGCCTCGCGCTCACGTTCGACGACGGCCCGAGCGAGGCGTGGACGCCGCGCGTGCTCGACGCGCTGCGCGACCTGCACGTGCCGGGCACGTTCTTCGTGGTGGGCGAGAACGCCGAGCGCCATCCCGGATTGATCCAGCGCGAATGGCGCGAGGGACATGAGATCGGCAATCACACCTACACCCACCCGAACCTCGCCGCAATGTCGCGGCCCGCCGTGCGGCTGGAGTTGAACGCCACCCAGCGCGTGCTGCAGAGCACGCTCGGGCGCTCGACGCTCATGTTCCGCCCGCCCTACAGCGCGGACGCCGAGCCCACGAGCGCCGAGGAGGTCACGCCGATCCTCGACGCCGCGGCGCTCGGCTACGTCACGGTCGGCGAGTACCTCGATCCCCAGGACTGGCGCCTGCGCGAGCCGGACGGCAGCCGGCGGAAAGCCGCGGCCATCGCGCGTGCCGTCGTCTCGCGCGTCCTGACCGGCCACGGCAACACGATCCTGCTCCACGACGGCGGCGGCGATCGCCGCGCCACCGTGGAGGCGATCCGCGATTTCGTGCCCGAGCTGGAGGCGCGCGGCTACCGCTTCGTGCCGGTCTCGGAGCTGGTCGGCAAGCCGCGCGACACCGTGATGCCCGTGGTCTCGCCGCGGGATCGCACGCTGCTCGGCGGCGATCGGCTGGTGTTCGAGCTCATGTGGCTCGCGCAGACGTTCCTCCACGCCGCGTTCCTCGCCGGGATCGCGCTCGGCGCGGCGCAGGGCGGCAAAGACTCGTCCGAAATCCCGACTCGTGCGATCAGCGCCGACCGTTACCACGCCGAGTGTGTCGAGCTCGTGGAAGAACCTCCCAAAGAGGTGATCGAGGCCGAGCAC
>DATDEX010000149.1:0-3884 GCA_036522895.1 Candidatus Eiseniibacteriota bacterium | reverse complement strand
GGAGTGCGCGCGAGCGACTAGCGGCCGGTCCCCGACTTCCAGATCGCGCCCGACCACGACAGGTCGAGGCCGAATTGGTTCTCGTGATAGCTGCCGCTGTCGGACGTGGGCGACGCGCCGGTCCCGAGGTCGGCCGAGTTGTTCTCGATCCGGAACCAGGCCCGGGCGTCCCAGCGTCCCCAGGCGGCCCGCAGGCCGGCCTCGAACGCCGCGAGCACGTCGCTGCGGCCGGCGTGGAACGGGTCGACCGCGGGCGGCCGGTCGGAGTCGTACGCCCGCGTCGCCAGGTTCAATCCCAGGTCCGCCCCCCAGCGCACGCTGCCCTTGCGCGAGAGCTCCATGCGGCCGGTCGCGCCGGCGAGGATGCCGTGGTAGCTCACGTCGTCGTCGTCGCCCGCGATCGCGTCGCCGTCGGTCGCATCCGCCACGAGCTGCCGGTAGCCGCCCGAGAGCTCGACCTCGCCGTGGTGCGGGAGCTCGCTCCAGCCGAGCGTCACCTCGCCCTGGTTCGCCTTCGAGGTGCGCTCGCGAAACGCGGGCAGGTAGTCGCGCGTCTCGTAGCGGTAGGCGAGGCCGAGGTTCGCCTTGCCGACCGGCTGGCGCCAGCTGCCGGTCCAGGCGTCCTGGTCGAACTCCGCGCGCTGCCACCGCGCGTCGCCGAGTGCCGAGGGCAGGTCCTCGTCGCGAAGCTGCCGGACGTAGTAGTGGTCCATCCGCCCGTAGAGCAGCGCGAGCCGGCGGCCGCCAGCGAAGCTCTCGGTCCACCGCCCGCTGTACGCGCGGCGATCGGCGCCCGCGTTGTTCGAGTGGAAGTCGCCGTCCCAGTGCGCGCGCAGCGCGTGCCGGCGGCCGCCGCCCTGGTCGAGCTCCCAGGTGAGGGAGACGCCGGGCGAGAAAATGCCGTCGTCGGTGGACTGGACCGCGAATCGCAGCGGGTGCGTCCCGTCCTTGAACGTCTGGAGCTGGTTGTCGGAGTACTCGAGGAAGTTGTCGTTGTAGACGGACCCCACGCCGAGCGCGAGTGACAGGTTCTGCTCGCTCGCCCGCGCGGGCGCGGACAGGGAGGGGAACGCGAGCAGCACGAGAGCGAGGGAGAGAGACGTGCGACGCGGCATGCGGTTCCTCTTCCGATCCCTCGCCCGGGTGCGCGGGGACCTCGGTTCGAGCCGGGGTTGCGCCCCGACGCGCGGGCTCGGGCGCGCGAACGTTTCGAGGCGGGAGGCGAGTGGGAGGTGGCGCGAGGCGCAGGCCCCGGCCCGGAGCGCGTGGGACACGCGCGAGCGGCGCCCTCACCCTCCGGGCGGCAGGGTGCCCCGGGCTGCACCCGGGCGCAAGCGCGGCGCAACCCGTGAGGTGTTTGCGCGCGGGCGCGGAATGCGTTGCAATCATGCCGTGCGAAGCCACATCCCCCTCGGAACGGTGCTGACGTTGTCGCTGTGGATCTGCGCCACGTTCGCCCCCGACTTCGGTCCGGCGCTGCGAAACGGTCCCGCGCCGCAGTCGGGGCATTCCTGCGCGCGTTCCACGACCTGCATGGCCAAAGGGAGCTGCTCACGCGCCGCGTCCGCGCACGAGTTCCGATGTGGCTGCTGCCGCCACCATGGCACGAGCGCGGTTCCGGGTGCGGCCCAGGTGTTCGTGCTGCCGGCGCGCTCGCCCGCGCTGCCGCCGGCCCCCGGCTCACGGCCGCAGTTCCTGCACCTGGAGCGCACGGTTTCGCGACCACACGAGCCCGAAGCTCCGCCGCCTCGCGCCTGACGCTCGCGCATCGTTCGCGAGTCGTCGTGCCATGCCGCGCGGTAGCCCACTGCGCGCGGCCTGCGGGTAACCCATTCATCAGGAGTGTTCCCGTGCATCGTCGCCGATTCATCCCCATCGCCGCCGCCGTGGCGGCAGTGCTTGCGCTCCCGTGCCTGGAGCCGGGCGCGGGCACCGCACTCGCGTGCAGCCAGTGCATGTGCGGCATGCCGTTCCCCCCCGATGCGCTCGGTGGGCCCGTGCCGCAACGCCTGCGGTTCGGGCTCGAGGAGCGCTACCTCTCCAAGCAGAACGCGCTCGAGGACGTCGTGGGCGTCGAGAAGGAACAGGAGCACCACGCCGGCGCCTACGCGCTCGCGCGCGTCTCGTCCCGCGTGCTGCTCCTCGGCCGGGCCTCGTACGTCTGGAAGGAGATCACGGTGGAGCCCGTGGGCGACACGCCGGCGAGCGAGCGCTCGAACGGGCTCGGCGACGCCGAGCTCACCGCGCTAGCCAAGCTCCGCGAGCTCTCGCTCGGCGGGCAGCGCACCGCGCTGCTCTCGTTCGTGGGCGGAGCGCGCCTGCCGACCGGCGCCAACGATCTGCGCGACAGCGCCGGGGAGCGGCTCGACGAGCATCTTCAGACCGGCACCGGGGCGTGGTCCGGGCTCGCCGGCCTCGACCTGACCCTGCCGCTCCCGGCGGGGAGGCTCGACTTGAACGCGTCCTACCGGGCGAACGGCGAGAACTCCCGGAACTACCGGTATGGGAACGCGTTCCTCTACAACGCCGGATTCGCGCGGCGGGTGGGGAGCGTGTTGGAACTTTCGTTGCAGGCCAACGGTCGCGTGGCCCGTCGGGACCGGCTCGAGGACGGAGCATTTGGCGAGAACACGGGCGGCAGTGTGGTGTATGCTTCTCCACTGGTGCGCTGGTTCACCGGCGTGGGAGTGCTGATCGAGGCGGGCGCCCAATTCCCCGTCGCGAGCGCGCTCGATGGCGAACAGAAGGAGCACGCGACGGCGCGGTTCGCGCTGTCGCTGGCCCGCTAGAGTTTTCGGGGGAACATCGCAGGGACCCCGAGCGAGGGGCGCGTGGCGCGTGGGTGTGCTACGTGCCCCTTCGTGTATCCGGGAGGCGGCTCGCCGGCCCGCGCTCGGGCCCGCCCGGTCGGTGCCCCCGGCGGCGGAACGGGCGCGATTCCGCCCCGCCAGGATTCGGTAGTCGGTTGTGCGGTAAGGTGGTGGCGCGTCCCAGCAGATTCCGGTCCTCTCGCCCCGAGCGTCCGTTGGTCCGATCCCGAATCCGCAGCGTAGTGGATGTGCAGGTCCCCCGGAACGGGGGCCGCCCGTGAACCAGTTCGACCGCGACCGCCGCTGCATCGAGCGGATGGCCGACGGGGATTCGACCGCGCTCGCGGAGCTCTACGACCGCTACAGCGATCTCCTCTACTCGCTGGCGCTGCGGATCGTGGGAGGCACGTCGGATGCCGAGGAAGCGCTGCAGGACACCTGGATGCAGGCCTGGCGGAACGCGGCGAGCTACGACGCCTCGCGCGGCGCCGTGGGAGCCTGGCTCGTGACCATCGTGCGGAGTCGCGCGCTCGACCGGCTGCGAAGCCTGGGCTCGCGCCGTCGCGCCGAGGCCGCCGCCGCACGCGAAGCCACGGTGGAGCCCCCGCAGGCCGCGCCGGATCCGGCGACCGGACACGCCCTCCGCACGCTCCGGAAGGACGTCGCCAACGCCGTCGCCGCGCTCGCGCCGCAGCAGCGCGTCGTGGTGGAGCTCGCCTACTTCGAGGGATTGTCGCAGACCGAGATCGCCGAACGGCTGGAGTCGCCGCTCGGCACCGTCAAGTCGTGGACGCGCCAGGCGCTGCTCAAGCTCCGCGAGCGCGTGCCCATGGAGGAGCTGCCATGAGCCGGCATCGCGACGAGCATCTCGACCTGTGCGCGGCGGAGGTGCTCGGCGTGCTCGATCCGGCCGGCCGGGCCGAGCTCGAGGCGCACCTCGCGGGCGGTTGCGAGGTGTGCGAGGCCGAGCTGCGCGCGCTCTCGGGCGGCGCCACGGTGCTCGCGCTCTCGGTGCCGCAGCTCCACGCTCCCCCGGCCGCGCGCGCACGCGTGCTCGAGGCGGTGCGCGCCGAG
>DATDEX010000148.1:0-15886 GCA_036522895.1 Candidatus Eiseniibacteriota bacterium | reverse complement strand
CGCTCGACGCGGTCACGGTGGCATTCGGCATCCGCAAACTGCGGCCGCGTCCGGCGGCGCTCGCCGAGATCGCGCGCGTCCTGCATCCGGGCGGGCGGCTCGTCGTGCTCGAGGCGGCCGCACCCGCCCCCGGCCCGCTCGCGCCGTTCGCCCGCTGGTGGATCCGTCACGCGATCCCGTTCGCGGGCCGGCTCTCGAGCGATCCCACGGCCTACCGCTACCTGAGCGAGAGCATCTTCGAGTTCGGTGCCGGCCCGGAGTTCGAAGCGGACCTCGCGACGGCCGGCTTTAGGCGGCTCGAGGCGCGCGCGTTTCTCTTCGGGGCCGCCCGGCTGTGGGTGGCGCAGAGTGCGTCGGCGATTGGTCAAAATCCCACCGCGCCGCCGTCGACCGGGCGGAATGCACGGGAGCGGTCGGGCGATTTCGCGCATGGCGGGCGTGCCGCCGCCGGCTCGCTCGGCGAGGCGAGCGCCTGGCGGCTCGCGCGGGCCACGACAAGCCTCGCGCTCACGGCGGCGCTGGTGTGGGCGCTCGGCGTGTGGCTCAAGGTCCGCGATCACTTGTCGTTAACCCCTGGGCAGCGCATCGGAGCATGGCTCCTCATCGGCGGCGGGCTCGTCGTTTTCGCGGTCCGAAGCGTGGTGCAACTCCTGAGCTGGTCGGCGACGCGGGGGGGTGGGAGGGACCCGCGCTGAGCGTGGCACGGCGGTTGCGTTTGCTGAGTGGGTTTTCACCCAACCAGCACAGGACGAAACCATGCCGGGACGCGAGAGACTCCTCTCCACGCTGATCGAGCTCACCGGGCGCTCGGGTGGCCGCACGCGCCCGGAGGTGCTCAACACGACGCTGTCGCTGGCGCTCGCTCTCACCGAGGCCGACGGCGCGGTGATGCTGCTCGGCGGGGCGCGCCAGTTCGAGCGCAGCGTGCTCCACCACGGAGAGGATTCCGTCGAGGCGCTGTCCGCGCCGTGCGTGCCTACGCCGTTCGAGATGTCGCTCTTGCGCGCGCACCAGCCGCGCGTGCTCGCCGACCTCGGAACTTCCGGCGTCTCGCCCGAGGCGGCGTGCCCCGGGGTGAGCCCGGGCCCCGCGCTCTACGTGCCGCTCCGACTCCAGGACCGCAAGAACGGCTACCTCGCCGTCCACCGCCACGAGGGATCGGCGCGCTTCAGCGGGCGCGATGCCCGCCAGCTCGCGCTGCTCGCCGCGTGGTCCGCCGTGGCGCTCGACAACCTGCGCCTCTCCGAGAATCTCGAACGCCTCGCCGTCACGGACGACCTGACCCAGGTGTTCAACTACCGTTACCTCAAGTCGGCGCTGCGGCGCGAGGTGAAGCGCGCGACCCGCTTCCGGCAGGATCTGTCCATCCTCATGGTGGACGTGGACAACTTGAAGAACTACAACGACCGGAATGGCCACCTGCGCGGCAGCTTCCTCCTGCGCGAGATCGCGCAGCTCTTCGCGAGCCAGGTGCGGTCGTGGGACCTGGTCGCCAAGTACGGCGGCGACGAGTTCACCGTGATCCTGCCGCAGACGGACCGCATCGGGGCTGCCGCGGTGGCGGAGCGCCTGCGCTCCGCCGTCGAGTCGCACCAGTTCCCGCTCGCCGAGTGCGGCGCCATCACCGTGAGCACGGGGATCGCCCAGCACCCGGAGGACGGCGACTCGGTCACCGGCTTGATCGAGGCGGCCGACCGCGCGCTCTACCTCGCGAAACGCAATGGACGGAACCGAGTGGAGGGTGGCGAACGCCTGGCGGCGTGACCGGGGAAGGGCGGCCCGGCGCGGTCCCACCCGCGAGCGCGGGGACCGCTCGTGGGCGGCCGCGTTGACCCCCCGGCGAGGGCTGGCTAACCTGCTGTGCCTTCTGCATTCTCCAGCAACTTCTTCAACCATCGCTGCAGCCCGCTCGAGCCTCCCGGAGGACTTTCGTGTCGGATCGGATCGGCATCGCCGTCGTCGGCACCGGTGACTGGGGCGCGAACCTGGTTCGCAACTTCGCGGGCCTCCCGGGCTCGCGCCTCGTCAGCGTGTGCGACGCCGACCCGCAGCGGCTCGCGAAGACCGCGGCGCAGTACCCGGGCGTGCGCGCGGTGGGGGACGTGAGCGAGGTCGCCCGTGACCCCGAGGTGCAGGGCGTCGTCGTCGCGGCCTCCGCGCCGAGCCACTACCCGCTCGCCAAGGCGCTGCTCGAGGCGGGGAAGGACGTCTTCGTCGAGAAGCCGCTCGCGCTCGAGGTGCCGCACGCCGAGGAGCTCTGCCGGCTCGCCAAGGCAAAAGGCCGCGTGCTCATGGTGGGACACCTGCTCCTCTACCATCCCGGGGTCCAATACCTGAACAAGATGGTTCGCGACGGGCAGATCGGGGACCTGCTCTACATCTATTGCCAGCGCGTGAACCTCGGTAAGGTGCGCAAGGACGAAAACGCGCTCTGGAGCTTCGCGCCCCACGACCTGTCCGTGATCCTGCACCTCATGGACCAGGAGCCGGTCGACGTGGCCGCGCGCGGCGCCGCGTTCCTGCAGCCGGGGGTCGAGGACGTCGTGTTCGTGGACCTCCGCTTCGCGAGCGGTCAGAGCGCGCACGTGCACGTGTCCTGGCTCGATCCGCACAAGCTGCGCAAGTTCACCGTCGTCGGCACGCAGAAGATGATGGTGTTCGACGACATGGAAGCGAGCGAGAAGATCAAGGTGTACGACAAGGGCGTGGACCGGGCGGGGCAGGTCGTTTCCTACGGGGACGCACTCACGGTCCGCAGCGGCGACATCCTGATCCCGAAGATCAGCCTCCAGGAGCCGCTCCGGCTCGAGTGCCTCCACTTCGTGGAGTGCGTACGCGAGCGGAAGCGCCCGCTCACCGACGGGCTCGGCGGGCTGCGCGTGGTCAAGGTGCTCGACGCCGCGCAGCGCTCGCTCAAGTCCGGCGGCCAGCCGATCGCCATCGCGCCGTTGCCGGTGGAGGTCCTGTGACGAGCGTCATCCATCCCAGCGCCTCGATCGGGGCTGGCGCCACGCTCGGCGAGTTCTGCGTCATCGGCGCGAACGTCACGCTGGGCGCGGGTTGCCGTCTCGGCCACCACGTCGTGATCCACCCCGACACGCGCGTGGGCACGGACGTGCGGATCGACGACCACGCCTCGCTCGGCAAGTCGCCGATGAAGGCGGCGAACTCGGCCACGACGAAGGAGCAGTCGCTGCCGCCGCTCAGCGTGGGGGACACGAGCATCGTCGGCACCAGCGTGGTGCTCTACCGGGGGGCCGTGATCGACGGCAAGGTGCTGCTCGCGGACCTGTGCACCGTGCGCGAGAACGTCACGGTGGGCCGGGGCACGATCGTGGGCCGCGGCGTGACGATCGAGAACTTCTGCACCGTGGGTCGTTACTGCAAGCTGGAGAGCGAGTGCTATCTGTGCGCATACTCCACGCTCGAGGACCGCGTGTTCGTGGCCCCCGGCGTGGTGACGTCGAACGACAACTTCGTCGGCCGCACGCAGGAGCGCTTCAAGCACTTCAAGGGTGTCACGGTCAAGAAGGGCGGGCGCATCGGCGCCGGCAGCGTGACGCTGCCCGGCGTCACCATCCACGAGGATGGCCTGGTCGCCGCCGGCTCCACCGTGACGCGCGATGTCCCGGCCCGCACGATCGTGGTGGGCAGCCCCGCGAAGGTGTGGCGGGACGTGCCCGTGGAACAATGGCTCGAGAACCAGGGCTGGGTGGACGCCTGAGCCCCGCAACGTTCAACCCGGTACCGCCGGAGAAGCGAGACCCCGCATGACGACCAACACGACGATGAAGGTGCCGCTCCTGGATCTGCGCGCGCAGTACGACACCATCCGCGCCGAGATCGACGATGCCGTGCGCCGGGTCATGGAGAGCTGTCACTTCATCGGCGGACCGGAGATCACCGGCCTCGAAGAGGAGATCGCGCGCTACTCGCACACCCCGTACGCCGTGGCGTGTGCGTCGGGCACCGACGCGCTCCTCATCGCGATGTGGACGCTCGGCATCGGCCCCGGTGACGAGGTGATCTCGCCCGCGTATTCGTTCTTCGCCACCGCGGGGACGATCGCGAACAACGGCGCGACCCCCGTGTTCGTGGACGTCGACCCGCGCACCTACAACCTCGACGCGCACCGGCTCGAGGCCGCGATCACGCCGCGCACGAAGGCGGTCGTGACGGTGTCGCTGTTCGGCCAGTGCTGCGACCTGCCGGCGCTCAAGGCGATCTGCGACAAGCACCAGCTCTATCTGATCGAGGACGCGGCGCAGTCGATCGGCTCGGAGTGGGAGGGGATGCGCTCGGGCTCGCAATGCGACTTCGGGACGTTCTCGTTCTTCCCCTCCAAGAATCTCGGCGGCGCGGGCGACGGCGGCATGATCGTGACCGGGAGCGCCGAGCTGGCCGAGAAGGCCCGGCTCCTCTGCAACCACGGCGCCAAGCCGAAGTACTTCCACTCGGTCGTCGGCACGAACTCGCGACTCGACGCGCTCCAGGCGGCCATTCTGAGGGTGAAGCTCAAGCACCTCGACCGCTGGAGCGAGAAGCGCGCGAAGAACGCGTCGCTCTACAACGCGCTGTTCGAGGGCTCGCGGGTGGGCCGGCCGTACCACGACCCGCACACCCGGCACATCTACAACCAGTACGTGATCCGCGCGCCGAGGCGCGACGAGCTGAAGAAGCACCTGGCGGAGAAGAACATCGGCTGCGAGGTGTACTACCCGCTGCCGCTGCACCTCCAGAAGTGCTTCGCCCACCTCGGTTACAAGAACGGGGACATGCCGCACTCGGAGTCGGCGGCGCAGGAAACGCTCGCGCTCCCGATCTATCCCGAGCTCTCGGAGGAGCAGATCCGCTACGTGGCCCAGTCGGTCCGCGAGTTCGTGGACCAGGCCTAGCTGAACCGAGGGGTGCCGGAGGCACCCTTCGCAGTTCCAAAGTCAACGAACCGCATCGTCCACCCGCCCTGTCGGGCGCTGCGGTTCCGGTGGTCTCCAGCAGACCGCGAAGCCGGTCCCCTCCGGCTCCGCGCGATACGGTCCCATGGCCGAATCGAACCGGGAACACCTGCGCGCGCTCTTGCGCCGGGTGGAAGAGGTGCGCGGGCTGTCCCAGGGGGCGGGGACGCCGGCCATCGGCGCGCTCGATGATTCGCAGGAACTGGTCCGGGTCATGGACCAGCTCGTCGACGAGCTCGAGTTCTCCCACCGCCGCCTGATCGAGACGAACGTCCAGCTGGTGTCGTTGCGCGAGGTCGCGGGCTCGCTCGCGGGCACCCGCAACGCCGCCGAGGCGACGCGCCTGGTCGCCCGCTACCTGCGTGGCGTGCTCGACTTCGACCAGGTCGGGCTCCTGCTCGTCGACCGCGAGCGCGGCGTGCTCACCGGCACGTGGGGCTCGCCCGCGTCGCTCGCGCCGGTCGAGCTGCCGCTCGCCGTCTCCGACGGCGCGATCGTCCGGAGCCTGTGGCACGACCGCGCGGTGCAGCATCACGACCCCGAGCGCCACCCGGCGCTCGTGCTGCCGGACGGCCACCCGCTCGCGCGCGTGTTCGCAGAACAGTCGTGGCTCGCGTGCGTGCCGCTCGAGCCCGCGACGGGCCCGCACGGCAACGCCCCGCACCCGGATTGCGAAAACTGCGCCGTGGGCCGGACGTCACTCGCCCCGCCCCCGGGCGCCGACGTGGGCGAGTGGCGGGCGGTGCGCGAGGATGCCCGGCGCCACTGCGCGAGCTGCCCGCACCTGCCGCTCCTCGGCGTGCTCGCCGCTGCGCGCGGTCCCGGGAGCCCCACGCCCCCCGCGAGCGAGTACGCGCGGCTCGAGTCGGTGGCGTTCGCGCTCGCGCCGATGGTGGAGAACACGCGGCTCGTCCACGAGCTCTCGCGCAGCCAGCGCCTGCTCGCCGACGTGCTCGACTCGATCCCGAGCGGGCTCGTTGCGGTGGGTCCCGGCGGCGACACGCTGAGCCTCAACCGCACCGCGCAGGATCTGCTCGGCCTCTCGGAGGAGGCGGCGAGCGGCATGCCGGTGGGCGAGCTGCTCGGGGAGGAAGCCGAGGAGCTCATTCGCGGCACGCTCGCCACGGGCCAGCCGGTGCTCCGGCGCGAGACGATCCTCCGCTCGCCCTCCGGCGCGGCGCTGCCGGTGCGCGTGACCACGTCGCGACTGCGTGACGAGAGCGGG
Organism: Candidatus Eiseniibacteriota bacterium; assembly: GCA_036522895.1. Taxonomy (GTDB): domain Bacteria; phylum Eisenbacteria; class RBG-16-71-46; order RBG-16-71-46; family RBG-16-71-46; genus JAIOPA01. The sequence continues at coordinate 9,706 of DATDEX010000148.1, read as the reverse complement.
CGCGCCTACGGCGCCATCGCGACGTTTCTCGATCTCACGCCGCTCAAGGCCGCCGAAGAGCGCGCCCGCCAGCTCGACCAGCTCGCGGCGCTCGGCCGGTTCACTTCGAGCGTCGCGCACGAGATCCGCAATCCGCTCACGGGGATCGGCATGGGCGTGCGCCGGCTCGCGCGCTCGCTCGCCGGCCAGCCGGAGGAGACCGAGAACGTCGAGTTCGTGGTGGGCGAGATCCGCCGGCTCGACCGGATCGTGCAGGAGCTCTTCGACGTCACCCACCCCCGGAGGCTCGACGTCGCGGCCCGCCCGCTCGAGGACACGCTCCGCCGGGCCGAGCAGTCGGTCGCCGGCGTGCTCGAGGAGCGCGGCGTGCAGGTGCTGCGCGACACCGAAGCGGGTCTGCCCGCGGTCCCGCACGACGCCGACCAGATGCAACAGGTGTTCATCAACCTGCTCAAGAACGCCGCCGAGGCGTCGCCCGCGGGCAGCCGGATCGCGGTCCGGCTCGCCCGCTCGGGCTCCCCGGCGGAAGGCGTCGTCGTCACCGTGCGCGACGAGGGCTGCGGGATGGATGCCGTGACCCAGCAGACGCTGTTCGAGCCCTTCTTCACGACCAAGCCCAAGGGCACCGGCCTCGGGCTCTACATCACCCACGAGATCGTCAAACGCCACGGCGGAAGCCTCGCGGTCACGAGCGAGCCCGGCCGCGGCGCCACGTTTACCGTCGAGCTGCCGCTGGATCCCCAGGGAGGTACCCGATGAGCAAAGCCAACATCCTGGTGGTGGAGGATCAGGACTCCATCCGCCACTTCGTCGTCAAGGCCCTCGAGGACGAGGGCCATGTCGTGCGCGGCGTGGATTCCGTGCGCGAGGCCCGCGTGGCGGTGGAGCGCGACATGCCGGACCTCGCGTTCCTCGACCTGAAGCTCCCGGACGGCAGCGGGCTCGAGCTCCTGCGCGAGATCAAGCGCGTCCAGCCGGAGGTCGCGGTGGTGCTCATGACGGCGTTCGGCGAGCTGGAGACCGCCGTCGAGGCGATGAGCGCGGGCGCCTACTGGTTCATGAAGAAGCCGTTCGAGCAGGAGGAGCTGCTCGCGCTCGCCGGCCGGGCGCTGGAATCGCAGAAGCTGTGGCTCGAGCTTCGCCGCCTGCGCCACCAGGCGTTCAGCGACGAGGACTTCCTCCACTCCGCGAGCCCGTCGATGCAGGACACCTACGCCATCGCGGAGCAGGTCGCCCGCGGGGACACGACGAGCGTCCTGATCGAGGGCGAGAGCGGCACGGGCAAGGAGTACTTCGCCAACCTCATCCATCGCATGAGCGCGCGCCACGCGCAGCCGTTCGTCGAGATCAACTGCGCGGCGATCCCGAGCGAGCTGCTCGAGTCCGAGCTGTTCGGGCACGAGAAGGGCGCGTTCACGGACGCGCGCGCGCAGAAGCTGGGCATGATGGAGATGGCCAACGGCGGCACGCTGTTCCTCGACGAGATCGGGGAGATGGCGCCCATGCTGCAGGTGAAGCTGCTGCGCGTGCTGGAGCGGCGCACGTTCCGGCGCGTCGGCGGCACGAAGGACATCTCGGTGAACCTGCGCGTCATCTCGGCCACGAACCAGGACCTCGAGAAGATGGTGCGGGAGGGGGGATTCCGCGAAGATCTCTACTACCGCCTCAAGGTCGTGCCGCTGCACGTGCCGCCGCTGCGCGAACGGCGCGAGGACGTCCTGCCGCTCGCCCGACTGTTCGTGGAGCGCTTCTCGAAGGCGTTCAAGAAGCCGTTCCGCGGCATGTCCGACGCCGCCGAGCGGGTGCTCGTGGACTACCCGTGGCCCGGGAACATCCGCGAGCTCAAGAATCTCATGGAGCGCACCGTGCTCCTCGAGAACGCCGAGGTGATGGAGGCGCATCACTTGAAGCTCGGGCCGCGCAGCCGCGTCCCGGAGGAGGCCACGCTCGGCCAGCGCGTGGACGACGCGTTGACCGGCATGATGCCGGCGTCGGGGCTGCCGTTCGAGAAGCTCGTGGAGGAGCTGGAGCGAGCCTTGATACGGCGTGCGTCGTATGCTACCAAGTGGAACCAGAGCCGTACCGCGGAGCTCTTGAACCTGAAGCGAGACAAGCTTCGCTACCGCATGAAGCTCTACGACCTGCACCCCGACGACGAGGGGCAACCCAGTCATCCCAAGTCCCAGCAGTGATGCCAGGACCCGCGGACCGTTCGCGGCGACGCTGGCCGCGGTCGCGGCCGCGGGAGTCCTGGCGTGCTCCGGCTGCGGCTATACCGCGAGCCCGGCGCTGCTGCCGCAGCACCTGAAGTCCGTCGCGATTCCCGTGTTCGAGAACGGCACGGCCGAAGCGCAGCTCGAGCAGCAGATCACCGACGCCGTGGTGCAGGCGTTCGTGAAGGACAATCACCTGCGCATCGTGGACGAGAAGTCCGCGAACGCCGTGATCCGCGGCCGCGTCACGCAATACAAGAACGACGTGTTCGGCTTCACGAGCACCGCGCAGGCGACGCAGTTTCGCGTCACGGTCGGCGTCCAGATCACGTTCAAGGACCTGGTGAAGAACCGCGAGCTGTGGAGCGACGAGATCGTGAAGAGCGCGATCTACTCGGTCGTGCCGACCGCCGGCCAGGATGCCAAATCCGACCTCGATGGACGAAAAGACGCCATTGCCAAGATCGCGGACGAAGTCCTCAGCCGCAGCGTCGAAGGCTGGTAGCCCGGATGCCCCGCCCGCGGTGAAGCCGGCCGCGAGGGCGGGCCGCGATCCGGCGACGCGAAGCGCCCCCGCGAAGCCCGCGCGCGCGAAGGGCTCGGCGCGCGCCCAGGCCCCGGTCGACGCCCTGCGGCTGCTCGAGCGCACCGCGTCCGGCGACTTCCCGCCCACGGTCTACCTCGAGGGCAGCGACGAGGCGCTCAAGGCGGCGTTTCTCGGCGAGCTGCGCCGCGCCTGGGCCGCCCAGGTGCCCGAAGCGCCGCAGGCCCGTGTCCTCCGCCCGGGCGAGCAGGACGTGGACGCGATCCTCTCCGCCTACCAGAACGTGTCGTTGTTCGCGCCACGCGAGCTCACGATCGTGTTCGACGTCGAGGACCTGGGCCGGAGCGAGAAGAAGGTCGATGCGCTCGCCGCCGGGCTCGCGCGCCCCGCGGGTGGCGCCTGCCTGGTGCTCGTGGAATCCGCGGGCGAGACCGTGCGGAAGACGCTCGAACCGCTGCGCGCCGCGTGCGCCGTGCGCGTCGTGGCCGACCCGGCGGAGCCCGAGGCGCTGCTCCACTGGGCGCGTCTCCGGCTCGCGGGCTCGGGCTCGGCCGCGGACCCGGGTGCGCTCGAGGAGCTGCTCGAGACCTGCGAGCTCGACTCGCTCGCGTTCCTGAACGAGGTCGGCAAGCTCGTAGTCCTTGCCGACGCGGGCGGGCGTGTCACGGTCGCGCAGGTTCGGGCGCTGAGCGCCCCGCACGTGGGCGCGGACATGCCGGACTTCCTGCAGGCCGTGGCGTCCGGCGACGCGGCCGGCGCGGCGCAGCGGCTCGAGCGATTGCTGGCGGCGGGGGAGAACGAGGGCAGCATCCTGTGGGCGCTCGGGCACCTGGTCTCGGCGTCGTTCACGGTGACGAGCAATCCCTACGGCTGGGCCAAATGGAAGCCGGCGAGCCTCGCGCTCGCGAGGCGGCAGAGCCCCGACCGCCGCGCCCGCGCGCTCGACGCGGTCTACCGCGCCGAGTCCGCCTGGAAAGGCGGCCGCACCGACGTCCGCAGCGCGCTCGAGCAGGCCACCCGCGAAGTCGCGGCGGGCTGACGCGGCTGAGCTTCCCTAGGCCACGCGCGGCTGGCGGGTTGAGGGGGGGCTCGCGAGGGAGAAGCTTTGTCCCCGCTTTCCCCGCACGGCTGGCGGGTCGAGGGGGCTCTCGCGAGCGAGGACGCTCGTCGCCGCCATCCTGGCGGCTCCTCGCTCGTCTGGCGGCCGGCTCCGGCATCCTGCCTCCCGCCGGCCGCCAGGCGCCGTCCCTCGCGAGAGCCCCCTCGACCCGCCCCGGGCCCGTGAACAGGCGGGGCCCGCCAGTCCTCCCTCGCGAGAGCCCCCTCGACCCGCCAGCCGTGCGGAGAGGCGGCGAAGATCACCCTTCCGCGCGACGGCCCCATCGACCCCCCGATCCGTGACGAGGTCCGCGAGAGCCGCTATGTTCGCCGCCACCACCCGCACATGAAGGGCGAGGCATGAGCAAGCACTACCCGTTCTCCGAAGTCGAGCCGCGCTGGCAGCGGTATTGGGTCGAGCGGAAGACGTTCCGCGCGAGCGAGGACCCGTCGCGCCCCAAGTACTACTGCCTCGACATGTTCCCGTACCCCTCGGGCGCCGGGCTCCACGTGGGGCACCTCGAGGGCTACACCGCCACCGACATCGTGAGCCGGTACAAGCGCATGCGCGGGTTCAACGTGCTGCACGCGACCGGCTGGGACGCGTTCGGCCTGCCGGCGGAGCAGTACGCCGTCAAGACCGGCATCCACCCGGCGCGGACGACGCAGGAGAACATCGCGAACTTCCGCCGGCAGATGCAGCGCGCGGGGCTCTCGCACGACTGGGACCGCGAGGTCGACACGACCGATCCCGACTACTACAAATGGACGCAGTGGATCTTCCTCAAGCTCTACGAGCGCGGGCTCGCGCACGTCGCCGAGGTGCCGGTCAACTGGTGCCCCGAGCTCGGCACGGTGCTCGCGAACGAGGAGGTCATCGACGGGAAGAGCGAGGTGGGCGGCTTCGACGTGATCCGGAAGCCGATGCGGCAATGGGTGCTCAAGATCACCGCCTACGCCGACCGCCTGCTGGACGATCTCAAGCTCGTGGAGTGGCCGGCGAGCACGTACGAGATGCAGAAGAACTGGATCGGCCGCTCGATCGGCGCCGACGTGGACTTCGCGCTGGACGGCGCCCGCGGCACGATCCGCATTTTCACGACGCGGCCCGACACGCTGTTCGGCGCGACGTACATGGTGCTGGCCCCCGAGCATCCGCTCGCGCCCGTCGTGACGAGCGCCGGGCAGCGATCGGCCGTCGAGGCCTATCGCGAGGCGGCGACGAGGAAGAGCGAGCTCGAGCGCCAGGAGGAAAAGACGAAATCCGGCGTGTTCACGGGCGGACACGCGCTCAATCCCGTGAACGGCGAGCGGCTCCCGATCTGGATCGCGGACTACGTGCTCTTGGGGTACGGCACGGGCGCGATCATGGCCGTGCCGGGTCACGACGAGCGCGACTGGGAGTTCGCGCGCACGTACGGCCTGCCGATCCGCGAGGTCGTCTCCGGCGGCAACGTCGAGAGCGCCGCGTACGTCGACAACGAACGGGGGCGCATCGTCCACTCGACCACGCCCGACGGCGCGTTCTCGATCGACGGGCTCGAGCCCCCGGCGGCGCGCGAGCGGATCACGGCGTGGCTCGCCGAGCGCGGCGTGGGCCAGCGCGCCGTCAACTACAAGCTCCGCGACTGGCTGTTCTCGCGCCAGCGCTACTGGGGCGAGCCGTTCCCGATCGTCTGGGTCGACGGCGAGCCCCGCGCGCTCCCGGAGCAGATGCTGCCCGTGCGACTGCCGGAGCTGAAGGAGTTCAAGCCGTCCGGGACGGGGGAGAGCCCGCTCGCGAACGCCACCGAGTGGCTCCAGACGACCGACCCGGTGACCGGTAAGCCCGCGCGCCGGGAAACGAACACGATGCCGCAATGGGCGGGCTCGTGCTGGTACTACCTGCGCTTCCTCGACCCGAAGAACCCCGACCGGCTCGTGGACCCCGCGAAGGAAAAGTACTGGATGCCGGTCGACCTGTACGTGGGGGGATCCGAGCACGCGGTGCTGCACCTGCTCTACGCACGCTTCTGGCACAAGGTGCTCTACGACATCGGGGTGGTGAGCACGCTGGAGCCGTTCAAGAAGCTCGTGCACCAGGGGACCATCCTGGGCGAGGACAACCGCAAGATGTCCAAGCGCTGGGGGAACGTGATCGATCCGAACGACATGATCGACCAGTACGGCGCGGATGCCCTGCGGCTCTACGAGATGTTCATGGGACCGCTCGAGGCGATGAAGCCGTGGAGCTCGAAGAGCGTGGAGGGGGTCACGCGCTTCCTCGACCGGGTGTGGCGACTGTACGTGAACGAGGACGGCTCGCTCGCGGTGACCGACGCCGAGCCTCCGCTCGAGGCGAAGCGCGCCCTCCACCGGACGATCCGGAAGGTCGGCGACGATCTCGACGCGCTCAAGTTCAATACGGCGATCGCCCAGATGATGGTGTTCGTGAACGAGGTGAACCCGCTCGGGAGCCGCCCGCGCGCGGCGCTCGAGCCGTTCATCCGAGTGCTCGCCCCGTTCGCGCCGCACCTGGCGGAGGAGCTGTGGCACCGCCTCGGCCACCCGGACACGATCGCGTACGAGCCGTGGCCGGCGTACGACCCCGCGCTCTGCGTCGAGGAGACCGTCACGGTCGCGGTGCAGGTGAACGGGAAGCTGCGCGCAACGCTCGACGTGCCGCGCGGGGCCGAGGAGGCCGCGGTGCAGGAGGCGGCGCTCGCGGACGAGCGCGTGAGCCGGTACGTGAACGGGGGCACGCTCCGGAAGACGATCTTCGTCAAGGACAAGCTCCTGAACCTGGTGGTGGCGGGCGGCTGAGCCGCGGGAGCCCTGGCGCGGAACCGGCCGGGGGAGTGCCGGGTATGGGCGGGTGGGCCCGCTCCGGGGTGAGCGCGAGCCCAACTGGAGGCCGCATGACGGCGCGCGCGAACAGGCTGGGACTCGGGACGGCCCTGGGCCTCGCCGCGCTCGCGGCCGGCGCGTGGCCGGCGCGGGCGGTCCCGTCGCCCAGCACCTCGCACGTTCCCGCCCACGTGGTGATGGTGGGCCGGGTCGGAACGCAGGCCGACACCGCGTTCGGGGCGTTCACGGTCGTCGTGCGCGACGTGGCGAACGCTCCGGTGGCGAACTCGTCGGTCGAGTTCCGCGTCCTCAATTGCGAGGGGGCGCGGCTCGCGACGGACGCGCTTCAGCCCGGCGTCTCGACGCGCTGCGACACGCACGGCATCACCGCCGTGACGGACGTGAACGGGGAAGTCCGCCTCACGCTGATCGGCGGCGGCACGCCGGGCGCGGCCCCGGGCGGGGGCTCGTGCGCGCAGGTCTTCGCCTCGGGCGTGCTGCTCGGGATGGTGAGCGTCTCGTTCCTCGACATGGACGGGCAGCGCGGGCTCGGCGTCAACGACCTGTCGCTCTGGCTCGCGGATCTCGCGCTTAACGAGCCCATCAGCCGCTCCGACTTCGACGGCAACGGCGCGCTGACCCCGAACGATCTGAGCGTGTGGCTCACGGCGTGGTCGCGGGCCAAGTCGTACGAGAGCGCGAGCAGCTACTGCCCCTGAGCCGCACGGGGGCGCGGCTCGAACGGGCTACCAGCCGGCCTTTCCACCCGCGCCGTAGGTCGAGAAGTGGCTCAGGAAGACGCGGATCTCGTCGCCGTTGAACTCCGACTGGGTCATCCCGTACCAGCGCTTGTCGACCGGGTTGTACCAGTAGGTCGCGGGCGTCCGGGTCCACGGGAGCCCGTTACAGTTCATGCGCATCTCGACGGGCTTGTTGAAATGGTTGGCGCTCGCCGGCTGGATGTCCAGGTTGACGACGAAGTTCACCGGATCCGACATGGTCATGGTGATCGTCGCCTTGCCGCTGAACGCGCCGCTCGGAATGTCGAGCCGCACGCGATCGTTCTCGATCCGGCCTCCCTGCGAGCCGTCGATGACGGCGGTGACCGGCGGCATCAGCAGCGTCACGAGCGGAAGGAGGTCCGGCCGGACGACGCCGAACGAGGTGATCGGCCCGGGAGCGGAAAGCGGCGCGGGACCCGGGGGAACGGCCGTGGGCAGCACGTCCGGCTGCCCCGGCGGCTCGTCGGTCGGTTCGGGGGTCGGGGATGGCCGGACGCGGCCCGCTGAGGTGTGGTCGGCGGGCGCTGGCGGCATGGCCTGTGATGCCCAGGGATCGGGCGCCGTGAGTGCGTGGAAGGGGCTCTGGCAGCCGACCACCGCGAACAGCGCCAGGGCGAGCAAAGCCGGTGCGAGACGAGGCTGGCGCGACATGATCGAATCTCCGAGAGATAGGCTCGCGACGTCCGGGCCGCCGATGGGGCCCGCAAGTACCACCAAAGGTGCAGCAACAGGTATGCCCGCGTGCCGAAATGGTGAAGTCGTTGGGGCACAACGGGTGGGACGGGTCGCGGGGGGCGACGACCGTGCGCCTCGCAAGCCGAGGTCGCGCAGGATGCAGGGGGAGGTGGAGTGAGGAGCCGAGGCGCTGCCGTCGGGCGATCGGGCGGGACGACCGCGTGGACTGCGACTTACGCGTTAGTTTACATAATACATATTATGCGACATGGCAGTTGGCGCCGGGACAACCGCCTCCAGCCGCTGCCGTTCAGGCGACCGGGCCGCTCCCGCCGGCCGGGATCGCCAGCCGGCCGAGATCCGCGAACTCGAAGTGCATCGGATCCTTCCGCCGCTTCCAGGCTCCGCCCCACTCGAAACCTTGCGCGGCGAACGCCGCGATGACGGCCGGGTGCATATGTGGCTTCCCGCCGATCGGGTTGTCCCCGACGTCCAGGTCGAGCGCAATCGCCCAGCAATGCCGGGACAGCCGCTTGGCGCCCCGCTGCGGCCGCCACGCATAGGCACCCCCGGTGTCGCCCAGGCTCGCCCAGGCCTCGGCGTTCGCGTGGATGGCCGCGAGCGCGGCGCTGAAGAGGCCCACGAGCTTCCTGTGCACCCGGAGCCGGGTCACCGTGTGCTGATGATCCCAGCTCAACGGCAAAGGCGCGGGCAACGTGAGCGGCGCCAGGATCATGGTTGGCCAGCGCTCGTCGATGGAGCCGTCCTGGCGCACGAACGGCCCCGGATCGCCAAATGTCCCAATCACTTGGGCGTCGGTCAGTGACATGGCTTCTGTACCTCCAGCAGGCCCTGAGCCCCGTTTCGTGCTACCAGCGGCGTGGCCGTGCGCTGCCGCTCGAAGCACGCCAGGAATGGATCGGCCGCAGGCGCGGCGGCGGTTAGCTCCCAGCTTGGCCACCCTGCCAATCGGCCGACGCATCCCTCCCGCCTGGGCTCCCCTTTTACTACACACTTGTGCAGTAGTGCGCCGTGGCGCTATGTCTTCCCCATGCCCGCCGAACTCCGCCTCGAGCCCTGCCGCTCCGCCTTGAACCGCGTGAGCGGGATGCCGTTTCGCTGGTCGCTCAACCCGTACATGGGCTGCGCGCATCGCTGCACGTTCTGCTACGTGCGCGCCTTCGAGCGCCGCGCCGAGCGGCCCGCCGACGATCGATACGGGCGGAGTATTCGCGTCAAGACGAACGTGGTCGCGGTGCTGCGCACCGAGCTCGTCCGGCCCGCGTGGCCGCGCGAGATGGTGCTCGTGGGCGCCGCCACCGACCCCTACCAGCCCGCCGAAGGTCGGTTCCGACTCACCCGCGGCTGCCTCGAGGCGTTCGCCGAGCGCTCGAATCCGTTCTCGATCATCACCCGCGGGCCGATGGTCGTGCGCGACATCGACGTGCTGCAGTCGGCAGCCGCCCGCGCGCGCGTCTCCGTGAGCCTGTCCGTGCCCACGCTGGACGAGGCGATCTGGCGCGTCACCGAGCCCGGCACCGCGCCGCCGCGGCAGCGCCTGCGCGCCG
>DATDEX010000147.1:0-3983 GCA_036522895.1 Candidatus Eiseniibacteriota bacterium | reverse complement strand
ACACGGCGTCCCTGGCGTCGACGAACATCGACGCGTTGGCACGCCGACAATCATCCATTTCCTGCGAGAATGCGCGAGAAAATGCGTGGCGTGTCGGGGAAGATGGCGAAGGGAGCGTCCTTCGTGCCCTGGAGCTGAGGACTCAGCGCGGCACGACGATCACGCCGTTGTGCACGACCGCGACGATCCGCCGCGTGTTCCTGATGTCCCGCAACGGATCGGCGCCGAGCAGTACGAGATCCGCGACCTTGCCGGGCGCGATGACGCCGAGCGAGTCCGCTAGGCCGAGGAAGTCCGCGGGATAGGTGGTCGCGGCCTGCAGCGCTGCGAGCGTCGTGAAACCCGCTTGCACGAGGAGCTCGAGCTCATCGTGGAGCGCGGCGCCCGCCACGATGCCGCGCGTGCCGAGGTCGGTGCCGGCGAGCACGCGAACGTGGTGGGCCTCGAGGCGCGGCACGAGCGCCGCAAACCCGGTGACGATCGCCGGGAACTGCTGCGGTGCGAAGATCCGGAAGCTGCCGATCGTGGGATCGAGCCAGGTGCCGTTCCGATCGAAATGCGCGAGCAGCGAGTCGAGCGCCTCCGGCTGACACGTGGGTGGCTGGATGGTGGGCCGCCGATCGCTGGGGCCCAGTAGGTCGAGACATTCGTCGGGAAGAAACTCGAAGTGCTCGATGCTTTTCTGGCCCGCGTCGGAGGCAGCGAGCGGCGTGAGGCTCGCCGGCGTGTGCCCGACGAACGTCAGATGCCGCGCTTTCGTCTCGGCGGCGATCGCGTCGTAGGCGTCGCGCGACAGCCCCTCGTGCACTTTGATGAAGTCGACACCCGCCGCCGCGAGCGAGTCGACGGCGTGACGACCCTGCTCCGCCGTGCGAATCACCAGACTGCTCGCCGATCCTGAATCGGCGTCCGATCGCGGGCCCCGCAGCAGCGGACCGGCGAAAGCTATGCGGGGACCGGTGCGCGCATCGGCCGAGGTCATGCGGCGCCACGCGCGCAGCTGCGCGAGATCGCCGCCCATGTCGCGCACCCCGGTGATGCCGAATGCGAGGAACGCGGGCAAGTCGGTCGAGTCCATGTGGACGTGCATGTCCCAGAGGCCGGGGATCAGAAAGCCGTCATGGCCGTCGAGCGTGCGACTGTGCGCGGGAGGTTTGGGAGTGCCGGCGGCGATGCGGAGAATTCTGCGACCGCGGATGAGGACGGTTTGGTCGGGTGTGGTCGTGCCGGTGCCGGGGTCGATGACGTTGACGCGGGTGATCGCGAGCGTGGGGGTGCGGTGGACGCAGCCGGTGACGAGCAGTGCCGAGGAGAGCACCAGCGACTGGCGCAGACGTAGCGGTGTCACGATGGAAATCTATGCGTGCGCTGGAACGCCAGCGCAGCGAAGACGCGAGGCCTTCGCCTCCTTCGGGAGCGCGCTCTCGCGCGAACCTATGCAGTCGGTCGTTTCAAGACTACAGCGACCTCGTTGGTAGCACCTTGGGCTATCGCGCTGGTGAATGCACTGACGACCTCCCAGCCCTCAGCACCGAGTTTATTCAGCTCCTCTTTAAGCCATTCGTCAGGGATCTTGCCCCCACGAAAGACCATCCCTGTCGGTTCAAACTTCAATACATGGTATTCCCAAATCACCACCCGACCTCCGTTCCCCACACCTGAGCTTTCAGGTTCATGACGCTCACTTGCCATCCGCACCGTGCTAAACGAGTTGCTGAGGATTCGACGCTGGTCTGCTCGTGCTCGGCCGCGATTTAGTCTTGAACTTCCTTCTGACTCTTGGAGGACCAATCTGTTCTCGGGTCTCGGTCGAAAACATGCCATGAATGGCCAGCGCGAGATCCTCTTGATCGATGAGAACGCCCTCGCGCCGGCGGATCTGACGCCGAATCAGCCTCATCGTGCCCTCTGTGAAGAGAGCCTTCCCAATAGACTCGGGACTGAGGGCTACGCGACGTTCCCAGAACGCGTCGAGCTCGCCCTTCTTGATTGAGTGTCTGTGGAACAGCCCGAGTAGTCCGCACACGTGATCGAGGTCATCGCTCGCCAGGTCGATAGAGAATGCCTTGATGTACTCAATGCCCTCGTCGAAAGAGAGGTGGTACAGACTCCAGACCACGCTGTTGGTCAGAATCACCCAGGGCATGTTGCCTTCGGCCGCGTAGCGCTCGGCCTGCTCGATGTGACGATCCCTTAAGACAACTGCCGCGGCTTTGGCTTCGATGAGCAACCGGGTCCGTCCATCGAGCTTGATCGCCAGATCCACGTACTTGTCTCGGACCTGTGTCTCGCGGGTGATCTCTTCCATCGGATCGTAGCCGAACACTTCCTCGAAGACTTTGATGATACGCTGCACCGTATCGGCTTCATTCAGGTTCTCGTCTCGTCCCTTGAAGAGATGTGGCAGGATCTTTCTAAGTGGTCTCTTGATATCGATAGGCATTGGGATACCTCCCCTGAAAATCGATCGAGTGATGCCAGCAACGCCGTAGATATTGGGAGGCCGAGCGTAGGTCGGTTAGGGCGTTTTTGCGGCATCGTGGGGCGGATTTGCGGCACAAGTACATCGATTCCGTGCGCTGAAGCGCCGGCTCGGCGAAGACGCGAGCCCTGAAGGGCTCATCGCGTCCTTCAGGACGCGCGTAGTGGCCGAACCGGCCCTTTAGGGCACGGCTTCAAACGACGGCTCGGGTCTTGGGATCTCAGGAGAGATGGGAATCGTGGAGTTGAATTGAACCGTGCGCTGAAAGCTTGCCCTGAGCGCAGCGAAGGCGCTGTCTCGGCGAAGATGCGAGCCCTGAAGGGCTCATCGCGTCCCTTCGCTACGCTCAGGGCAAGCTCTTCAGGACGGTCGAAGTGGCCGAGCCGGCCCTTTAGGGCACGGATTAACGACGGGTTGGGCAAGTCGGGAATCACGCGAGAGATCAAGGTCGCGAGATCGAGATGATATCCGTGCGCTGAAAGCCTGCCCTGAGCGCAGCGAAGGGCGCCGGCTCGGCAAGGGCACGAGCCCTGAAGGGCTCATCGCCTCTTGGTGCCGGGTGGCCCGTGCTTCAGTTCCTGGTCGCGGACATACGCGGTGACACCCGCCAGCTGCCGGATCCCCACCGACCGAAAGTCATAGCCCTTATCCCAGCGCAGCCCGCCGCGGGGTGCGTGGCCATCGCGATTCGCGAGCCGCGCGCTCGCTCCCTTCAGTCCTTGCACGAGCCGGGGTGTGTCGTAGACGGGTGGGAGCTCGAGGAGCAGATGGACGTGGTCACTCACGATGCCGATCGCGACGACGCGCGCGCCATGCCGTTTCGCCTCAGCGAGCAGGAAGGGACCGAGGAAATGGGCGACCTGCTCGTCGATCAGCGGGAGACGTGCCCAAGTCGTCCACGACAGGTGGGCGTAGAAACGGAAGGGCATGCACCGAGGATATCGAAGCCGCGTGGCGCACGCTAACCCAACGAATGCGTGTAGCGTCCTTTAGGACGCGCGCAGTGGCCGAGCCGGCCCTTTAGGGCACGGACAAGCTCGGACACTACGTCGGATTCTCTCCCCTCACCCTACCCCCACCCCCTTCGCATACAACGGAAACTCCTCCACCAACTCCCGCACTTCCCGCTTCACCTTCTGCACCGTCAAATCATCCCGCTTCGTCAGCACCTGATCGATCAGCTCGGCCACGCGATCCATCTCCTCCACGCCAAAGCCGCGCGTCGTCACAGCCGGCGTGCCGAGCCGGATGCCGCTCGTCACGAACGGCGACTGCGGATCGCCCGGAATCGTGTTCTTGTTCACCGTGATCGCCGCGCGGTCGAGCAGCTGCTCGGCATCCTTGCCCGTGATGTTCTTCTTGCGCAAATCGACCAGCATCAGATGGCTGTCCGTGCCGCCCGACACGATCGCGTAGCCGCGCACGAGCAGCGCCGCCGCCAGCGCCTGCGCGTTCTGCACCACCTGCTTCGCATACTGCTTGAAGTCGGGCTGCAGCGCCT
>DATDEX010000146.1:0-17461 GCA_036522895.1 Candidatus Eiseniibacteriota bacterium | reverse complement strand
CTCCACGCCCGCCGTACGAGCGACCGCGGAACGAGCGCCCGCGTGACCCCCGGCCACGCGAGGAACGCGCCGGCGCGCACGACGACGGGGGCGATCAGACCGGGGCGGTGAATCGCTCGCGGCCGGTGTATCCACAGGCGCCCACCGTCCGCTGGCGCCGGGACGGCAAGCCCTCGCAGCGCCCGGCCAGCTGGTCGAGCCCTCGGGGCGAGGCTCGCCCGGGTCCGCGCAATGGCGCCCCCGGGGCGGGCGAGGTGCGCTCGCGTCCGCGCGGGGCGGGCGAGACGCGCGACGACCGTCGTTCGTTCCCGCCCGTGAGCACCGATGGGCCTTCGCTTCCCGCGGATCCCCGCGAAGCCGCGCTCCGGATCCTGCACGCGGTCGACACGCGCAGCGCGTTCAGCGACCGGCTCCTCGACGGCGCTCACGCGCGCGCCGGGGCGGACCCGCGCGACCGGGCGCTGCTGCACGAGCTCGTGAAGGGCGCGCTTCGCTGGCGTGGGCGGCTCGACGCGGCGCTGGACGTGCGGGTTCACGTCGGGCTCGCGAACACCCAGCCCTGGATCCGGAACATCCTCCGCCTCGGCGCCTACCAGATCCTGTTCCTCGATCGCGTGCCGATGCACGCGGCGGTGGACGAATCGGTGAAGCTGGCGCACAAGTACGCCCATCCCGGCGCGGCCGGGCTCGTGAACAGCGTGCTGCGGCGGCTCGCCGAGGAGCGCGCCACGATCACCTGGCCCGAAGGGGACGACGCGGTCTCGCTCGCCGCCTGGGGCTCGCATCCGCTGTGGATCGTCGAGCGCTGGCTCGCCCGCTTCGGGCCCGCCGAGACGCGAGCGCTGCTCGTGGCGGACAACCGCAGCGTGCCCACGGGGCTCCGCGCCAACACGCTCAAGAACACGCGCGAGCAGCTCATCGAGCTTCTCGCGCGCGAGGGCGTCGAGGCGCGGGCGGCCGAGCTGTCGCCGGACCTGGTGTGGGTCGAGGGGCACCACTCGCCGGGGGCGCTCCACTGCTTCCGCGCCGGCCTTTGCACCGCGCAGGACGAGAGCGAGGCGCTCGTCGGACGCGTCGTGGCCCCGCTCCCGCACGAGCGCGTGCTCGACATGTGCGCCGCCCCGGGCGGCAAGAGCACGCACCTGGCCGAGCGGATGGGCGACGAGGGCGAGGTCTGGGCGCTCGAGCGCGACCCGCATCGCGTCGAGACGCTGCGCGCCACGCTCGAGCGCCTCGGGGTGCACTCCGTGCACGTGGTGCACGGCGACGGCTGCACGTACGCGTTCCCGATGCCGTTCGATCGCGTGCTCGTGGACGCGCCGTGCAGCGGCATGGGCGTGCTCGCCCGCCGCGCCGACGCACGCTGGCGCAAGGGCCCGGAAGTGCTGGCGGAGATGCCGCCGGTGCAGCTCGAGCTGCTGCGTGCGGCCGCGCGCCACCTGGCGCCGGGGGGGCTCCTCGTCTACAGCGTGTGCTCGTTCGAGCCCGAGGAGACCGACCACGTCGTTGCGCGCTTCCTCACCGAGCACCCGGGCTGGGTCGTCGAGAGCGTGGCGGGCGCGGTGCCGGACGCCGTGGTGACGGGGGAGGGATTCATGCGCGTGCTGCCGCACCTGCACGGCTGCGACGGCGCGTTCGCGGTGAGGTTCCGCAAGCCGTGAGCGAGGCGCACCCCTCGGGCACGACCGAGGCCGCGCCGCCCGCGAAGCGGCCCCGGCGCCTGCGCGAGACGCTGCTCACGGCGGGCGTCGCGCTGCTCGCGTTCGTGATAGGGCTCAGCGTATTCAACAGTCTCCTGATGCCGCGGTTCATCCACCGCGAGGGCGAGGTGCGGGTGCCCGAGCTCGCCAACCTCACCGTGGAGCAGGCGCAGAAGGTGCTCGAGCCCACCGGGCTGCCGCTCTCTCGCGCCGGCGAGCGGTTCGACCCCGACGTGCCGACCGGGCGGATCGTCCAGCAGGATCCGCTCGCGGGCACGCTCGTCCGCGCGCCGCGCCGCGTGAGCGTCACGGTGAGCCTGGGGGAGGAGTTCAGCTCGGTGCCGGCACTCTTCGGCGAAACGCGGCGCGGCGCGGAGCTGCTGCTCGAGCACTCCGGGCTGCGCGTCGGCGGGATCACGCGCGCGCCGAGCGACGCGGTGGGCGAGGGGCTCGTGGTCGCCACCGACCCGCCCGCGGAGAGCGTGCTGCCGCACGGCACCCCGGTCGCGCTGCTCCTGTCCTCCGGTCTCGGTGAGGACGTGTACGTGATGCCGGACCTGGCGGGTCGCGAGCTCGGCCACGCGCGGAAGCAGCTCGAGGCGCTCGGCTTCAAGGTGCTGTCGCCGCCGTCGGGCCCGAGCAGCGGCCCCATCGTGGCGCAGGACCCGCCGCCCGGCTCGCGCCTGACGCGGGACATGAGCATCATGCTCCAGGCCTCCGGCCGGCGAATCCGTTAGCCTCTTGCCGGCGCGCCGCGCGCACGCCACCATGGTGCCGTCACCCCCGGGGAGATCGCATGACCGCCCGCCCGCCGATCGTCGCACCCAGCATCCTGTCCGCCGACTTCTCGCGTCTCGGCGAAGCGCTCGCCATCGCGGATCCCGAACGCGAGTGGGTGCACTGCGATGTCATGGACCACCAGTTCGTCCCCAACCTCACGTTCGGCCCGCTCATCGTGGCGGCCACGCGCAAGCTCACGCGCGCGATCGTCGACGTGCACCTGATGGTCGAACGGCCGTGGCTCATGGTGGACGACTTCCGTGCCGCGGGTGCGGACGTGATCAGCGTTCACCTCGAGGCGGCGCCGCAGACGCGCGAGGTGCTGCGCCAGATTCGCGCCACGGGTGCCAAGGCCGGACTCGCCATCAAGCCGGGAACGCCGTACGCTGCGGTGGCGCCGTATCTGCCCGATCTCGACGTGTTCCTGGTGATGACCGTGGAGCCCGGCTTCGGCGGGCAGGCGTTCATGTCCGAGATGCTCGACAAGGTCACCGCCGCCCGCGCCGAGCGCGAGAAGAAGAATCTCGGGTTCCTGATCGAGGTGGACGGCGGCATCGCGGAGGCCACCGCGCGCACCGCGCGCGCCGCGGGAGGCGACGTGTTCGTGGCGGGGAACGCGATCTACCACTCGAACGACGCGCACGCGGCGCTGGTGGGGCTCCGGGCGGCGATCGCGGGGTGAGATCCGGGTGCGGGATGCTCGCCCTCGCCCGCGTCGCGACCTGCCCGTAGCGAGTCGGTCGCGGCAGCGGCGCCTGTCCTGCCGGCCCGCGCCTATGCTATTTTCCCCGTTTCTTACCCACCCTTCGAGGTCCCCGTGTTCGAATCGCTCGCCGACCGGCTCCAGAGCATCTTCCGCTCGCTGAGCGGACAGGGCCGGATCACGCCCGACAACATCCGCGACAGCATGCGCGACGTGCGCCGGGCGCTGCTCGAGGCCGACGTGCCCGTGGCGGTGGCGAAGGAGTTCGTGGCGCGGGTGGAAGAGCGCGCGGTGGGCGAGGACGTCTTGAAGAGCCTCACGCCCGGCCAGCAGGTCGTGGGCGTGGTCCGCGACGAGCTCGTGCGCATGCTCGGGGACTCCCGCGTCACGCTCGCCGGCTCGCCGCACCTGCCCACGGTCGTGCTGCTCGCGGGACTCCAGGGCTCGGGCAAGACCACGTTCGCGGGCAAGCTGGCCGTGTGGCTCAAGGCGCGCGCCAAGCGCACGCTGCTCGTGAGCGCCGACATCTACCGCCCGGCCGCGATCGACCAGCTGGAGAAGGTCGCCGCGACCGCGGGCGCGGGCTTCTGGCGTGCGCCGGATGGGACGCCGCCGCACGACATCGCCGCCGGCGCGCTCGAGCAGGCGCGCGTGCGCGGGTTCGACTTCCTCGTCCTCGACACCGCCGGCCGGCTCCACATCGACGACGAGCTGATGAGCGAGCTGGAGGACTTGAAGCGTACGGTGCGCGCGCACCAGGTGATCCTCGTCGTCGACGGGATGATCGGCCAGGAATCCGTGCGCGTGGGGCAGGCGTTCGCGGAGCGGATCGGCGTGGACGGGCTGGTGCTCTCCAAGATGGACGGCGACGCGCGCGGCGGCGCGGCGCTCTCGCTCCGGCAGGTGACCGGCAAGCCGATCCTGTTCCTCGGCGTGGGCGAGAAGCTCGACGGGCTCGAGGTGTTCAGCGCCGACCGCCTCGCCGGGCGCATCCTCGGGATGGGCGACGTCGTCGGCCTGGTCGAGAAGGCGCAGGCCGCGGTGACCGAGTCGGACGCCGCGAAGCTCGCCGCGCGCATGCGCAAGGCGGACTTCACACTCGAGGACTTCCTCGAGCAGCTCCGCAGCGTGCGCAAGATGGGGCCGCTCGAGGACATCATGAAGATGCTGCCCGGGATGCCCAAGGGCGCCATGGCGCAGATGGCGCCGCAGAAGGACAAGATGAAGCACTACGAGGCGATCCTCCTGAGCATGACGCTCAAGGAGCGCCGGCTGCCGCGGCTTCTCGACGGCAGCCGCCGGCGCCGCATCGCCGCGGGCAGCGGCACCTCGGTGCCCGAGGTGAACCGGCTGCTCAAGGATTTCGAGAACGCGCGGACGGTGATGAAAGCGCTCAAGCAGGGCCCCCGCGGGCTTGCCGGCCTGCGCGGGCGAATGCGCTAGTATAGGCTGGAACCCACGGGCCGCCTCGCGGCCCACGAACCCACAAGGAGAATCCTCAGCATGGCGGTGGTCATTCGCATGATGCGGGCCGGCGCGAAGAAGCGGCCCTTCTACCGGATCGTGGTGGCGGACTCGCGCCGCCAGCGGGACGGTCGATTCGTCGAGATCCTCGGTTACTACGACCCGATGGCGAAGCCGTTCGTCGTGAAGATGGACGAGGACAAGGTGAAGGGCTGGATCGCGCAGGGCGCGCAGCCGTCGACGCAGGCGGCGTCGCTGTTCCGCCGTGCGGGGATCATCGCCGCGCGACCGAGCAAGTCGACGAAGAAGGTCACGACGGCCGCGGCCGGTTCCACGAAGAAACTGGTGGTGAAGCGCGCCCGTCCGCGCAAGGTCACCGAGCGGAAGACCCGGGCGAAGGCCACGCGCGCGAAGAAGAAGGCTAAGGTCGCCGCCACCGTGAAGGCCTGATCGCACGGAGGTCCGCTCGCGGCGGTGCGGCGAGACGGCCACGTGCGGCGGGCCGTTCCGCACCCGGGAGGGGAGCGATGGCGGGGTTGCTCGTGAGCGAGGCGCGCAGCCGGGTGGCGATCGGGGTGGCCGTGTGAAGCGTTCACGGCTCGTGCTCGCGGGCGCGGTGCTCGCGGCACTCGCACTCGTCGCGCTCTCGGCCTGCGCGCGGGAAGAGAAGCCCGCGCCGGCGCCGCTCGAGGCCGCGCACCTGCGCGCGCAGGCGCTCATCGACTCCGGCAGCTCGGCGTTTCGCAACGGCGACTTTGCCGCCGCCGCGAAGCGCTACGCCAGCGCCGCGGTGGTGAGCCCCGACGACCCCGCGGCCTACTACGGGCTCGGCATGTCGCTCGCCAAGCTCGGGCGCGACGACGAGGCACGCGTGGCGTACGCCCGGGCGCGCGAGCTCTCGCGCGGAGAGCTCGACGACGAGACGATCCCGCACGAGGTGCGCTACCGGCGGACGAAGCATCCATGAGCGGGTCGTCCCGGCTCGCGGTCTGACCTCCACGCGTGGATCCCGGACGCCCCAGCGCCACCGCGTTCCGCGTCGCGATGCGGCGCGCCGCGCACCAGCTCCTGGATGAGCCACGCGTGCTCGACGATCCGGTGGCACTCCGGATCATCGGTCCGACGAGGGCCGGGGCGTTGCGCGCCGAGCGCGCCACCCACGATTCGAGGTTCGCGCGGGCCCTCCGTGCCTTCCTCGTCGTGAGGAGCCGTCTCGCCGAGGACACGCTCGCCGAGGCCGTGGCCCGCGGGGTCACGCAATACGTCGTGCTCGGCGCCGGGCTCGACACGTTCGCGTACCGGAACCCGTTCCCGGGCGGGCGGCTGCGCGTGTTCGAGGTGGACCACCCCGCCACGCAGGCCTGGAAGCGCGAGCTGCTGGCGAAGACCCGGATCGCCGTTCCCCCGGACGTCACGTTCGTGCCGGTGGACTTCGCCGCGCAGGCGTTGGGCGACGCGCTCGGCGCCGCCGGGTTTCGCACGGACGTGCCGAGCTTCTTCTCCTGGCTCGGCGTCACCATGTACCTCGAGCGGGAGGCCGTGCTCGGCACGCTCGGGTGGATCGCGACCCGCACACCCGCCGGCAGCGGGATCGTGTTCGACTACGCGCGCGCTCGCTCGACGCTCAACTGGTTCGAGCAGCTCGTGTTCTGGGGCATGGCCCGGCGCGTGGCCGCGGTGGGCGAGCCGTGGCGCACCACGTTCGTGCCGCGCGAGCTCGTGGACGTCATGCGGGCGCTCGGCTTTTCCGAGGTGAGCGAGTGGCGCGCGCGCGACCTCAATGCGCGCTACCTGGCCAATCGCGCCGATCGACTGCGGGTGGGCACGCTCGCCGGGATGGTCTCGGCGCGGGTCTGAATCTCCTCTCAGCCGGCGGGGTCCCGGCCGGGGCGGAGCGGTGCGCGCGAGGCATGCCCGCGCCCTTGCGCCCGCGCCCGGCATCGCGTTCACTCACGCTCCAGTCCATCGCGCGTCGCCAGCGCGCCAACCCCCGCGACCCACGCCCGGAATCCCATGCACGATCTCAAGTTCCTCCGCCAGCACCGCGACAAGGTCGAAGCCGGCATTGCGCTCAAGGGCACCCAGCTCGACCTCTCGCGCTTCTACCAGATCGAGGAGCGCCGCCTGGCGCTCCTGCACGAGACGGAGCAGCTCAAGGCCAAGCGCAACGCCGCGAGCGAGGACATCGCGCGGCTCAAGAAGACGGGCGAGGAGGCCGCGGGCCCGATCACCGCCATGCGCGAGCTGGGCGATCGCGTGAAGGAGCTGGACCAGGAGCTGCGCCAGCTCGAGGAGGAGTCCACGAACCTGGCGGCCTGGATCCCGAACCTCCCGCATCCCTCGGTGCCGCCGGGCTCGGACGCCACGCAGAACCAGGTCGTGCGCACGTGGGGCAAGATCCGCACGTTCGACTTCGCGCCCAAGCCGCACTGGGATCTGGCCACGGCGCTGGGGCTTCTCGACTTCGAGCGCGCGGCGAAGATCTCGGGGTCGGGCTTCCTGCTGTTCACCGGCATGGGCGCGAGGCTTGAGCGTGCCCTCATCAACTTCATGCTCGACTTCCACGTGCGCCACCACGGCTACACCGAGGTGTCGCCGCCGCACGTGATCCGGCGTGCCGCGCTGTTCGGGACCGGACAGCTTCCGAAGCTCGAGGCGGACATGTACCACATCGGCGAGGACGATCTGTTCTTGAATCCCACCGCCGAGGTGCCGGTCACGAACATCCACCGCGACGAGATCCTCGAGCCCGGTGCGCTGCCGCGCTACCTCACCGCGCACTGCGCCTCGTACCGGCGCGAGGCCGGGGCGGCGGGGCGTGACACCCGGGGCATGGTGCGCGTGCACCAGTTCGACAAGGTCGAGCTGGTCAAGATCGTGCCGCCGGAGACGAGCTACGACGAGCACGAAAAGCTGGCGCGCGACGTGTCCGACATCTTCGAGGCGCTGGAGCTCCCGTACCGCGTGATGCTCCTGTGCAGCGGCGACCTCAGTTTTGCCGCGGCGAAGTGCTACGACTTCGAGGTCTGGTCGCCGGGCCAGCAGGCGTGGCTCGAGTGCAGCTCGTGCTCGAACTTCGAGGACTTCCAATCGCGCCGGATGGCCATGCGCTTCCGCCGCGAGGCGGGCACGAAGGTCGAGTTCCCGCACACGCTCAACG
This sequence comes from Candidatus Eiseniibacteriota bacterium, assembly GCA_036522895.1. Lineage (GTDB taxonomy): Bacteria > Eisenbacteria > RBG-16-71-46 > RBG-16-71-46 > RBG-16-71-46 > JAIOPA01. Next base: position 9,654 of record DATDEX010000146.1, on the reverse strand, counting down.
CCTCGGGCGTGGCGCTTCCGCGCACGTTCGCGACCCTGCTCGAGAACCACCAGCAGGCGGACGGGTCGGTGGTCATTCCCGAGGCGCTGCGCCCTTGGCTCGGTGGCCTCGAGGTGCTGCGGCCCGGCGCCTGACGCGCCCGGTCGCGGCGAGCCGCCGCGGCCCGCGCGGCGCCACGGCAGGGAGCTCCGCATGATCCGGCCCACCCCCGAGACGTCGTCCCGGTTCAAGACGCTGCTCAAGACCGTGTTGTTCGTGGGTGGCAGCGTGCTCGTGGTGGCCGTGTTCCTGTTCACCCAGAGCGCGATTCGCCGCCTGACACACGAGGTCTCCACCACGTCCGAGCTGCTCGCACGTGTGGCGGCGCAGGCCACGATCCCGTCCACGATCAATCCCCAGCTCCAGCACGTGCTGGGCGAGATGCAGGCGGGCATCAGCTTTCCCATCATCATCACCGACACGACCGGCACGCCGCGCGCGTGGAGCCGCATCTCGGTCCGCACCGACGAGGTTCCGGGCGAGTCGATCGACAGCCTGGTCTCGGGCCGGCCCATCTCGCCCGTGATCAAGGCGCGGATTGATCGCGTCCGGAGCGAGCTGCCGGCACTGGATCGCACGCACAAGCCGATCGCACTGATCCAGAATCCGCGCGCCCCGACCATGGGCTACCTGCACTACGGGAATCCACCGGTGCTCGAGCAGCTTCGCTGGATGCCATTCCTCGCCGTGGCGGGCACGGGCCTGCTGCTGCTGCTCGGGCTCTCGGGCCTCGCGGGCATCCGCCAGGCGGAGAAGCGCGTGATCTGGGTGGGCATGGCGAAGGAGACCGCCCACCAGCTGGGCACGCCGCTCTCGAGCCTCATGGGCTGGGTGGAGCTGCTGCGCGCCCACGCCGAGAGCGCGCCGCCCGAGGGCGCCGTGACGATCGGGCGCGAGGAGCTGGCCGAGACGCTCGGGGACATGGAAGGCGACATCGATCGACTGTCCAAGGTGGCGCAGCGCTTCAGCCACATCGGCTCCGCGCCGCAGCTCATGCTCCAGGACGTCGTGCCGGTGGTGCGCGAGGCGGTGTCGTACATCCGCCGCAGGGTGCCGCAGACGCAGGGCGCGGTGGAGCTCCGCGAACGCTACGAGGAGGTTCCGCCGATCAACCTGAACCGCGAGCTGCTGGAATGGGTGCTCGAGAACCTGCTGAGCAACGCGCTCACGGCGCTCGACAAGCCGCAGGGCCTGATCGAGGTCGTCGTGGAGCGCCGCGCCGAGACCGAGGAGGTCGAGATCTCGGTGAGCGACAACGGCAAGGGCATGAGTCGCGAGGAGCAGCGGCGCGTGTTCGACCCGGGCTTCAGCACGAAGCGGCGCGGCTGGGGGCTGGGGCTCGCGCTGGCGCGGCGGGTGGTCGAGGAGTACCACGCGGGGCGGATCACGATTCTGCACTCGGCTCCGGGCGAAGGAACGACCATGGTGATCCGGTTTCCGACTTGAGCGGGTTCTGAAATCGCTTCTGCGGACACCTGCGGGTACCTTCGGACACCTTCGTGTCACCTGCGTGTCATCTCCGGACACCTGCGGCTCACCGCGGCGGGGGCCAGTGAAAATGGCAGCGGGACCCCGCAAGCGGCCCCACTGCCATTTTCACTGACCCCCGCCGCTTGACGGCTGGATGGTTCGGGGGAAAGGCTCCGAGGTCGCGCCGCTCTTGGCAGGGTGGTCCGGGGGAAAGGCTCCGAAGTCGTGCCGCTCTTGGCAGCGTGGTTCGGGGGAAAGGCTCCGAGGTCGCGCCGCTCTTGGCAGGGTGGTCCGAGAGAAAGGCTCCGAGGTCGCGCCGCTCTTGGCAGCGTGGTCCGAGAGAAAGGCTCCGGGCCCTGGCGATGGGTGGTGGTAGGCTTCGAACCTGCCCCCGCGACTGTGCTCGGCCGCGGAGACCCGCCATGAACCGCTACTCGCTGTCGCATCTCTCGGACCACGAGCTTCTCGAGGGGCTCCGGGAGCTCGTCTCGCAGGACAACGCCACCACCGCCGCGATCGTGGCCCATCTGGCCGAGGCGGACGCGCGTAATCTCAAACCGTCAATGCCTGGGATCGAAACCCAGATCTCGAGCGCCGAACCCGTACCGGCGCCCGCCGGCGGCCCGGACCCGAACACCCCGATCGAGGTCGGACCACCTGGCGCTGGCGAGCAGATCACTCCGCTCCCGGACGGTCGCTACCAACTCGACCTCGTGGTCGATCAGGCATTCCTGGACGATCTCGACTACCTGCGAGACCTGCTCGGTGACGAGCTGCCGTCAGGAGATACCGGGGAACTGGTCGAACGGGCTCTGGACGCCCTCGTAGAAGAGCTCGAAGAGCAGCTCGTCCGTGAGCGAGGCCACGAGGGTCCGATTCCCGACATGAGCGGCCACTGAAGCTCGCTCGGCGGGCACGCTCACCGCGACGAGGGACAAGAGCCTTTCCCGCGAACCACTCTGCACTCGCGCGGCCGGGCCCGGAGCCTATCTCTCGGACCACCCAGCACTCGAGCTGCGGGGCCCGGGGCCTTTCTCTCGGACCACCCAGCCCTCAAGCGGCGGGGGCCGGTGAAAATGGCAGTGGGGCCGCTTGCGGGGTCCCCGCTGCCATTTTCACTGGCCCCCGCCGCGGTGAGTATCAGGTGACCGCAGAAGGGGTCGTGGTGAAGCGCTCAGTCCGACAAAGCCAGCGTGATCGACCCATCGCCGGTACGCACGCGGAGCGGCGGCCCGCCGCCGTTCAGCTCGCCGACCAGCTCGTGGCCACTCAGCCGGCCCGCGACCGCGATCGGGATCTGGACGTTGATGTGCCCGTCGCGCGTCCGCGCGTCGAGCAACGCCGCGATGTCGTGCGGAACGCGCAGCGTCACGGAACCGTCGCCGGTCTCCAGGCTCCAGCCCTGCGCGAGCTTGGAGCCCACGCGCGCCGTGGCCTCGACGCGGCCATCGCCGGTGCTCAGGTCGAGCGCGTCGAAGCGGCCGCTCGCGGTGACGTGGCCGTCGCCGGTGCGGGCGCGCAGGCGGCCCTGCATGTCGTCGAGGATCACGGCGCCGTCGCCGGTGGACACTTCGCAGTCGCCGCGCAGACCGTGCGCGCGCACGGCGCCGTCGCCGGTGACGAACGTGAACCGTCCCTCGAGCGGCTCGCAGTCCACCGCGCCGTCGCCGTTCCGCACGGAGAGCACGCTCTGCTGCGGAACGGTCACGTCCACGGTGAGATGTTCGTTGATGCCGCCGATCACCCCGATGCAGCGCGGACTCTTCGCCGTGATCCAGATCTGGTCGCCCTTGTGCTCGAACACCACGGTGGGCTCGCTCACGCCGATCACCATGCCCCAGCGCCGTCGCTCGAACTCGATGTGAGCCTGCACGTGACCAGCCGGGCCGGCGTGGATGCGCACGTGCCCGTCGTTCGCGGCGATGTGCACGTCCGGGTGAGCTGCCACGTCCCAGCCCTCGTTCCACACCTTGGACAGGGCGAGCGCCGGGGTCGCGATGAGCACGAGGCCGAGTGCGAGGGGCGGAAGCAGGCGCATGGGAATCTCCTTGGGAACGGGCCGGCGGGTGGGGCAGACGTTCACCCTACGCCGGCCGGCCCCGGCGGGTTGCAGGCTCAGGGGCGCGCGCCGAACCGGGTGCCGAAGAAGTCGCCCGGGTTCCAGCGCGGAGCCTGCGGCGAGTCGGCCGCGAGCCATGCGGTCCAGAACGCCATGGCGGTGAACTTCGCCCCGCTCGGCCAGTCGAACGGCTGCGCCATGTCGTCGCTCGGCGAGTGGTAGTGGTCGAGGCGCCAGCGGGCGACCTCGGCTTCGCCCTCAGGCGTGCCATCGTTGGCCGACACCGGGAACACCGCGGGAACCCCCTGCTTCACGAACGAGAACTGGTCGCTCCGCACGAACACCACTTCGGCGGGCATCGGATCGGGCACGACTTCGAGGCCCGCGAGCGCGGCCGCGCGCTCGACGACGGGTCCGAGTGAGGTGTGCTCGCCGCCGATCGCCACGAGCTTCGTGAGCGGCCGCAGCATCAGCACCATGTCGAGGTTCACGTCGGCCACGACGTCCATGCTGTCGGGCGCGTCGTGGCGCGCGAAGTAGTCCGAGCCCTGCAGGCCCTTCTCCTCGCCGGTCACCGACAGGAACACGAGCGAGCGCCTCGGCCGCAGCTTGAGCGAGGAGAACGCGCGCGCCACCTCGAGCATCATCGCGGTCCCGGAAGCGTTGTCGTACGCCCCGTTGTTGATGGAGTCACCCTTCACCGGTTCGCTGATCCCCAGGTGATCGAGGTGCGCGGACACCACGACGCACTCGTTCCGGAGCCTCGGATCCGAGCCGCGCAACACCCCGACGACGTTGGGACTCGTGGCCGCCGTGTGCTGCGTCACCCGGATGGCCTTCACCGACCAGGCGAGCGGGAAGCTCTGCACCCGGCTGGATTCGGCATCCGCCGCCGCCTGCGCGTAGGTCTTCGGGGCCCGGTCGAACACCTTTTCCTCGGTCGCGTGCGAGAGCGAACCCGCGAGCTCGATCGCGGCCTGGGTGTTGCTCGGGGCGCCACCCTCGTCGACCCAGCGGAAGCCGGGCAGCTTCGACTGGCGCATGTTGCGCTCCCACGGCGCGCGCGCCTCGTCGTCGGGCTTCTGGATCTGCAGCACGCCGATAGCCCCGTGCGCGGCCGCGAGCTGGTCCTTCACGAGCCCGTTCGAATAGTACGCGCGCTCGTTGTTCGGGAACCGCGGCGGCGCGCCGCGGAACGTCACGAGCACCTTCCCGCGCACGTCGAGCCCGGCGTAGTCGTCGTAGCCCAACTCGGGCGCCGAGACGCCATAGCCCGCGAACACGAGCGGCGCCTCGGTGGTCCACTTCGTGCGCAAGAAATCGGGCGAGAGGAGCACGTCGCGCCCCACCTCGAGCGGCAGCGATTCACCCTCGCGCCGCAGCTCGAACGCACACGCGGCCGGCTGCAGATCGCCACGCAGAAACGGAACCGGCTGCAGGTAGCCGCCCACCCCGCCCGGCTCGAGCGCCAGGGCCTGCATCCGCTCCGCCACGTACTGCGCCGCGAGGTCGAACCCGCGAGTGCCGGTGCCGCGACCCTCCAGCCGGTCGTCCGCCAGGAAGCGCACGTGGGCCTCGAGCTTCGCGGGGTCGATCGCGCGGCCCGCGGCCAGCACCGGCGCGGGGAGCGCCTGCGGCTTGGGGGGCGCGGCGGCGCGCGCGGGGAGCGCGGCGGAAGCGAGCACCCCGAGGGCGACGAGCGTGACGGCGGCGAGGATTCTGCGCGGCGGATTCTGCGGCATGGTGGGGACCTCCCGTGGGTGGAGCGTGCGGCCGGACAGGCTAGAGGGGGCGTGGCGGCAGCGTCAACGCCGGCGCGCGTGCCGTCGTTTGGGCCGCGCGCTCGTGGGCGCTACCATGCGCGGAAGCTGCCACGCCTGCTCCTCTTCGCGCCTCCGCGCGCATCCTCGGGACCCATGGCCAACGAAATCACCCGCCGCATCCTGTGGGCCGACGACGAGATCGATCTCTTGAAGCCCCACATCCGCTTCCTCGAGCAGAAGGGCTACGCCGTCACGCCCGTGCCCAACGGGAGCGAGGCGCTGGCGGCGCTCGAGCGCGGGCGCTACGACGTGCTCCTGATCGACGAGATGATGCCCGGCATGGGCGGACTCGAGACGCTGGACGCCCTGAAGCAGAAGGACGTGAGCCTGCCGGTGATCCTCATCACCAAGAGCGAGGAGGAGACGCTCATGGAGGAGGCCATCGGCAAGCGCATCACCGACTACCTCATCAAGCCGGTGAACCCGTCCCAGGTGTTCCTCGCCTGCAAGCGCGTGTTCGACGCGCAGAAGCTGCAGGATTCGCAGCGGGCGCGCGACTACGTGGGCGAGATGCAGCGCTGGCAGGGGCTGGACCTGCGCCGCCTGGACTGGCGCGGCTGGACCGAGCTGGCGGTGGACGTCGCGCGCTGGGATGTCGGTCTGGACGGCGCGCCCGAAGCGGGGTTGCAGCAGGCGCACGCCGACTTCCGCCGCGGCTTGAACAGCGACTTTTCGCGCCTGATCGAGGAGCAATACCCGCGCTGGGTGCAGGCGGCGGCGCGGGGCGACCGGGCGAATCGTCCACTCCTCTCCACCGACGTGGTCGAGCATGCGGTCGTGCCGCACCTTAAAGCCGGCGGGCGCGTCAACTTCATCGTCATCGACTGCATGCGGCTCGACCAGTGGTTCACGCTCGAGCCGCTGCTCGAGGAATGGTTCGACGTCCAGCGCGACTACTACTGCTCGATCCTGCCCACCGCGACGCCCTACTCGCGCAACGCCATCTTCTCGGGGCTCCTGCCGGCGCAGATGTGGAAGAAGCACCCGGACATGTGGCAGGAAACGACCGACGACGAGCGCACGCGCAACCGGTTCGAACGCCAGTTCCTCGAGATCCAGCTCGAGCGGCTCGGCGCCACGCCCGCGCGGGGCTTGAAGTACCTGAAGATCTACGACGTGGACGAGGCGCATGCCACGCGCCGCCAGATCAATTCGTTCTCGGGTCTGTCGCTCGTGTCGATGGTGTTCAACTTCATCGACATCCTGGCCCACGGGCGGAGCGAATCCGAGATCCTGCAAGAGCTGGCCCCCGACGAGGCCGCGTTCCGCTCGGTGATGAAGGCGTGGTTCACGCACTCGCCGCTTTACGAGATCCTGCAGGCGCTCTCGAACCAGGACTGCGTCACCGTGGTCACCACCGACCACGGCGCCGTGCTGGGCCGGCGCTCGGCGCTCGTGCACGGCAACCGCGACACGTCGAGCAACCTGCGCTACAAGTACGGCATCAACCTGAACACCGATCCCAAGCAGGCGATCATCATCCGCAAGCCGATGGAGTACCTGCTTCCGGACGACGGCGTGAACAAGAACTACGTGCTGGCGCGCGAGGACTACTTCTTCGTGTACCCGACGCGCTTCCACGAGTACGAGCGGCAGTTCCGCGGCTCCTTCCAGCACGGCGGCGTGTCGCTGGAGGAGATGGTGCTGCCGATCGTGACGCTGCGCCCCAAGGCTCCGCGAGCGTGAGCGGGAGCGCCGCGAAGCGTACGTCGTCGGCGGAGGGCACGGAGCGACTGGGAGCGGCGCTCGCGCCGGCGATCGCGGCCGGCGACGTCGTGTCGCTCTCCGGCGAGCTGGGCGCGGGCAAGACGCGCTTCGTGGCGGGGCTGGTCCACGCGCTCGCTCCGGCGGCGCGGGTGCGGAGCCCGTCGTTCACGCTCGTGAACGAGATCGCGGGCCCGCTGCCCGTGTTTCACCTCGACCTCTATCGCCTCCGGGACGTGCGCGACGTCGAGAGCCTGGGGCTCGAGGACTTCGCGGCCCGGGGCGCGCTGGTCGTGGAGTGGGGGGAACGCCTGCCGGGCGTATGGCTCGCGGATGCGCTGGAGGTGTCGATCACGCCCGAGGGGGGGGACGCGCGCGCGTTCTACGCCAGCGGCTCCGGCGTGCGGGGCGGCGCGCTGCTCGCGGCATGGTGCGCGCTGCCGGAGGCGTGGTGAGCCCGGGGAGCCGGGTCGGCCTGGCGCTCGAGACGGCGACCGAGCACGTGAGCGTGGCGGTGATCGGCGCGGGCGGCGCGGCGCGCGCGCTCGTCGAGGAAGCCGTGGGGCACGGCCACACGCGGCGGCTCTCGGCGATGGTCACGCGCGCGCTCGCCGAGGCCGGCGTGCGCCCGCAGGAACTCGACTGGATCGCCAGCGACCTCGGCCCCGGCTCGTTCACCGGCGTGCGCGTCGGGCTCGCCACGGCGCGGGCCCTGGCGCTCGTCTCCGGCGCTCGCCCGCTCGGCGCTTCGAGCCTCGCCTCGCTCGCCCACGCGGCGGGGGCGAAGAAGTCGCTCGTGGTGCCGCTCGTGGGTGCGGGGCGCCGCGATCTCTACGCGGGGTTCTTCCGTGCGGACGGCCGCGGTCGCTTGCGACTGCTCGCGGCGCCGCGCGTGGGCACGCCGGCCGATCTCCTCGCCGCCGTAGCGGAGGTGCACGCGCTCGTGCCCGACCACGCCGTGCTCTTCGTGGGGCCTGGCGCGGGCCGCGAGGCGCAGGCGCTCGAGGCCGCCCACCCCGGCAGCGCCAGGCCTCGGAGTCGCTGTTTCAGGCGGCAGGCCGCCCGGTTCAATATCTGGCGTCCAGCCAGCAGAGCAAGGAAGAGATCGCGCGCCGCATAGCGCAGCAAGACGGTATCACGGAGGGCCTCATCTGTCTGCTGAGTTGTGTCGAGCCTTGCTGCAGCTTCGAGATCTCCCGTGACCGAGAGGCCAAGCTCCTGCGGCTGGTTCCACGGTATCGCAAATGCCTGCACCTGTACCACTATTTCATTCATCCGGTCTTCGGGTTCATGAGCGCCCGGCTGCAGACATGGTTTCCGCTCAATCTGCAGGTCTGCATCAACGGAAGAGAGTGGCTGGCTCGGCAGATGGATAGAGAAGGTATCGGCTACGCACGGCATGACAACTGCTTTTCCTGGATCGAAGACTTCGGACGGGCGCAGGCATTGATGCAAGCACAGGAGATCGCCGATTGGGACGGGCTGCTTGAGGGCATTGTCCGGCAGCTCAACCCCGTTCACGAGCAACTGTTCGCCGACTTGCGAGGCTCCTCTTATTACTGGTCTGTGCGCCAGAGTGAGTGGGCGACTGACGTGTGCCTGAAGGACCCGTCTGTCTTGCAGCGGCTGTATCCCAAGCTGATCCGCCACGGCCTGACGGCCCTCTCCAGCGGGGATGTGATGCGTTTCTTGGGACATAGTGTCTGCAAGGACGGCTGTGTTCGGCCTAGCTTCGAGGGCGAAGTGCTCACCGATGTCAAGCGGCGGGTCGAGGGTATTCGCATCAAGCATAGCGTTCATACCAACTCTATCAAAGCCTACGACAAGGTCTACTCTGCCGAAGGAGCCGTACTGCGTGTCGAGACCACTCTTAACGACGCCGAGCGGCTGAAAGTGAAGCGCACCAAGATCACAGATCCAGAGGGCCCCAAAGAGTGGCTCTCTCTGCGCGGAGGCCTGATAGACCTGCCATTGCGAGGCGAGGCCTGCCAGCGTACCAACGATCGGTATCTGGATGCTCTCGCCAGTGCCGACACGAGCGCCACGCTCGCAGAGTTAACCGAGAAGCTGACCAGGCCAACCCAACTGAATGGCCGACGCGTACGGGCGCTCAACGTATTCGCGCCTGACGATTTGGCGCTGCTGCAAGCCGTGAACCACGGCGAATTTGTCATCGGCGGACTTCGTAACAAGGACCTGCAGCGATTATTGTTTGAAACGCAGCCAACCTGTCCTCAGGAAGCGCGAAGGCGCTCCGCATACGTCGGCCGCAAATTGCGTCTGCTGCGCGCTCACGGGATCATCGAGAAGCTGCCCGGTCAGCATCTCTACCACGTCACTGAGTCAGGACGGCTTGCCGCGACGGCCGTTCTAACCGCGCACCAAGCGCAAATCACTCAACTCTGGCCCAAAGCAGCATGACAACTTCTACGCGCTATGCGACGAAAATGGGCTATTGCAGCACAGAGAACGGCAAATGCATTGAATCCACGAAGGGACACGAAGAGACACGAAGGGGAGAAATCACGAATTGCACGAATGGTCACTAGAAGCCATCCC
>DATDEX010000145.1:0-12438 GCA_036522895.1 Candidatus Eiseniibacteriota bacterium | reverse complement strand
CGACTAGCGCCGGAGAGACACCGCGGGGCCGCTCGCGCCGGAGCACGGCCGCACGAGGTCGCCCATCCGGGCGTCGCCCTCGACCAGCCGGGCGCGCGCGCGACCGCGCCCGTCGAGCGCTTCGACCACCACCGAGCCGATCCGCGTGTCGTCCCCGATGTGCAGCATGTCCTCGTCGAAGAGCTGGATGCCCGGGCGCCACACGTCGAGGCGCTCGCCGGGGAAGAGCCCGCGCGACGCGCCGGCGTCCAGCACGTAGATGCCGCGGCCCTCGAGGATCACCCGGGCGCGCCACGAGGCGTCGAGCCGCTGGTCGACCGTGCTCGTCAAGTCGCTCAGCACTTCGCCGAGCACCTCGTCGACGAGCGGATCGTCCGTGGGATTGGGATTGCGGCCGGCGGGTTCCGGCCGGCCGACGGAGGCCGTCCCGCGCCCGGCGCGATCGCGCGACGCGTTGCTCTCGATGATGACCGAGCCGTCCCGGGTGTCGAGCACGCGGAGCGTGACGCTCACGCGCACGTGCGTTCGGGCGTCGGGCGCGCCCATGCCCCAGCGCGCGAACCGTCCGCCTTCGCGGGTGTCCTCGTGCGTGAGCACCGACACGCTGCCGCTGATCGCGAACTCGGCCTCCGCGCGCCGTGCGGCGCGGAGCGCGGGATCGTCGTCCGCGGCACGTGACAGCGGCAGCGCGGGGTCGGCGTCCGCCACGAGCGGCACGCGCAGCACGTGGCGGCCGCGCCCGTGTTCGAGCGAGTCCGCGAGAAGACGGGCCACGAGCACGGCCGGGCTCTCGCCGCTCCAGAGCTCCCACGTGCGGTCGGTGAGGTCGGCGAGCGGTAGGAGCGCCACGAGCGAGTGCGGCGGTGCGCACTCGCCCGGCACCGGCTCGGCGGCGCGGGAAAGCCGTGCTGCCCCGAGGAGGAGGCAGGCGAGAAGCACGCGGGAGACGCGGGCGGTGGAGAGTGACTGGCGCAGGGGAGCTCCTCGAGGCAAGCACGGCGATCTCGGGCCCGTGCCGCCGCGATTCGCGGGCACGCCCGATCAGCCCCGAGGAGATGCACGGGGCGGACCAGCGCCGCGGCACGCGAAACCCGCGCCAATGGCCGCGGCGCGAGGCGGTGCCCGCGTGGCGGCGGGGGTTCGCACCCGCGCGCGGGGGATCTCACCCGTCGGTGTGGGCTGGCGCGCTGCGAGGCGAGCCGGTCTAGCTCGGCATCACGAGCGTGTCGCCCGGTTCCTCGCCCTCGAGTTGGGCCGGGTACTCGGCCGGCAGCTCGCGCAGGCTCTCGATGAAGAGCGGCACCTCGTCCGCAAGATGTGCGAGCGCCTCCGGGCCCTCGCTCACCTTGAGGATCTCGTAGAGCGTCGTCCGCTGCGCCGGGGTGAAGCCCGCCTCGCGGATGAGCGTCTCGACCTCGGCCACCGTCGTCTTGTTCACGTGCCCGGTCGCCAGGTGGACGTTCTCCTCGAACAGCGTGCCGCCGAAGTCGTCCGCGCCGAAGTGGAGCGCGACCTGCCCCGTCTTCTTCCCCTCGCTGAACCACGAGGCCTGGATGTGCTCGAAGTTGTCGAGGTAGAGCCGGCTCGCCGCGAGCACGCGAAAGTACGCGCTCGCGCCGGCGATGTGCGGGACCTTCGATTCCATGGGCGTGTTGCCGCGCTTGTAGCTCCACGGCACGAACGCGGTGAAGCCGTGCGTCTCGTCCTGGAGCGCGCGGATGTAATCGAAGTGCTCGACGATCTCGGCCGGCGTCTCGACGTGGCCGTACATCATGGTGGCCGTGGAGCGCATGCCGGCCGCGTGTGCGGCGCGGTGAACGTCGAGCCACGCCTCGGGGCCGCCCTTCTTGACCGAGATGCGCTTGCGGACGCGCGCCGCCAGGATCTCGGCGCCGCCGCCCGGCAGCGTGCGCTGGCCGGCTGCATGGAGGGCGTCGAGCACGCCGCGGATCGTGAGCCCGCTCACCTCGACCATCTGGTGGATCTCCGGCGCCGAAAAGAAGTGCGGCGTGATCTCGGGGTAGCGTTTACGCGCCTCGCGCACGATCGTCGTGTAGAACTCCCACGGGATGTCGGGATTGAGCCCGCCCTGGAGCAGTACCGTGGTGGCGCCGAGCGCGCGCGCGTTCTCGAGCATGCGCATGACGCCCTCGACGTCGTGCGTGTAGCCGTCCGCGGCGGGCTTCCCGTGCTTCCGGTAGAACGCGCAGAAGTGGCAGTCGACCGTGCACCAGTTCGTGTAGTTGGGGTTGGTGTCGATCACGTAGGTGACGATGCGGGGGTCGGTCTTCCGAGTGCGCACCTCGTGCGCGAGCGCCCCCAGCTCGACGAGCGGGGCCTCCGTGAGCAGGAACACGCCCTCGTCGCCCGTCAGGCGCTCGCCGCGCAACACCTTGTCTTCGATGCGGGTCAACACGGGGCGGGGACTCCTGTGCACGGGGCGCTCATGGGCCAGGCGGAAAGCGACGGGCAGCCAGATTACAACGCGCCCCGGAGCGCGTCGAGCGGTGCGGCGGCGCGCGCGAGCGTCATGCCACCGCGGTGCCGGCTATTTCGTGACGTGCAGGGAGGGCAGGACCGAGTGGTGCTCTTCGCAGCCTTTCTTCAACGCGGCGAGCGTCCCGGCCAACTCCTTTTCCATCTTCTCCGCGGTCGCGGCAGCGTCGGCCGGCGGGCTCTCGTCGGTGTACTGATCCCACAGCGCCACGTTCGTGCCATGGTCGGTCGGGGTGAGGATCAGCTTGCCCTGGCACATGTAGGCACCGCTCGCCGGCTCGTGCGCGACGCGTAGCTCCGCGTTCTTCTTCAAGTACGTCACCACCGAGCGGCCGCCGTTCCCCCACTCGTCGGTGTAATCGAGCACGTCGCCGACGCGCGTGAGGAAGACGCCGGCGTTCTTCGGGCTCTTCCACTGCGGGCACCAGGTCACGAGGTTCCGCCCGGTCGTGATCTGCGCCCAGACCCTGCCGGGGCTCGCCAGCACCTCCGTCTCGGCGTGCACGCGGATGACGGGCACCTGCTGGTGCGCGGCGCGCGCGACGGTCGCGAGCACGAGGGTGGCGAGGGCGATTCCCGCACGTGAAACACGGATCCTGAGCATCGAGTGCCTCCTTGGCTTGAGCCGGATGGCCGAAGCATCCACCCGATCGGTGAAACCCGCAACGCGCCGCGCGGATCCTCCGCGGGCCGCAGCCGCATGCGGCTCGGAACGCGCGATCCCGATGGCCGCGCGCGAGGCCGCCGTGTGTGTCGACAAACGATTCTGCAACGCTCGCGCCGTGTTTCGTGCAACTCGCACACCCCCGCGGAGCGAAACCAGCATGAATATGATATTGGCTTGCATGCCGCGCGTTCGGCATTGCTAGACTCACGATATCGCACTGGAATACCGGTGGTGCCCTACCACCGCCCGTGCGCGAGTTGAAAAGGTTGACGCCGCCCACCCCTCCCGGCGGCGCCGGCCAAAGAAGGCCGACCCCCCTCTCTCCATCCGAGGATCGCTCGCGGTGTGCCTCCATGCCCTCGCATGGGCACCGCCTGTCTCGCTCTCTCTCCGCGAGCCACAGGCGAAGCCCCTGTCGGGCCCGGATTCACACGCCGCGTCGATCCCCTCGGAAACGTGTGGCTGGGCTCCAGCAGGAGGTAATACCCATGTGTCGCAGCGGGACTCGATGGTTGTCGTTGGTTCTCGTGCTCGGTGCCCTTGGCGCCGGCGCGGGGAACGCGTTGGCCGAGCCGTTGTTCGTTCAGGACGCGTCGGACGGAACGTCCATGGACGTGGCGGCGGTGCCGACCTGGAGCAGTCTGGCGGTGAGCAGCTCGAAGAGCAGCATCTCCAACCCGGCGGGCGCGCTGCGGGTGTCCGTCGCCCCCGGGGACCACGCCTCGTTCTCCCGCACGGCGGACTTCAGCCCCGCCCCGTCGGCGCTCATCTGTCGCTTCAATCTCTCCCTCTCCGGCGCCGGCACGAACGAGACGAGCGCCCAGGTCTTCCGCATCGGGTCGGGGTTCAGCGCCTCGAATGCCGACGAGGCGGACGTGAACACCTACGCGCGTCTGGGCGTCAACACGCTCGGCACCGGGAACGAGTTCCAGTTGCGTGACCTGGTGGCGCGGAAGAACAGCGCGGCGTTTCGCGGCACGCAGGCCATCACCTGGGTGTTGAACCACTCGGGGAGCACGCTCTCGTACGCGGCGCCCGACGGCGGCACGGAGTCGATCGGCAACGATCACGTGGACGTCTGGGTGGGTCGCACCAGGGTGTTCGACGAGAGCCCGGTCACCAACGTCACCGCGGCCATCACCAATCTCAAGTGGTACTGGGCCTCGGGCTCCGGGGTGACGACGTTCGACCGTTTCACCGTCGATACGGTCGACGGCGCGGCCACTGGCGGCGGGGATCTCCCCACGCCCACCGCGGACCTCACCCCCGGCGCGGATCGCGCCGCGGCCGGCGAGGACGCATCGATCGCGCTCTACCGCCCGACGCCGAATCCGTTCGCCACCAACATGCGGTTCGCCTACGCGATCCCGACCCGCGGGCCGGTGGACATCGGCGTGTTCGATCTCGCGGGGCGGCGGGTCCGGACCCTCGCCCAGGGCGTGCAGGCGGCGGGCCAGTACCAGGCGGTCTGGGACGGGTTCGCGGACAACGGGCAACGGGTTCGCCAGGGCATGTACTACCTCCGCGCCGCGGTCGGCTCGGACAGTCACGTCGCGCGGCTCGTCTACATGGGGCACTGAGGTTCGAGATCACCGCCGCCTTCTCGTGACGTTCGCGAGCTCGAGGCGGCTCGAGACAGCAACCGCACCGCGTCTGCGGTGCGATGGGAATGGGGCCGGCGGCCGCGCCACGAGGCGGACGCCGGACAAGGGACACGGAAGACCGCGACCCGATCACGCGGAAGCCGCGTGACTCAAACGGAGACAAGATCATGCATCCCGACGAGACCCTTACGCTTCCGACCGAGTGTCGACCCACCGAGCAGTCGCCCGGCCATGACTCCATCCGACGTGCGCCGCGGCGTTCGGGGCGCGGACTGCGTCGCGCATTCTTCGGCGCGGTCGCGTTCCTGACGCTGAGCGCCGGCGCCGCGTACGCCAACGACCTGAGCACCGATCCGTGCACCGCGGGCGACGTGGAGATCGTCGGCTCGGGCATCGTGATCAACGAGCCCTGCGTGTGCACGCCGGGAGGCTTCTTCTCGGCACGGGTCCAGTTCACCGTGCGCAACAACACCAGCACCGGCCGGTACTGCATCGCGCTGCATCTCGTGCCGGACGGCTCCGTGCTGGCGGTTCCGACGGACCTCATTCTGGAGGACGCCAACGGCAGCAGCACGGCCCCCGGCAAGAGCGGCAAGGAGAACTATCACGACACCGTGATGTACGCCGACATTCCCAACTTCCCCTGCAGCCAGGGCATGGTGTGCTTCGGCCAGGCCGGCGTGGTTCGTGGCAAGTGCACCCCGGGATCGTGCACGACGATCTCGTGGAACACGAGCCCGGGTGCCGCCGGGTGCGCCTCCGCCGACCAGTCCCCCCCGGGCGGGCAGTGCCGCCACCAGCAGGTCTGCGTCGTCGGCTACGGGGCGACGCTCGCGTGCGTGACGAACTGCACGGCCATCTGCGGCACGAGCTCGGTGCTCCAGGCCTGCGCCATCGCCCCCGCGGCTCGCGGACCCTTCACGCTCACGCTCGCGGGCAGCGACGGCAGCTCGCAGAGCCAGAGCGCGTACGGCGACGCCACGGGTATGGTCTGCCTGAACTTCACCGTGACGGCCCTCCAGAGCCCGACGACCACCTACACGCTCACGGTCACCGACCGGCAGGGTTGCTCGCGCACGGCCACCGCTAGCGTCAGCGTGACCGCGAACACGGTCACGATCACGCCGCCCACGGGCCCCGGCTGCAACGGCGTGCTCGCCTACACGGCGGCCGTGAGCGGGCAGAGCGGCTGCAGCTTCACCTGGACGGTCGACGGCCAGGCGCTGGCGACGTTCACCGCCGCGGGCGGAGCGGATGACGCCCGGGTGGCCCGGGCGAGCGGAACCGGGAACAACGTGCTCGAGTTCCGGGCGCTGGACGGCACCTGCCACACGATCGCCGCGAGCGCGAACTGCTCGATCGGCGGGGCGGGCGCCTGCGGTGCGACGGGCTCGATCACGGCGAAGGAGTGCGTGACCCCCACGCTGGGCTGCACCAACTAGCCGAAGAAGTCGCGAGCCGGAGGGCGGCAGCGTCCGCCCTCCGGCTCGATCGTTTTCCGGGTTTGCGTTCGCGCTCCGGGTCGCCCGGAGCCCGCGCTACGACTTTCGCTTCGACAGCTCGGTGTAGAGCAGCGTCGCGAACATGTCGGGCTTGAGATAGCCCTTGCCCCAGACCTCGTCCCACGGCGCCGTGGGCTTCGCGGCTACGACCTGCTCGAGCGTCTTCTTCTCCTTCACGAGCTTCGCGACCGCGGCGCGCACTCCCACGAGCATGTCGTGGTACTTCTGGAGCGTCGCCTTGTCCGTCGCGGGCCCGTGCCCCGGGATCACCTTCGTGTCGTCGTCGATCCGCGGCAGCACGCGCTCGCTCGCGGCGATCATCCCGTCGACGCTCCCACCGCTCTCGAGGTCGATGATCGGGTAGAAGCCGTTGAAGAACGTGTCGCCCATGTGCACCACGTTCGCCTTCGGGAACCACACGATGACATCGCCGTCGGTGTGCGCGGGCGCGACGTGGAACGCGAGCACATCCTCGCCGTTCACGTGCAGCGTCGTGCTGTCGTTGAACGTGACGAGCGGGAGCGCCCGGCCCGTGGCGGGCGCGACCTTCCGGCCGAAGAACTTGTTGTCCTGACCCTCGAGCAGCCGGGTGCGCACGCGGTCGTGCGCCACGATCGTGGCCCCGGCGGTCGCGAGGTTCTCGTTCCCGCCCACGTGGTCGCCGTGCCAGTGCGTGTTCACCACCCAGCGCACCGGCTGGTCGCTCACCTGTTTCACCGCCGCCAGGATCTTCGCCGACAGCGGCGCGAACTCGTCGTCGACGAGCACAGCGCCGTCGGCGCCCGCGCAGAGGCCGATGTTGCCGCCCGCGCCGTAGAGCACCCAGACGTTGCCGGCGAGCTTGTCGGTCTTGATCTCGACCTTGTCCATGTCGTTCTGCGCGACGACCACGGCGACCGCGCCGCCGAGCAGCGCGGCCACCGTCACGGCGAAGAGCGTCCGGCGCGGGGTCACCGCCCATCCCCGTCGAGCAGGTTGCCGAGCGTGCCGAGGACCGAGCCCTGCTCCCGCCCCCGGCCGCCCGTCTGCGGCGCCGCGGCGTAGATGCGGCTCGCGAGGCGCGAGAACGGCAGCGACTGGAGCCACACCCGGCCGGGCCCCTTCAAGATCGCGAAAAACAGCCCTTCGCCGCCGAAGAGCACGGTCTTCACGCCGCCCGCGAGCTGGATGTCGTAGTCCACGCTCGGCTGCATCGCCACGATGCAGCCCGTGTCGACGCGCAGCGTCTCGCCGGCCGCGAGCGTCTTTTCCTCGAGCGTGCCGCCGGCGTGGACGAAGCACCAGCCGTCGCCGGTGAGCCGTTGCAGGATGAAGCCTTCGCCGCCGAACAGTCCGGCTCCGAAGCGGCGCGTGAACGCGACCCCGATCGAGACGCCCTTGGCCGCGACCAGGAACGAATCCTTCTGGGCGAGCAGCTCGCCGCCCAGCTCTTGAAGATTCAGCGCGATGATCTTGCCCGGGTAGGGCGCGGCGAACGCCGCCTTCTTCTTTCCCTGGCCCTGGTTCTGGAACACCGTCATGAACAGCGACGCGCCCGTGAGCAGCCGCTTGCCCGCGCCGAGCAGCGCGTCCATGAAGCCGCCCTGCTGCTGCGAGCCGTCGCCGAAGATGGTCTGGAGCGCGACGCCGTCCTCCAGGTACATCATGGCGCCGGCCTCCCCCACGACCGCCTCGCCCGGATCCAGCTCGATCTTCACGAACTGCATCTCGGCGCCGACGATCTCGTAGTCGATCTCGTGCATGGTGGCCATGTTCGCTCGCACTCCTCTCGCGTCCGAGCGGCTCGCGCCGCACCCTGGTCCGGCCGGCCGGCCGGGTCCCGCGCCGGCTGCGCGCCGGTCACGGGGGTTGACTACGTTGGCGGCCGCCGCAGGTTGCGGACCGCCGCGCGGGGACGCCCCGTCAGTCCGCGGCGAGCAGGCCGTGCTCGCCGAGCAGCGACTCGAACCGCTCGAGTCCCTGCAGGTCCTCGGGGCCGAAACGATAATGGAAGCGGCGCAGGTAGCCCTCCATCTCCGCCTGGCTCCAGCCGGGACCCGTCTCGCGGCGGGCGACCTCCGGCAGCGAGGCGAGCCCCGCGGCGAGCGAGGCTTCGAGGAAGGCGCGGAGCTCGGTCTTCAAGCCTGGCTCGAGCGCGGAGCGCACGACCCAGGCGGCGTAGACGAACGGCAGCCCGGTCCACTCGAGCCAGTCGGCGCCCAGGTCGAACGTGTGCACGAATCCCTCCGGCGGCCGGTTGCGCGTGCGCATCGCCTGGTCGCCGATGAGGAGCAGCGCATCGGCCTGCGCGGGCTCGAGCCCGCGCACGTAGCGAATGCCCGGCAGCCCACGGCGGACGTCGAGCAGGAGTTTCAGGAGCCGGATGCTCGTGGACGTCTCGGGCGTCACCGAGATGAGCGCTCCGCCGAGCGCGCTGGCGGGGCGGCGCGAGAAGAGCAGCACGGACTGGACCGGCCCGCGCGCCGCCACGCCCATCGGCGACAGGAGCTCGAAGCGGTCCCGGAGCCTCAGGAAGTCGCCCGTCGCCATGAGCCCCAGGTCGACGCTCCCGGCCTCGGCTTCACGCCCCAGCTCGCGCGGCGCCAGGTTGCGCACCGCGAACGGCGCGTCCGCCCAGAGCGCGTAAAACGGGGCCGCGTTCGCGTACGGGATGCGCGCGGCGACCGTCGTGGTGAGCCGGGTGGGGTTCATGGACCGTCGAAAATACCGCGCGCGGCGGGGGGAGTCGAGCGCCCTTCGCCGGCCGCTCACCCCTCGCGCAGCGACTCGAGGAACGCGGCGCCGTAGCGCTCGAGCTTGACCGGACCCACGCCCGGCACGTCGAGCAGCTCGCGCTCGGAGGTCGGCCGGCGCTCGGCCATGCCGCGGAGCGCCGCGTCGCTGAACACGATGTAGGCCGGCACGCCCTCGGCGTCGGCGAGGCGCTTGCGCACGGCGCGCAAGCGCTCGAAGCGGTCGAGCGCCTCGTCCGAAAGCGTCACGGTCGCGGCGCCGGCGCCGCGCACGCGGCCGGAGGCGGTGATCGCCCCGCTCGCGACGACGAGCGTCTCGATCCCCGCGCCCGTGCACGCGTCGCACGAGCTGCCGCAGGGCTCCAGCTTCTCGTCGAAGTGGGCGCACGCGGCCTGGTGACGGCAGCTCGGCCGCTCGAGCAGCCGGAATAGCTCCACCGTTTTCCGCCGCGTCTCGGCGCGCAGCTCGAGGTCCTCGATGCCGGTGAGGAACGTGTCGTAGCCGATCACGTCCGCCCACGAGTAGTAGACGATGCACTCGCTCGGGAGGCCGTCGCGCCCGGCGCGGCCGATCTCCTGCATCCACGCCTCGATGCTCTTCGGCATGTCTCGGTGGACGACGAGGCGCACGTTGCTCTTGTCGATCCCCATGCCGAACGCGATCGTGGCCACGATCACGTCGACGTCGTCGCGCGCGAACGCGTCCTGGTGACGCACCCGCACGTCGTCGGAGAGGCCGGCGTGGTACGGCGCGGCCTTGATGCCGTTCGAGGCGAGGAACTCGGCGGTGGACTCGACGCTCCGCCGGCTCATGCAGTAGACGATCGCGCTCTCGCCGCGCCGGGTGCGGAGCAGCGACAGCAGGTCCTTCCGCACGTTGCGTGCCGGACGCGGCCGGCCGTCCACGTCCTTCCCCTCGCCCTTCTTGACCGCGGTGAGGCGCAGGTTGGGGCGGAAGAACGAGCCCTTGAAGCCGTCCGGCTTCCGCATCCCGAGCTGCTGGATGATGTCGCCGGCCACCCGGCGGGTCGCCGTGGCGGTGAGCGCGAGCACCGGGATCTCGCCCAACTCCTCCTTCAACCCGGCGAGCTTCCGGTAGGCGGGGCGGAAATCGTGGCCCCAGTGGCTGATGCAGTGCGCCTCGTCGACCACCACGAGGCTCACCGGGCAGCCGGAGACGATGCCGCGCAGCGAGCCCTCGAGCGCCTCGGGCGCCAGGTAGAGGAGCTCGACCTCGCCGCGGCGGAACGCGGCCATGCGGTCGCGCCGCTCCTCGAACGGCAGCGACGAGTTGACCGTCGTGGCGCGGAAGCCGAGCCGCACGAGCGCGTCGACCTGGTCCTTCATGAGCGAGATGAGCGGCGAGATCACGAG
Source organism: Candidatus Eiseniibacteriota bacterium (assembly GCA_036522895.1). Classification (GTDB taxonomy): domain Bacteria; phylum Eisenbacteria; class RBG-16-71-46; order RBG-16-71-46; family RBG-16-71-46; genus JAIOPA01. Next base: position 2,063 of record DATDEX010000145.1, on the reverse strand, counting down.
TACGGCGCCGGGCAGGATCTTGGCCGGAACCTGGAACGTGAGCGACTTGCCGGCACCGGTGGGCATGACGCCGATGCAGTCGCGACCGGCGAGCACCGCGTCGATGATGCGCCGCTGCCCGGGGCGGAACTCGCGATAGCCGAAGATGGCCTCGAGCACCTGCTGCGGGTCGGTGTAGCGCGCGGCGTGGAACAGCGGGGCGCTGGAGTCGAGCATGAGGTCTTCCCTGTCCGGGTGCGGGTGGAGGGGCCGGACTACTCGCCCGGCTCGGGCGTCACGGTGGGCAGCCCGCGCTCGGTCCAGCCGCGCCAGCCCCCGTCGAGCGAGACGACGTTCGTGTAGCCCATCTTCTGCAGGTTGTCGGCGGTGAGCGCGCTCCGGAACCCGCCGCCGCAGTAGAGCACGATGGGCGTGTCCGGGTCCGGAATGGCCTGCTCGATGTCGCGCTCGATGATGCCCTTGCCCATGTGGTGCGCGCTCGGCAGGTGGCCCTTGGCCCACTCCGACTCCTCGCGCACGTCGATCAGGATGTAGCGCTCGCCCGCCTGGAGCCTGGCGAGGAACTCGTCGATCGAGAACTGCTGGACGCGCGCCTTCGCGGCGTTGACGAGCTTCAAGAACCCCGGGGAATGGGTATGGGCCATATCGTCCTCTAGGCGCTCGCCGCGGCCGCGGCGGCAGTGGTGGCGGCGGCCCCCGCAGCGGCGACCGGCGCCTCGCGGCGCGGGTATTCGCGGATCACCCGGTAGAGCGCGTCGCGCTGCACGGGCAGCTTTCCCGCCTCGCGGATCACCTGCACCATGCCGGCCTCGGCCATCCCGACCGGGCTTCGGGCGAGCGCCGCGTGCGCGATTTTCTCCTGGCCGATCGTGCCGTCGAGATCGCTCGCGCCGAAGTGGAGCGCGGCCGCCGCGGTGTCCTGGCCGAGCATGATCCAGTAGCTCTTGACGTGCGGGACGTTGTCGAACACGAGCCGCGAGACGGCGATGGTCTTCAAATCCTCGATCGCCGAGGCCTGGCGCCGCACGAGCCCCGTCACCCCGGGTTGGAACGCTAGCGGGATGAACGCGAAGAACCCGGGTGCGCGCCGCTCCAGCTCGCGCAGGTCGATCATGTGCTGCACGCGCTCCGCGTGCGTCTCGATGTGGCCGTAGAGGAGCGTCGCGTTGCTGGGGATGCCCATCCCGTGCGCGATCTCGTGGATCTCGAGCCAGCGCCGGGCCCCGATCTTCTGGTGGAAGAGCTCGCGGCGGACGCGCTCGCTGAACACCTCGGCGCCGCCGCCGGGCAGCGCGTCGAGCCCGGCCGCCTTGAGCTCGCCCAACACCCACTCGGCGGGTTTCTTCGTGAGCCGGCAGAAGAAGTCGATCTCGACCGCGGTGTAGGCCTTGACCGACAGGTCGGGCTTCTTCTCCTTCACCCAGCGGATGATGTCCAGGTAATCGTCGAAGCGCCACTTGTTGTGGAGCCCGCCCACGATGTGGATCTCGGTGATCTCCGGGTCCACGTGAGCGAGGATCTCCTCGCGCGTCATCGTGTAGGCGCCGGGGGCATCGGGCTTCTTCGCGTAGTCGCAGAACTTGCATGCGAGCACGCAGACGTTCGTGGGATTGAGCTGCCGGTTGATCGTGAAGTAGACGCGGTCGCCGTGCCGGTCGCGCGCCACGGCGTGCGCGAGGCGGCCCAACTCCATGACCGGAGCGGCGAATAGCCGGACGCCGTCCTCCTGCGACAGGCTCTCCCCGGACAGGAGCTTGCTGCGCGCGGCCTCGACGCCGGCATCGCGGAGGCGAAGTTCGGACACGTGGGTCACTGGGGCCCTCGGAAAGGATGCGGCGCGGGAGACGGAGCGCGCGAAGTATAGCGGCCCGTATCCGCCGGCGCGACCGGGGTCCGGGCGCCGGTCGGGGAGCATCGGACCCCGCGTGCGACGAGCGCATCACAAGTGACTCCGGGCGCGCCGCGCCGGGCATGCCGATGCCGACGTCGTCCTATAGAGTGTCGTGGAGCCCCTCGAACCCCGGGAGACACCGCATGTCCGCAGCCGCACCGCCGGTCACGCC
>DATDEX010000144.1:0-3396 GCA_036522895.1 Candidatus Eiseniibacteriota bacterium | reverse complement strand
GCGGCGGGCGTCGCCGCGCGGGACCGGGTGGCCCGATTGCTCCTTGATCCAGGCCGGCAGATCGAACTTCGGGCCGTCGATGACGCCGCTGTCGTGGAGCCCCCTCGCGGAGAGCCCGGTGAAATCGTCGGTGGTGTCGCGGCCCACCGCCTCGAGCAGCCGCCGCGCCTCCTCCGGATCGGACGACGGCGCGTGCGTCGGGGCCGTGGGCTTGACGCCGATCTGGCCCCAGCCCGCCACCTTCGCGATCTCGCCCGAGCGCCCGAGCTCGGGCCGCGCCGGCAGCGGCGGCGGCTCGACCGGGGCGTACGGGTCCTCCTCGTGGAGCAGTGGCACCGAGGTCGTCATGACCGGCGCCGGCTGGCCGTGCGCGATCGCGGTCACCAGCGTCGTCGAGCGCCGCGTGAGCTCCTCGAGGAACTCGTTGGTCGGATCCTGGGCGAGCAGCCGGCGCAGCGCGTCATCGTGCTTCGCGAGCCGCGCCTGGCGGTCGCGGCAGTCGTGGCAGGCGGCGAGGTGGCGCACGATCAGCTCGAGCGACGGCCCGGTGAGCGCGCCGTCGAGCGAGGCCGAGAGCTGCTGCACGGTGAGGTGGATCACGCGGCCTGGTCCTCGATGTCCCGCACGTGATCGATGTACTCGCGCGAGAGGGCGATCCGATTCATGACCCGCGGCACCGAGATGCCGGTGATGCGGGAGATCTCCGGGTACGAGAGCCGCTCGATCAGCCGCAGCGCGAGCAGCCACTGGTCGTCCGAGTGGAGCAGCGCGAACGCGTGCAGCGCGCGCTGCTCGTCCTCCACGTAGTGGGCACCATGGGCGCCCGCGAGCCACGGCTCGCCGTTCGGGCGCCGCGCCCCGATGGTGGGCCGCAGCGGCCGGCCGCGCATCTTCGCGGCGTCCAGCTGGCGCGCGAGCTTCACGAGCCAGGGCAGGAACGGCTTGTGTGACGGCGCCGCGCGCAGCTGCCGGGTCGCGTGGACGAGCGTCTCCTGGAACAGGAGCTCGGCCTCGCCCAGGTGTCGCGTGATCGCGAGGCAGGCGCGCCAGAGCGAGAGGCGACGGGCGTGGATGAGCTGCAGCAGCGAGGGAAGATCGCCTCGCTGCGCCGCGCTCAGAAGTTCGGGGTCCCGGCCGGGTTCGGTCCAGGGCCGGGTCGATGAAGTGTCCAAACGGGGTCCTCCCGCTTGCGCCCTGAGCCCTGCGAGGCGGTTCGCGGATCGGGTGGGGCGGTGGGGCTCGTTCCCGGTGTCTTCGGCCGGCGGCAGGCCGGGCTTAAGCCTGCTTCTGCGGGCCGGTTCCGCGCGCGTCGGCGCGCCCGGTTCACATCCGGCCGGATGCGGGCCTATAGTGCATGCTCATGAGACCCATCCTGGAGGTCGCCAAGTCGCTGGGCCTGGATCCGGCGGACGTGGAGCAGTACGGCAACTGGAAGGCCAAGCTCGCATTGCAGTCGTTCAGCACGCGTCCCCGCCGGGGCAAGCTGGTGCTGGTGTCGGCCATCACCCCGACCCCCGCGGGCGAGGGGAAGACCACCACCAGCGTCGGGCTCGCGCAGGGGCTCGCGAAGATCGGGGTCGTGAGCGCCGTCGCGCTGCGCGAGCCGAGCCTCGGGCCCACGTTCGGCATGAAGGGCGGCGGCGCCGGCGGCGGCGCCTCCGAGGTCGTGCCGGTGGACGACATCAACATGCACTTCACGGGCGACTTCCACGCCGTCTCGAGCGCGCACAACCTGCTCGCGGCGCTGGTGGACAACGCGCTCCACCACGACACCGCCTGTGGCATGGACGCTCGGCGCGCGAGCTGGAAGCGCGTCGTCGACATGAACGACCGCGCGCTCCGCGACATCGTGATCGGGCTCGGTGGCCGCACCGAGGGCATCCCGCGCGAGACCGGCTTCGACATCACCGCGGCGAGCGAGGTGATGGCGGTGCTGTGCCTCGCGGACGGGATCGCGGACTTGAAGCTCCGGCTCGGCCGGATCGTCGTGGGCTACCGCGCCGACGGCTCCCCGGTCACCGCGAGCGACCTGAAGGCGGTGGGCGCCATGGCCGCCCTGCTCCGCGACGCGATCAAGCCCAACCTGGTGCAGACCACCGAGGGCGTACCCGCGTTCGTGCACGGTGGCCCGTTCGCGAACATCGCGCACGGCACCAACACCATCGCGGCCACCCAGGCGGCGCTCGCCTACGCCGACATCGTGATCACCGAGGCCGGCTTCGCGTTCGAGCTCGGGGCGGAGAAGTTCTTCGACATCAACTGCCGCTACGGCGGGTTTGCGCCCGCCTGCACCGTGCTCGTGGTCACGATCCGCGCACTCAAGATGCACGGCGGCGTGCGCGTCGCCGACGTGAGCACGCCGGACGTCCGCGCCATGCTGCGCGGGCTCTCGAACATGGAGAAGCACCTGGAGAACATCGCCAAGTTCGAGCAACCCTGCGTGGTGGCGATCAACCACTTCCCCTCCGACACGGCGGAGGAGATCGAGACGCTCCGGAAGCACTGCGACGCGCTCGGGATTCCCGCCGTGGTGAGCAAGGGGTTCGCGCTGGGCGGCAAGGGCTGCACCGAGCTCGCCGAGGTCGTGCGCGCCAAGGTCGCGGCGAGCGAGCCGCACTTCAAGCCGCTCTACGACTGGAACTCGAGCATCGAGGACAAGATCCGCACGGTCGCGCGGGAGATGTACGGCGCCCAGGCGGTGGACTACACGGTGCGCGCGAAGCGCGACCGCGAGCAGCTCGAGAAGCTGGGGTTCGGGAAGCTCCCGATCTGCATCGCGAAGACGCAGCAGTCGCTCTCCGACAACCCCGCGCTCCTCGGCCGGCCGAAGGACTTCCTCGTCACCGTGCGCGAGATCCAGCTCGCGGCGGGCGCCGGGTTCGTGATTCCCATCACCGGCGAGATCATGCGCATGCCGGGTCTGCCGAAGGAGCCGCTCGCGGGCAAGTTCGATCTCTCGGACGACGGGGTGATCGTCAAGCGATAGCCAGCCCGGGGACCGAAGCGCGAAGGCCGCCGACTCGTTGGAGCCGGCGGCCTTCCTGTGTCATCGGGGAGAAGCTCTAGTTGCCGCCGTGATTCTTCGTGTCGTCCGGCGGGGGCAGGGCGTCCACCTTGACGTTCGACAGGACCTTGGTCTTCGAGCTGAACGTCACCGACTTGTGGTCGAGCGAGAGGTTCTCGGCGACCGTCCAGGCCCCATTCCACCAGTACACGGTCTCGCCCATCACCTGGGCGAGCGGCTCGTTCGCGCACGTGGCCTGGAGCTGGACCGGCACCTGGAAGTCGTTCGCCTCGGGCGGCGTGACCTCGAACGTCGCCTCGAGCACGTTGGGATCCGGCTGGTCGATCTTGATCGTGGCCGGCATCTTGAGCGAGTTCTTGTGGATCACGAGC
>DATDEX010000143.1:0-2741 GCA_036522895.1 Candidatus Eiseniibacteriota bacterium | reverse complement strand
CTCGTCGCGGCGGCGCGCGATGCCGGCCTGCTGCTCGTCCGTGGCGGCGAGCGCGCGGTGCGCGTGCTGCCGCCGCTCACGGTGACGGATGCGGAGATCGACGACGGACTCGAACGGCTCGACGCGGCGCTCGGCGCGTGCGCGGGCCAGGGAGGAGCGCGGACGTGAAGCGACCCACGGTGAAGCGCGCGGCGCTGGCGTACTCCGGCGGCCTCGACACCAGCATCATCGTGCCGTGGTTGAAGTCGAACTACGGCTGCGAGGTGGTGTGCTACTGCAGCGACGTGGGCCAGGGCGGCGAGGAGCTCGCCGGGCTCGAGGCCAAGGCGCGCAAGATCGGCGCCGCGGAGGTGATCGTCGAGGACCTGCGCGTGCCGTTCGTGCGCGACTTCTGCTTCCCGGCGCTCCGGGCCGGGGCGGTCTACGAAGGGCGCTACCTGCTCGGCACCTCGCTCGCGCGGCCGCTCATCGCGTCCCGGCAGGTGTGGGCCGCGCAGCGCACCGGCTGCGACGCGCTCGCCCACGGCTGCACGGGCAAGGGGAACGACCAGGTGCGCTTCGAGCTGGCCTACATGGCGCTCGCGCCCCACTTGCCCGTCCTCGCGCCGTGGCGCGAGTGGGACATCGTCTCGCGCGAGGACGCGCTCGCGTACGCGCAGAAGCACGGCATCCCGGTCGCGCAGAAGCCGGGCGACCTCTACTCGCGCGACGCCAACCTGTGGCACCTCTCGCACGAGGGCGGCGCGCTCGAGGATCCGGCGAACGCCCCGCCGGACGGCGTCTACAAGCTCACGGCGTCGAGCGACCAGTGGCCGGCGTTCCCGGAGAAGATCAAGGTCGGCTTCGAGAGCGGCCGGCCGGTGAGCGTGAACGGCAAGGGCCTGGGCCCGGTGGAGCTGCTCGAGACGCTGAACCAGATCGCGGGCCGGCACGGCGTAGGCCGGGTCGACGTGGTCGAGAGCCGGCTCGTGGGCATGAAGTCGCGCGGCGTCTACGAGACGCCGGGCGGCACGGTGCTCCACGAGGCGCTCGACGATCTCTGCCGGCTGGTCCTGCCGCACGACCTCCTGCGCATGCGCCTGGAGCTGGGCACGCGCTACGCGGACCTGGTCTACAACGGGCTCTGGTTCACGCCGCTCCGGCGGGCGCTCCAGGCATTCGCGGACACGGCGCTCGAGGTCGCTACGGGCGAGGTCTCGATCGAGCTCTTCAAGGGGCGCGCGGTCGCGGTCGGGCGGACTAGCCCGCAGACCTTGTACCGGCCGGATCTGGCCTCGTTCGACATGACGGGCTATACGGCGGGGCATGCGGAGGGGTTCATCCGGTTGTTCGGACTGCCGTTGGCTACGGCGGCGCAGCGCGGGAACGGCGTGAAGAAGAACGACGAGGTGAAGACGCATGCTTGAGGTTGCGTTCGGTGAAGCTTTCCCTAGGGGCGCTGGCTCGGGGGTGTCCGTTTGTTCGCGGGGTCCCCACTTCGTGGCCCCACTCTCAAACGGACACCCCCGAGCCAGCTTGACCCAGGCAATGATCGCCTTCGCTGATGCGCACACTCTCGCGGATTGGAGTCTTGATTGACCCGTACGCCTGATCCGGTGTGGAAGGGGCGGCTCGCGGCTCCGCTCGATCCGCGGGCGCGGCGGTTGAATGACTCGCTGCCGGTGGATGGGCGGCTCGTGGGCGAGGAGTTGGCGTTGTCGCGGGCGTATGCGGCCACGCTCGCGGAGTGCGGGGTCATGGGCGAGGGGGAGCGCGATGCGTTGATCGCGGCGTGCGATGAGCTCGAGGCGGCGCTCGGGACGGGGAAGGCGGTGCTCGCGGGCGAGGACGTGCACTCGGCGGTGGAGGCGGCGCTGGTGGAGCGGTGCGGTGACCCGGCGCGGCGGCTCCATACGGGGCGGTCGCGGAACGACCAGGTCGCGACGCTCATGCGCATACACGTCATGCGGCTCTGCGAGAGCGCGATCGAGGGCGTGCGCGAGCTCGAGCGCGCGCTCGTCTCGCAGGCGAGAGAGGCGGGCGATCTGGCGTGCGCGGCCTACACGCACCTCCAGCCGGCGCAGCCGGTGCGGCTCGCGCACTGGTGGCTCGCGCACGTCGAGGCGCTCGCGCGCGACGAGGAGCGCTTCGCCGAGGCGCGCGAGGCGGCCGATCGACTGCCGCTCGGGGCCGGCGCGGTGGCGGGGACGCCGCTTCGCTACGACCGCGCCTCGCTCGCCACCCGGCTCGGCTTCTCGCGCGTCGCCTTGAACTCGCTCGACGCGGTGGGCGACCGCGATTTCGCGCTCCAGTACCTGAACGCCGCGGCGATGCTCGGCATCCACCTCTCGCGGCTCGCGGAGGACCTGGTGCTCTTCTGCTCGCCGGGCTTCGGCTGGTTCGCCGCGCCGGACGGGTTCTCGACCGGCTCGAGCCTGCTGCCGCAGAAGCGGAACCCCGACCTCTTCGAGCTCGCACGCGGGAAGAGCGCGCGGCTGATCGCGAACGCGCAGCAGCTCGCGACGCTCCTGAAGGGCCTGCCGAGCTCGTACCAGAAGGATCTCCAGGAGGACAAGGAAGCCGTGTTCGACACGGCCGACACGCTCGAGGTGCTGCTCGCGGCACTGCCGCCGGCGATCGACGCGCTCGCGCCGGATCGCGCGCGGATCGCCGCCTCGCTCACGACCGACCTCCTCGCGGTCGAGCTCGCGGACGCGCTCGTGGAGGAGGGTGTGCCGTTCCGCGACGCGCACCGCGCGGCG
>DATDEX010000142.1:0-3584 GCA_036522895.1 Candidatus Eiseniibacteriota bacterium | reverse complement strand
GACAAGCGCGGCGCGACCCCTGCGAGCGGCACGAGCAGCAAGGCCGCGATCGCGAGGCCGGCGGCGAACGCCCGGCGCGACAGCGACGCGCGCGCACGCGACTCGTCGAGCACCGCGAGCAGCCGCCCCTCGAGATGCGAGCGGCGCGCCATCCCCACCGCCACGAACCCGGCTCCTCCCAGTGCGCGGGCCGAGCGCGCGACCTCGAGCAGCGAGGTGGCGTATTCGGCGGCCGCCGTGCCCGCGCCGAGCACGACGTCGTCGCAGGCGTGCTCGCACTCGGAGCGAAGCCTCGTCGCGGCATGCCAGACCAGGGGATGGAACCAGAACACGGCGCAGGCCAACGTGGCCAGCGTCTGCGCGACGTAGTCGCCGCGCGTCACGTGCGCGAGCTCGTGCAGCAGTGCGTCGCGCCGCCGCCCGGGCGGCCACTCCCGCGCCTCGCGCGGCAGCAGGATGACCGGCCGGAGCCAGCCCCACATGAGCGGTGCCCCGACGCGCTCGCTCCACGCCACGCGCACGCCGTGCCTGGAAATCTCGACCTCGCTCGCGCCGGCGAGCAGCGCGCGCCACTCGGCGGCCTCCACGGGAACGGCTTCCCGAACGAGCCCCGTCAGGGCCAGCCGCCCGAGCGCCGACCACGCGAGCACGAGAAGGAATCCCGCGAGCCAGAGCGAAAGCAGCGCACCCGAAGCGAGCCGCCAGAGCTCGCGCAGCGGCGCGAGAAGACTCGTGCCGCTCGCAGCCGGGCGGCTCGCGGCGTGCTTCGGCGCCGCATCCCCCACGTCGTTCAATGCCTCCCAGCTCCCGGCCCGCGTGCGCTCCCGGTCGAGCCAGGATCCGGCAGCGGGAACCGGTGTCGCGGCGAGCGCGCGGGGTGGCCCGGCGGGGCGCGGCAGCACGACCTCGAGCCGCGGCGCGATCGGCGTGAGCGCCGCGAGCGCCAGCGCGCCGGCGAGCGCCACGAGCCACACGAAATGGCGTGTCGCGGCCGCGCGCCTGCGGCAGAGCGCGGCGACGAGTGCCGCGGCGGCAAAGAGGAGCGTGACCTTGAGCAGCAGCCCGGGCCACACGGCGAGCGGACCGAGCGAGGCGAGCGAACGGGTCATGGACGAGAGGGCGATCATGCGCGACCTCGCTTCTGGCGCGCCTGCGCGATGAGCTTCGCGAGGCGCTCGAGTTCTGCGTCGCTGGGCGGCGTCTCGGCCTGACCGAGCATGGCCGCCACGGCCGATTCCATGGAGTTGCTGAAGAACGTCTTGAGGAGATGTCGCGCGGCGGAGCGTCGGACCTGCTCCGGATCGGCGGTGGACATGAACACGTGCCGCGGTCCCTCCCACTCGTGGCGGAGGAAGCCCTTCTCCTCGAGCAGGCGGAGCATGCTCCTCACCGACGAATAGCTCGGTGGATCGGGCAGGTCTTCGAGCACGTCGGCCGCAGTCGCGCGCCCGCGCTGGAAGACGATGTCCATGATCTGGCGTTCGCGGCGTCCGAGCGCCGACAGTGAATGACGCATGGGGGTGGGTTCCTCCGCGTGCGGCTCCAGTCGCGAGATGCGGCTGCACCAGCACTGTGCTAGTACACTAGCACCACGCGGGGCGGGCCCGTCAAGCCCAAATCGTCGCGGGGGGCAGCGTCGAGGGCCCGCGCCGCGGGGGCGACCACGGGCTCTCCCGCCGGCTGCGCGGTCAGTCCGAGAGCTCCTCGGCCGCGCCGTTCTCGATCGCGTCGTCTGCCAGCGCGCGCAACCCCGCGAAGGCCTTGAGCGAGGCGGTCCGCTGCCGCTCGCCCAACTCGCGCTGGCGCTCGCCCAGCACGCGCTGGCGCTCGCCCAGCTCGCGCTGGCGTGACCCGAGCTCGCGGGCGTCGGAGCTCAACTCCTCCAGCTGCTTCCGTAGTTCGGCCCGCTCGGCGCGCGAGCTCTCGTCCGCGCCGACGTCCAGCCGGGCGAAGCGCGCCTGGAGCGCACCGATGCGACCCTGGATCGCGCCGAGCTGGCCCTGCCTGCTGCCGAGCGCGCCCTGCTGCGCGCCGAGCTCGCCCTGCTGCCGGCCGAGGTCGGTCATGGGCTGGACGATCGTGTGCGCGCGCTCGACGAGCGCGCGGTCGCGGATGACGTACTCGCGATCGCCCACCACGAGCCACAGGAGCTCGTGCCCGGTCGACTCCACCTCTTTTTGCAGCGTGCCGATCGTGTGCCAGTGTTCCTGATCGGAGACCGAGCACGTGGTCTGCGATCCGCGCTCGATCAGCGCGTACTGGAAATCCGCGTGATCGCCATGACGTCCGGAGCTGGTCCCGATCGAGAAGCCCGCGCCGTGTCGCGCGGCGGGTGCCGCGGAGACGCCCGCGCCGTTCGCCGGCTCCACCCCGCCGGCGCCGAGCAGCGCCGCGGCGAGGCTCGCCGCCGCGAGCCCGTGAAAGAGTGAACGCGCGGACGCGCAAGCGAGGCTGGGTGCCATGATCGGTCCTCCCGAGTGTGCGCCCGCGCGCGGGGACCGCAGAAGTGCGGGCCTGGCCACGCCACGGCCGCCGGATCGCAGAGACGCGGGGGCTGCAATCCCATGAGACGGCGTTCGGGAGCATAAGGTTGAGAGCCGGGCGGACGGTACGCACACCCGGCTCCCGTACCCCGGACGTCGCTCCGGGGCGAGCTTTCCAGCTCTATTAACTGCTTACTGCGTCAGCTCGATGCGCACCGCCCCGTCCTCGGGCGCGCCGGGCTCCGCTTCCGCCACGGCCTGAACCCCGGCCGGGTCCCCGGCGAGGCGCGGGGCGAGCGCGTGCGCGACGCGCTCGGCCAGAGCCCGCGCCTGCTCGTGCGTCCGCGCCGTCGCGGTCACGCGGACGAGATCGCCCGCATGCCGCGCGCGATTGAGCCAGCTCGCCGCCTCGAGCAGGATGAGCGGGGCCGTGCCCGCGAGCGAGGGCCCCATCGACTCGGGGCCGGCGAGCGCGCGGCCCGCGAACACGAGCAGCGGATGCTCCACGCCACCGTAGCGGTACGCATCGACGTGGAAGCCCTGACCCACGAAGTTGCGGCGATTGCCGGCGCGATCCCGCGCCTCGAGCACGTAGGAGTAGGTGAGCCCGGGCGTCACCGGCGCCCCGTCCGCGGTGCGGCCGTCCCAGACGATCTCGGCGGGAGGATCCCCGCTTCCCTCCCACGCCATCACCGACCGGCCGCCGGCGTCCGCCACGGTCATCTTCCACGACGTGACGCCCTTGACCGCGGAGTGGAAGCGCGCGACGCCGTCGCTCGCGAACCGGTCGAGCCACGGGCGGCCCTCGTACGGCGAGGTCTCCCGCGCGCTCGCGGCGACGATCGGCGCCAGCGCGTCCGGGTGCGTGCGGTCGAGCACCTCGCGCGCCGAGGCGCCCTTCAAGCCGGGCGCGGTCGCGGGGTCCACGTCGAACGCGAGCGGCGGGCGCTCGATCGTGACGTGGATGCGATCCTCGCCCTCGACCGTGAGACTCCGGAACACCGTGCCCTCCTCGCCGCCCTTCAAGGTGAGGCTGCTGTCACGCGTGGCCCCGCCGATCGCCCGCGAGTGGAGCGGGGCAAGCGGCTTCGCGGCCGGGCC
>DATDEX010000141.1:0-2965 GCA_036522895.1 Candidatus Eiseniibacteriota bacterium | reverse complement strand
GGCCCGTTCGACGACCGCGGCGAAGCGCTCGCGCAGGCGCGCGGCGGCCAGTGCCGACGCGCGCGCGTGCGTCAGGCGACCGGACCCGGCGCCGTCCTCGCCAGGAGCCCGGTGATTCCCATGCACAACTCCTCCGCCAGGTCGTCCACGTCCCGTGTGGCGTCGAGCGTGTGGAAGCCGTAATCGCGCGCGAGCCCGTCCAGCTCGCGGATGATCCGGCTCTGGTAGTTCACGAACGAGTCGTGCAGGTCCTCCCCCATCGGCACGTCCATGCCCGACTCCCAGTAGTCGAACGGGCCGTCCGCGAGCACGCGCGGCACGAGCTGGTCGACGGTGATCCGCAGGTAGAAGACCGCGTCGGGCTTGAGCGCGAACGAGTACACCTGCTTGATCCAGTCCGGGTCGGCGCCGCGCACGATCGCGCGCGCGATCAGGGAATAGATGTAGCGGTCGGTGATCATCACGAACCCGGCGCGGAGCGCGGGCACGATCTGCTGCTCGAGCCGGTCCGCGAAGTCGGTTGCATAGAACAAGTTGAACGCGTTCGTGCCGAGCGTGTTGCCCTGCTTCGCGCGGCGCAGGCCGCGGCTCGCGAGATCGGAGCGGGTGAAGCCCGTCTCGGCCACGGCGTAGCCCAGCCGCTCGAGGTGCTTCCGCAGCCGGTTGACGTGCGTCGTGCGGCCCACGCCGTCCGTGCCCTCCACCACGATGAGCCAGCCCGGCAGGTCCTCGAGCCGGGTCCCGGGCAGGCCGTGGCCGTACGACTCGAAGCGCTTCATGCCGAGCGGTCCTCGGGGATCGCCGGCGAGTCCCCGTGCGGGTCGCGCGCGATTCCCTTGAGGTGCGGACGGACGAGATCGCGCAGCGCCCGCTGCTGGGTCTCGACGGGCAGCACCGCGTCCATGCAGGCGAGCCCGTACTCCGTCACGAGGCGCTCGTACTCCTGCTGGATCCGCGCCTGGAAGAGCTTGTAGCTCTCCTGCGGGTCGGCGGAGAGCCCCAGGTCCATGCCGGCCTCGTACCATTTGAGCTTGGGCCGGCCGGAGAGGATGCGGTAGAGGGCCACCTCGAGCGGCACGCGGTAGTAGACGGCCAGCGTCGGGGTGACGGCGAAGCGGTAGAGCGAGCGCACCCACTCCCCGTCCACGCCGCGCGCCACGTCCCGCGCGAACGCCGTGTACACGTAGCGATCGGCGAGCACGATGGCCCCGGCCTTGAGCGCCGGCACGATGTCGCGCTCGACGCGGTCGGAGAAGTCGGTGGCGTGAATGAGCGAGAACGTGAGCGGGGTGAGGAGCTGGCGCTTCTTCCCTCGCGACGTCGTGGTGCGCACGATCGGCGACGAGTTCCACTCGCTGAAGATCACGAGGTGGCCCTCGCTCCGGAGCCACTGGGCGAGGAGGCCGAGCTGGGTGCTCTTGCCCGAGCCGTCGATGCCCTCGACGACGACGAGCTTGCCCGGATAGGGATTCGGCCGGCGGCCGAAGGCGTCGTCGGGGCTCATGCCTTGCTCCTCTTCTTCGCCAGCGTGTGGAGGGTGGCCGGCGAGAGGAGCCAGCGGAGCCGGCCCGCGCCCGCCGCCGGGGACTCGAGCTCGATCGCGCACGCGCCCGCCTTCTCGAGCGGGACCGCGGCGGGCGCTCCGAAGAGCAGCACGCCCGCGAGCTTCCCGAGATCGGGCTCGTGGCCGACGAGCGCGACGCTGCCCTCGGCCGGCTCCTCGGCGAGCGCGCGCAGCGTGTCGCGCCACGAGCCGCCGGGCGCGAGCGAGCCGAGCTCGTGCACCTCGTGGCCGTTGCCCAGCTCGCGGGCCAGGAACTCCGCCGTCGAGCGCGCACGCTGGGCCGGGCTCGAAAGCACGCGCGTGAGCTTGGGCTCCAGCCGGACGATGCCGCGGGCGGCGCGCCGCGCGCGGGTCTCGCCGCGCGAGGTCAGTGGGCGCGCGAGATCCGCTGGCCAGCGCTCGGGGTCGCGCGCCTGGGCGGGGGCGTGTCTGAAGAGGATGAGACGCATGGGCTCCGGGTGCGGCGGCAGGCGGGCGGTTGAGACGGCGTGCTCGGGCCGCGAGCTTAGCACGAGACCCCAAGAAATCCCGGGTTTTCGGCGCTTTTCGTTGCCGGAAATGGCGTTACGGGGCGGCGCTCGCGCCTGCCTCGACGGCAGGCTCCGGCCGCCCGGTCCCGCACCCTCGGGGAGCGCCCTATCTCGTTGCGAGGAGCAGCTTCGCGGCCGCGGCGAGCCCGCCCTCGACCGCCTCCACCTCCGGGGTGCCCTCCCCCGCCCCGGGACCGGCGAGTTCGCGGCGCATCCGCTCGGGCGTATAGGGGTGGACGAGCCAGAAGAGCCGGACCGCCCGCCAGGCCGGATCGCGGCGTTTCATCGCGAGCGGGAGTGCCAGGTCGAGCGAGAACACGTCGCCGACCACGGCATCCGGAGCTTCTTCAGAGAGCACGCGCGCGTAGTCGGGCCGCGCGACGTCCACGCGCAGGCTCCCCACCTCGAGCGGATCCGGCGCTCCCGGGGCGAGCACGAACTTGCGGGCCGCGCCGCGGAGCCGGAGCGCCCCCGGAATGCGCTCGGGGTGGAGGCTCGCCGGCACGCCCGCGTGCGCGAACCAGCGCCGGAGCTTCTCGGTGCCGGAGTTCGACACCACCACGACCTCCACCCCGGCCGCGAGGAGCGCACGCCCGGCGGCCGCGGCCTCGGGCACGATCGCCGGGCCGCGGTTCGCCTCCACCCGCTCGACCCCGCGCACGTGCGCCGCGCCGCCGAACGCGTCGAGCGTCGTGCCCTGCGCCTCGATCGCCGCGGCAAGCCGCGCGGCGAGGGGATCGCTCGCGCGCTGCGCGTCGAGGTAGTGCAGGAGCGCGCCGTGCTCGGTGAACGGATCCTCGTCCGCGAACGCCGAGATCCGGCCGGCCGACGTCCAGCCCCAGCGCGCGGGGGCCGCGCGCACCGCGCGCCG
>DATDEX010000140.1:0-11021 GCA_036522895.1 Candidatus Eiseniibacteriota bacterium | reverse complement strand
CCCCGGCTCTGTGCCAGCGCCACCACCGCGGCGCCGTCGCCGAGCGCGGCGAGCGCGTCCCACGCGTCGTCGTTCGTGGACGCAGTCGACTCGAGCACGCGCAGGGCCCGGCCGAGGCGGCGCGTGCCGAGACGCGCCGCGAAGCGCTCCCGGTCGAAGGGCTCAGCCAACTTCTTCGATCTCGAGCGACAGGTCGAGCGCCGGGGCCGAGTGCGTGAGCGCCCCGACGGACAGGTAGTCCACACCGGTCTCCGCGAACGCGCGAACCGTCGTGAGCTGGAGCCCGCCCGACACCTCCACCTCCGGCCAGCGCCGCGCCCCCTCGCGCACGCGGGGGTGGTCGGGCGGGTTCAGCGCGTACCAGCGGTCCACCTCCTCGACGCAGCGGCGGACCGTGTCGGGCGGCTGGTTGTCGACGAGGATGCGGTCCACCTCGGGGCGCAGCGCCTCGCGCAGCTGGTCGAGCGACTCCACCTCGACCTCGAGCAGCAGGTCGCGGCGCGTGCGCTGGATGCGGTCGATGGCGTTCGTGAGCCCGCGCGCGGCGCGGATGTGGTTGTCCTTCACGAGGTACATGTCCCAGAGCGCGAGCCGGTGGTTCTGGCCGCCTCCGCAGAGCACGGCGTATTTCTCGAGGATCCGCAGGCCGGGCGTCGTCTTGCGCGTGTCGAGGATGGTCGCGCCCGTGCCGGCGATGGCATCGACGTACTTGCGGGTGAGCGTCGCCACCCCGGAGAGGCGCATGAGAAAGTTGAGCGCGGTCCGCTCGGCGGTCATGATGCTCGCCGCGGAGCCGGTCAGGGTGGCGAGCGCGGCTCCCGCCGGGACCTCCTGTCCGTCTCTCGCGACGGGCTTGAACTTGATCGTGGCGTCCACCTCGCGGAACGTGAGCCCGGCGATGTCGATGCCCGAGATGATTCCCGTCGCCTTCGCGACGATCGCGGCGCGCGCCCCCACGTTCGAGGGCACCGCGTTGAGCGTCGTCACGTCGCCCGTGCCCACGTCCTCGGAGAGCGCGAACTTCACGAGCGGCAGGAAGCTCTCGTGCACGGTCAGCGGTCCTTTCCGAACCGGCGCTTGACGTTGCGCGGCTCCCGTCCGGGCCGCACGCCCTGCGCGCGCGCGAAGGACGGCACCGTCTCGCCTCCCCGCGCCATGACCAGTGCCGCGCGCACGTCGTCGATGCGATCCCGCAGGCTCGCCGCGCGCTCGAATTCGAGCGCGCGCGCCGCCTCGAGCATCTCGCCCTCGAGCTGTGCGAGCAGGCGCTCGGAGTCGTCGCCGAGCAGCACGGCAGCTCCGTTGTCGGCCTTGTCGCCACGGCCGATCGCGTCGGCGACGCTCGTGGCCTTGAGGATCTCGTCCACGGTCTTCAAGATCGTACGCGGCGTGATGCCGTGCTCGACGTTCCACGCGTGCTGCTTCTCGCGCCGGCGGTTCATCTCCTGGATGGCACGAAGCATGGAATCCGTGACGTGGTCGGCATAGAAGATGACGCGCCCGCCGGCATTGCGGGCGGCGCGGCCCGCGGTCTGGATGAGTGAGCGCTCGGAGCGCAGAAAGCCCTCCTTGTCCGCGTCGAGGATCGCGACGAGGGACACCTCGGGCAGGTCGAGCCCCTCCCGCAGCAGGTTGATGCCCACGAGCACGTCGAAGTCCGCGAGCCGCAGGCCCCGCAGGATCTCCACGCGCTCGAGCGCGTCGATGTCGCTGTGCAGGTAGCGAACCTTCACGCCCATCTCGGTGAGGTAGTCGGTCAGGTCCTCG
This sequence comes from Candidatus Eiseniibacteriota bacterium, assembly GCA_036522895.1. Classification (GTDB taxonomy): domain Bacteria; phylum Eisenbacteria; class RBG-16-71-46; order RBG-16-71-46; family RBG-16-71-46; genus JAIOPA01. The sequence goes on along the minus strand of DATDEX010000140.1, from coordinate 9,254 downwards.
GCCATGCGTTTCGTGAGCGTCGTGACGAGCACACGCTCCTTGCGCTCCACCCGCACGCGGATCTCCGCGAGCAGATCGTCCACCTGGCCATCCACCGGCTTCACGACCAGCTCGGGATCCTCGAGGCCCGTGGGCCGGATGATCTGCTCCACCACGATGCCCTTGCACTTCTGGAGCTCGTACTCGCCGGGCGTGGCGGAGATGTGCACGATCGGCCCGACGAGTGATTCGAACTCGGGGAACTTGAGCGGGCGGTTGTCGAGCGCGCTCGGGAGCCGGAATCCGAAGTCGACCAGCGTCTGCTTGCGCGAACGGTCGCCCTCGTACATGCCGCCGATCTGCGGCACGGTGACGTGCGACTCGTCGATGATCGTGAGGAAATCGGCCGTGCCGTCCGCCCGGCGCGGAAAGTAGTCGAGGAGGCAGCCCGGACGCTCCCCCGGGGAGCGCCCCGACAGGTGGCGCGAGTAGTTCTCGACCCCCGGGCAGGTGCCGTGCGCGGCGAGCAGCTCGAGGTCGTACTCGGTGCGCTGCTGCAGGCGCTGCGCTTCGAGCAGCTTGCCCTCGGAGCGGAGCAGGACGAGCCGCTCGCGCATCTCGGCCCGGATGCTGCCGAGCGCGGCCTGGATACGCGCCTCGGGTGTCACGAAGTGCTTCGCGGGGTAGAGCGCCAGCCGGTCCATGACGCGCACCGTCTTGCCGGTCACCGGGTCCACGGTGGCGAGCTTCGAGACGACGTCGTCGTCGAGCTCGATGCGCACGTGGAAGTCCTCGTACGCGGGCTTCACCTCGACGACGTCGCCGCGCACACGGAACTGCCCGCGCGAAAGATCGAGGTCGGTGCGCTGGTACTGGATCGCCACGAGCTGGTCGAGCAGCTCGCGCCGGCGGAGCTCGGTGCCGGCGCGCATGTCGATGCGCATGCCCTTCCAGTCCTCGGGCGTGCCCAGCCCGTAGAGGCACGACACGCTCGCCACGATCACCACGTTCTCGCGCTCGAGCAGCATGGACGTGGCCTGGAGCCGGAGCCGGTCGATGTCGTCGTTGATGCTCGCGTCCTTGGCGATGTACGTGTTCGTGGACGGCACGTACGCCTCGGGCTGGTAGTAGTCGTAGTAGCTCACGAAATAGCCCACGCCGTCCTCGGGGAAGAACTGCTTGAACTCCCCGTAGAGCTGGGCCGCGAGCGTCTTGTTGTGCGAGATGACGAGCGCCGGTCGCCCCCACTCCGCGAGCACGTTGGCGATGGTGAAGGTCTTCCCGGAGCCGGTGACGCCGAGCAGCGTCTGGTGCGCCTCGCCGGCACGGAGCCCGGCGACCAGCTCGGTGATGGCCTGGGGCTGGTCGCCGGCGGGCGAATAGGGGGACTGGAGGTGGAAGCCCATGGAAGCGCGAGCGTAACCGAGGGTGCGGCGGGGGTCGAGGCGGGCGGGATCGGGCTACCAGCGCTGCCGCGCCGTGTACGTGAGCACGACCTCCTTGCCCGCCGGCACCGGCACGCTGAACTTGATGAGCCCGGCTTCTGCGCGCGAAGCGGGCAGCGACGACTTGACGACTTCCACGTCGCCGCCGGCCGGTTCCTCCACCGTGATCGTGGCGTCCACGCTCTTCCGATTGCGGAGCTTGATCTCGACCGAGAACTCGCGCTCGCGGTCGCTCACCCGGTGCTCGGACGTCACGTGCCGCTCGGCCGCGAGGTCGAACGCGTAGCCCATCTCGAGCGTGAGCTTCTCGTCGACGGCGGTGTGCTTGACGCTGGTCTCCCCCGTGAGCTGCAGGTCCTTGTCGCCGTCGGGGGCGTAGCAGCGGACGCGGCCGGCGGGCACCGGGGCGCCGAGGCCATCCTTCGCCGAGTTCACGATCTCGAGCCGCGCCTGGACGCCGCTCGGGCTGCCGCCGCGGTAGACGTACTCCGGCTTGACCGCCACGGCCTTGGGCTCGAGCAGCACCAGCGTCTGGCTCTCGCGGTCGCGGAGCGTCACCGTGCCGGGGAGCGTGTAGAGGTGGTACTCCGCGAACGACTGCTCGGAGGGCGCCGCGCCCGGAGCGCCATCCGCGGAGGCCTTCATCATCATCGCCATCTCCGGCCGTGGCATGGGCGAGACCTCGCGGGAGACGTCGCCGGCGACGAGCTTGACGCGCGCGTCCTCGTAGGCGCGGCCCGTGGTGTTCTCCACGCGCACGACCGCCGACCACTGGGCGCTCGTCTCGCCGGTCCGGACGAGCGTGTGCTCGGCCGACCACGACAGGCCCGCGGTCAGGTACTGGAGCTCGGCGGTGCCGCTCCCCTTCCGGCTCCCGTCGAGCACCGCCTCGATCGCCGGCCGGAGCGAGAGCCCCGCGTCGGGCTTCGCGAGCCGCAGCTCCTGGGTGGCCTCGCGCGACAGCATGGCGAGCGCGCCGTCGTCGCCGCGCACGACCAGCCAGCCGCCGTCGGCCGAGAGCAGCACGCCCTCGGTGACGCGCTCGTTCTTGGACACCGCGCGCACCCGGGACCCGATCGCGTGCTCCACGAGGCCGTCGCCGCTCGCGACGTCCCAGCGGTAGGCGAGCCGCGCGAGCCTGCCGCTGCTCGGCACGAGCCGGAGCGCGGAGGCGTCGAGCTTCTGCGACACGCCCTCCAGGCGCAGCGTGTCGCGCCCGCCGCGGAACTCGAGGGAGCGCGTCTCCTTCACGAGGCCCAGGTCCGAGGTGTAGAGCGTGAGCGATGGTCCGGCGCCGGCGACGGCCGGAAGGAGCGCGAGCGCCGGAAGGAGCGCGAGCGCGGCGAGCGGGGGAAGCGTGCGGGATCTCATGATCGGGGTTCCTCCGGGTGAGGGGACGCTCGAGATACGTCCGGCGCCCGGCTGTATTCCCGAACAGGGTAGCGGGCCATCGCCGCAAAAGAAACGCGGCCGGGAGACCACTCCCGGCCGCGCGTGCGCACCCGCGCTGGCTATTCGTCGCCGCCGGCGATGTCGGCCTTCATCGGGCTCAGGACACCGAGCAGCTGGTTCTTCTCGTTGACGCCGACCTTGAACTTGTCGAGCGCGCCGGTGAGATCCTCCACCACGGCATTGAAATTGTCGGTGGTGATCTTCATCCCAGCATGCGCGGTCTTCATATCCTTGCCCGTGTACTTGCACGGACCACCCGAGGCCTGGCAGAGCTGCTCGACCAGGTGCGTCTTGAACTTGGCGAGCCGGGTCGGGTCCGCGACCGTGGCGGCGAAGAAGCTGTTGACGCGCGTGTCACCGTTGATCCGCGTCACGAAATCGTTGACGACGGCCGTGATCCCCTTCTTGCCGCCGAGACGGACGTACAGCGATTTCTCCTTGGCGGTCGACGTGCCACTGGCCAGTGCGATCACCGGTATGGCCAGCGCGACGACGAGCATCACCACGGCGATCCGCAGACGGCTTGCGAACGAACTCATGCTGTTCCTCCTTGAGGTGTTGGGGATCCTGAGTTCCACCCCGCGGCCGCGCTTCTCTCGCTGAAGAAGACGTGCCGCGACGAACGGCTGGGAATCTCCTGCGCGCACGCCACGGGCCCGGAGGCACCGAGGCTCCCTCGCGCGCCCGGCGAACCTACGGCATTCCCGGGGACGCCCCAAGGATTCTTTGCCTCGAATCCCCGCCGGCGTGCCCATCGACCGCGCCCCGCCCCCAGGGTTCGTGGAGCCACATCGACGCGCCGCCGCCCATCGTGCGGGTCATTCGATCCGGGTCATTTCGTCTCGGTTGCAAATGCATTCGCAGGAAGCTCGGCGCGCGCTGTTCGAACACGCAATCGCGGCGCGGCTCCGGCGAGGGGTGTCCTGGCGCCGGGTCCGCGGGCCGCGACTCGGCCGAACTCGCTGCAAAATCGCGGGATGTCGAATCGAAGGGCGACCGCCGCCGGCCGGCCGTGCCCGCGGCCCGGTCACCACATTCGCCGGGTCACGAACGGGAGCGAAATCGCGAGCCGCGCTCGCCACGCGGACCAGTCGTGCCACCCCCAGTACTCGCGGTACTCGTGCGGGACCACGAGCGCAACGAGCTCGCGATCCAGCGAGCGGTCGTCGAGGAAGGCGACGTCCAGGAGCCCGGCGTCGAAGTAAATGAGGAGCCCGCGGAGCCGCGGCGCGACCTGCTTCGCGTAGAGGAGCGGGCTGTTCTCGGCGAGGAGCCGCGACGCCCCGGGCTCGGGGCCGAGCACGGCCGGCATCTCGGGCGTGTGCTTCCAGATGTATTCGCCGCTGTGTCCCGCGCACGCGCCGAATCGGTCGGGGTGCTTGAACGCGATGTTGAGTGCGGCGTTCGCGCCGTCCGAGACGCCGACGATCGCGCGCGCCACCGCCGTGGTCCGGGTGCGCAGGTGACGGTCGGCCCAGTCGAGGACGTCGCCCACGATGAAGTCCTCCATCCGCAGGCGGCCGTCGAAGCTGTTCAAGTAGAGCGAGCGCCGGCCGGGCCCCGGGCCGGAGGCGTCCGGCATGAGCACGAGCACCTCCGGGATCCGCCTCCGGGCGATGAGCGAGTCGAGCAGGGCATCGATGTGCACTCGCAGCGGCCAGTCGAGGTTTCCACCCGGTTCGCCGTGGAGGAGCTCGAGCACCGGGTAACGCCGCCGGGCCGACTCCGGCCGGTCGTAGGAGGGCGGCAGGTAGACGAGCACGTTCCGCCCGCCCTCGTGGAGCGACGGCGCCGGGATGCTCACGGCCGCGACGTGGCCGGGCACGTGCGGGACCCGGTCCGCGCGAACGGCCGACGATGCAAGGAGCCCCGCGACGACCATCGAGACCGTGCCGTTCATTCCCGCATCGATCCCGAGCGGCGAAGCCGGGCGACCATCGCCCGGCTCAGGCGCGGCGGGCGCGCCCGGCGCTCACTCCCGCACCGAGCTCAGGCTCTGCTGCGCGCGCTTCAACTTGTCCAGCGTCTCTTCCAATTGCGCCAGCCGCTCGTTCTCGCGGTGCACGATCTCCGGCCTCGCCTTGCGCAGGAAGTCCTGGTTGCGAAGCTTCTTCTTCACGAGCTCCAGATCCGTGAGCAGCTTCTGCGCCTCGCGCGCCAGGCGGGCCCGCTCTTCGTCGAGATCGACGAGACCGTCGAGCGGGAGGAACACCTCCGCCCCCTCCACCACCGCCGACGCCGCCACGGGCGGGCGCGAGCCGTCGCGCGAGAGCGTGAGCTTCTCGATGCGCGCGAGGGGCTTCACCTGGGACTCGAGCTTCGCGAGCAGGTCGAGCTGCGCGCGCTCGCCGCGCACCACGACCGGCACCAGCTTGCCGGGCGAGATCTTGGATTCCACGCGCAGGTTCCGCACCGCGACCACGATGCCCTGGAGGAACTCGACCTCGCGCTCGGACGTGGCGTCGAACCAGGACTTCTTCGCCCGCGGCCACGCCGCGGTCGCCAGCGTCTCGCCATCGTGCGGGAGCGCCTGCCAAAGCTCCTCGGTCACGTACGGCATGAACGGATGGAGCAGGCGGAGGATGCCGTCCAGCACCCGCCAGCTCACCCAGCGCGCCGTGCGCAGGTCGCCGCGCTGCTCGGGCGTCATGGCGTCGCCCAGGTCGGCGAGCGCCCAGCGCGACTTCGCCATCTCGAGGTACCAGTCGCAGTACTCGTTCCACGCGAACTCGTAGACGGCCTGTGCGGCTTCCGCGAAGCGATACGTCTTGAGATTGCGCGTCACGTCCTTCGCGGCATTGGCGAAACGCGACAGGATCCAGCGGTCGGCGAGCGTGAGCTGGAGTTGCGACTCCTTCACGCCCTCGAGGTCCTCGCCCCCGAGCCGCATCGTGACCAGCTTCGTGGCGTTCCACAGCTTGTTCGCGAAGAACTTGCCGGTCTCGAGCCGCTTCTCGTCGAAGAGCAGATCCTGCCCCGTCGGCGTCTGCACCATGGTGAAGCGCACGCTGTCGGCGCCGTACTTCTCCATCATCGCGTTCGGGTCGGGAGAGTTGCCGAGCGACTTGCTCATCTTTCGGCCCTGGGCGTCGCGCACGATGCTCGTGAAGTAGACGTGCGGGAACGGCGCCTCGCCCATGAAGTGGTAGCCGGCCATGATCATGCGCGCGACCCAGAAGAAGATGATGTCGCTGCCGGTGACCATGAGGCTGTTCGGGTAGTAGCGTGCGAGATCCGACGTCCGGTCCGGCCAGCCGAGCGTCGCGAACGGCCAGAGCCACGACGAGAACCAGGTGTCGAGCACGTCCTCGTCCTGAACCCACCCCTCGCCCTCCGGGCGATCCAGCGACACGACCATCTCGTCGCCGCGGTACCAGACCGGGATGCGGTGCCCCCACCACAGCTGCCGCGAGATGCACCAGTCGCGGATGTTCTCGAGCCAGTGGAGATAGACCTTCTTCCACCGCGCCGGGAACATCTTGACCTTGCCCTTCTTCGCGGCCTCGATCGCGGGCGCGGCGAGCGGCGCCATCTTGACGAACCACTGCCACGACAGATAGGGCTCGATCACGGTGTTGCAGCGCGAGCAGTGGCCCACCGCGTGCCGGTGCGGCTCGACCTTTTCCAGGTAGCCGGCGTCGCGCAGCGCCGCGACGATGCGCTCGCGCGCCTCGAAGCGGTCGAGCCCGCGGAAGTCGCCGGCGGCGTCGTTCATGACGCCCTCTTCGTCCATCACCACGATCTCGGCGAGCCCGTGCCGGCGCCCGATCTGGAAGTCGTTCGCGTCGTGCGCCGGCGTCACCTTGACGGCGCCGGTGCCGAACTTGGGATCGACCATCTCGTCCGCGACGATGGGGATCTCGCGGCGCACGAGCGGCAGCACCGCGCACGCACCGACGAGACCGGTGTAGCGCGGGTCCCTGGGGCTCACCGCCACGCCGGTGTCGCCGAGCATGGTCTCGGGCCGCGTCGTGGCCACGGTCAGCGAACCGTTGCCCTCCTTCAACGGGTAGCGGATGTGCCAGAGCTGGCCGTCCGTCTCGACCATGTCGACTTCCTCGTCGGACAGCGCGGTGCGGCAGCGGGGGCACCAGTTGACGATGTAGCGCCCGCGGTAGACGAGCCCCTCGTCGTAAAGGGACTTGAAGACGTGCAGCACCGCGCGCGAGTAGCCGTCGTCGAGCGTGAAGCGCTCGCGCGTCCAGTCGGGCGTGGTCCCGAGCCGGCGCTCCTGCCGGAAGATCAGGCCGCCGTACTGCTCCTTCCACTCCCAGACCGCCTTCAGGAACCCGTCGCGGCCCAGGTCCTGGCGGGAGCGCTTCTCGCTCTTGAGTTTCTTCTCGACCACGTTCTGGGTGGCGATTCCGGCGTGGTCCATGCCCGGGATGTAGAGCGTCTCGCGCCCCTCCATGCGCTGCCAGCGGACGATGCAATCGCGGACCGACTCGCCGAGTACGTGCCCCATGGTGAGCGAGCCCGTGACGTTGGGGGGTGGGATCGCGATGACGAACGGCGCCTTGGCGCCGCGCGGCAGTGCCGCCGAGGAGTCCCCGCCGGCTCGCGGCTGCGCCGCGAGGTCGGCGCGCGGCTGGAACACGCCGAGCCGCTCCCAGAACGCGTAGCGCTCGGGCTCGATGCGCGCAGGATCGTAGGGCAGGGAGAGCGCCTCGGGGTTCCCCGGACGCATGCGACCTCCTTCGCGAGGGCGCCAACGCCAAGGCCCGGCTGGCGCCGGGCCGCGCTCCCCGCGTGAATGAAAATGAGGCAGGGACCGTAGCGTATGCGCGGAAAGGGGGTCAACCGCCAGCCCCGCGGCGCGGGAGTTTGCCGCAGGCGCCCGTACCCGCCTAGCATCCGCACCCGATGCTCGTTCCCCTGTCTCGCCGGCGCCTCGCCCCCGCGCTCCCCTGGATGCTCGTCGTCCTGGTCGCGGCCCCCGCCACCGCCGGCCCGCTCGAGTTCGTCTCGCCCCGCGATCCGCTCGTCGCGGAGCTGCGCGTGCTCGAGTGCTACGACCTGCCGGCCGACAGCGGACGGTTCCGGCTGCCGCATTTCTCGAGCCTGCCGCTCCAGCGCATGGAGCTCATGGGCGACGGCGCCCCGATCGGGCGGGGAAGCCCGGTACGCACGCTCGTGGCCGACCGGATCGAGCGCGAGCTCCAGCGCGACGCGGTGCGCGCGTTCTCGGACGCGCGGGTGCGGCGCTCGACGCCGCGCGCGTGGCAGCGCGAGTGGCCGGGGGACGAGCGGGCGGAGTTGTCGGTCGCGCTCGAGGGCGGCGCGGACGCGACCGCCGAGGCCGGCGTGCACCGCTCGCAGTGGCGCGACGGCACGGGCGTCCACGCCCGCGCGGGCGTGCAGGTGGATCGCTGGCAGGCGCTGCTCCACCTGACGCTCGGCGAGCTCCACGGCGCGAGCCGGTTCACGGACGTGCTCGTGTCGAACACCGATCTCGCGGCCCAGACCGACGAGGCCTACCTGGTGTACTCCGCGGGCACGCGCTGGGACATCGCGATGGGCCGGCAGCGATTCGCCTGGGGCCCGGGCGAGGAGGGCTCGCTGCTCCTCTCCCGCACCGCCGCGCCGCTCACCGCGCTCTACGTGCACGCGCGCCTCGCCGCACTTCGCGCCGACGGGTTCGCGCTCCACGCCACCACGGAGCCGGGCCGGGGAGAGCAGTTGGCCGCGCACCGGCTCGAGTGGCAGCCGGCCTCCGGGCTCCGGGTCGGGTTGAGCGAGGCCGCCCGCTACCATTCGGAGAACTGGCAGGGGGTCTACCTCGCGAGCGTGATCCCGTTCGCGCTCGCCCAGCGGCTGCTGCAGCAGGACGGCGATACGGCGGGCGTCAATCGCAACAACATCGAGCTGGCGTTCGACGCGGCGTGGCGGCCGGCCGACGGCACGCGCGTTTACGGCGAGGTGCTGCTCGACGACCTGCACGCGAAGAGCGGCAACTTCCCCAACAAGTACGGCTGGCAGGTGGGGATGGACGGCGCGTGGACCCACGGGTTCACCCGGCTCTCGTGGAACACCGAGTACACCTGGCTCTCGCGCTTCGTCTACACGTCGTTCTTCGGCCGCGCGTTCACGGCGCAGGCCGCGCCGATCGGCTTCCCCACCGGACCCGACGCCCGCCGGCTCCGCACGCGCTGGAGCTGGGACCCGCGCCTCGACTGGCAGCTCACGGGCATCGCGACGCGCACCTGGAAAGGCGAGAACGATCTCGACGAGCCGTTCGTCCCGGGCTCGCCGCTGCCCGACGTGGCGACGCTCGCGGGCATCCCCGAGGTGACCGACGACGTGACCGGCATCGTCCGCTGGTGGCCAGCGAGCGGGGTCGACCTGTCGCTGGCCGCCGGCTGGCGGCGGCGCGAGGAC
>DATDEX010000139.1:0-3293 GCA_036522895.1 Candidatus Eiseniibacteriota bacterium | reverse complement strand
GGCCCGCCGCTTCCGGAAGCACCTGGACGCGCTCTCCGGCCGCGCGGCCTCGAGCCGGACGTCGCCCGGCCGGACGGGGGTGGGCAAGTGACCGCCCCCGTCGTCGCTCCCGCCACGGTCCCCGGCGCCGCGCCCGCTTCGCGCGGCAGCGCGCCCGGCCGCACGGCCCGGATCGCCGTGCTCGGGGCGTCGGGCTATTCCGGGCAGGAGTTCGTGCGCATGGCGCTCGCGCATCCGGGGCTCCAGATCGCGGCGCTCGTCTCGCGCGAGTACGCGGGCCGACCCGCGAGCGAGATGCTGCCGGGCGTGGACGCACGCGCCACCGCGCTGCCGGTTCCGGTCGCTCCCGGCGCGCTCATGGGTCTCCTCGCCGAGGGCCGTTTCGACACGCTCGTGGCGTGCCTGCCGCACGGCGCGTGGCGCGAACTCGCGGCGTCGGAGCCGGAGCTCGCGAGTTCCCCCGCGCTGGTGATCGACCTCTCGAGCGACTTCCGCGATGGCACCGGCACGCCCGGCGGGCCGGCCTACGCCTACGGCCTCCCGGAGGCGTTCCGCGACGCGATCCTGGAAGCCGCTCGGGCCTCCGGCCCGTCGGGCGCGGGGCGCACGCGCATCGCCAATCCCGGCTGCTACCCGACCGCCGCCACGCTCTCGCTGCTGCCCGCGCTCGAGCAGGGCTGGCTCGAGGGCCCGGTCACGATCACCGCGCTCTCGGGTGTCTCCGGGGCCGGGCGCGCGCCGTCGCTCCGCACGTCGTTCACCGAGCTCGAGGGCGGCGCCGGCTTCTACAAGGTGGGCGAGGTGCACCAGCACGTGCCCGAGATGGCACGCGCGTTCGGCCGGCTCGCGCGCACCGACGTGCCGGTGGCGTTCGCGCCGCAGCTCGCCCCGATGTCGCGCGGCATCCTCCTCACCGCGATCGCACCGTTGGCAAGGCTGATGACCCCCGCGGAGGCAAGCGAGGCCTACGCCGAGCGTTATGAAAACGAAGCGTTCGTGCGCGTCCTCGCCCCCGGGACGTGGCCCGAAACGCGGCTCGTCCGCGCGTCCAATCGCTGCGACCTCGCGGTCACCACCGTGCACGGCGGCCGCACGCTCCTCGCCACCGCCGCGATCGACAACCTGGTGAAGGGCGCGGCCGGCCAGGCGATCCAGAACCTCAATCTCGTGCTCGGCTGGCCCGAAGGCTGGGGCCTGCCCGTGCACGGCAACCCCTGGTGAGCGGGTTGGGCAGTCGAACTCGCCCGGGGCACGTCCTGAACGAGCCGACGCAGCAGGCGGCCACGGAACAGGCCCCGTGCGACGCTGGGCCGCACGCGGGTGCCGACGAGCGGACGACCGAACGGGGGAGCCGGCGCGCGACGCCGGCCGCGCGCGGCGTCCAAGCGCGGGTGGGAGCAACGGCGGAGCCGCGGATCGGGTCGTCCCCGAACGCGCTCGTCGTCAAGCTGGGCGGTCGTGCCCTGGAAGCGCCGGGAGCGCTTCCCGAGTGCGTCGCCGCCCTGCGCGAGGCCGCCAACTACGGCCGCTCCGCCCGCGCCACGCTCGTCATCCACGGCGGCGGCGCCGAGGTCACCACGTGGTGCATGCGCGCGGGCCTTACGCCGCGCTTCGCGGACGGCCTGCGCGTCACCGATCCGGCCACGCTCGAGATCGCGGCGGCGGTGCTGGCCGGGCTCGCGAACAAGCGTCTCGTCGCCGCACTCCGCGCGCGCGGGCTCGACGCGGTGGGCCTCGCGGCGCTCGACGGCGGGATCGCGCGCGTGCGCCGCCACACCCAGGCCGACCTCCTCGGCGAGGTGGGCGAGATCGTGTCGGTGGACCCGTCGCTGCTCGTCGAGCTGCTCGCGGCGGGCCGCGTCCCGGTGCTCGCCTCGCTCGGCGACGACGGCGAGGGCCGGCTCCTGAATCTCAACGCGGACGATGTGGCCGCCGCGGTGGCGGCGGCGCTGCCCGCACGCGACCTGGTGCTGCTCTCGGACGCCCCCGGGCTCCTGCTCGAGGGCGAGCTCGTGCGCACGCTGGATGCCGGCTCGCTCGAGCGCGTGCTCGCTCATCCCGACGTGACCGGCGGCATGCGCCCCAAGCTGCGCGCCGCGCGCGCCGCGCTCGCCGCGGGGGTGCAATGCGTGCACCTCGCCGCCTGGCAGGGCGCGGGCACGCTCGCCGCGCTGCTCGAGGGCAGCGCCGTCGCCACCACGCTCTACACGCCGTCCCACTCCCCCGCCCCCTCCGAGGAGCCCCATGTCTGACACGCCGGTCGTGACCCCCGTGCCGCCCGCGTTCGCCGAGGCCGAGGTGGGCCTGCTCGCTCCCGTCTACCCGTTGCCGCGGCTCGCGCTCGTCGAGGGCCGGGGCGCGTGGGTGCGCGACGCGGGCGGCCGCGAGTACCTGGATTTCACGAGCGGGATCGCGGTGAACGCGTTCGGGCACGCGCCGCGCGGGCTCGCGGAGGCCCTGGCGGCCCAGCTCGCGCGGCTCGGGCACTGTTCCAATCTCTTCGCCAACGAGCCGGCGCTGGAGCTGGCGCGCGAGCTCACCGAGGCGACCGGCTTTCCGCGCGTGTTCTTCTGCAATTCCGGAACCGAGGGCATGGACGCCGCGCTCAAATTCGCGCGCGCCCGCGCCCGCGCGCTCGGCATGCCCGGCCGCGACATCCTGGCGTTCAAGGGCGGCTTCCACGGACGCACCGGGTTCGCGCTCTCGGCCACGTACCACCCGGCCTATCGCGAGCCGTTCGAGCCGTTGATCCCCGGCATCCGCTTCGCCGAGTTCAACGACGCCTCCGGCCTCGACGCCGTGCTCGACCGTGACGTGTGCGCGGTCGTGGTGGAATGCGTGCAGGGGGAATCCGGCGCCGTGCCCGGGACGCGCGACTTCCTGCAGGCGCTGCGCGCCCGCGCCACCGCGCTCGGCGCCGCGCTGGTGATCGACGAGGTGCAGACCGGGATGGGCCGCACCGGGCGGCTCCTCGCGGAGGAGCACTTCGACGTCCGTGGCGACCTCGTGGTGATGAGCAAGGCGCTCGGCGCGGGGCTCCCGATCGCGGCGGTGCTCATGAGCGAGGAGGTGGCGGGCTCGCTCGCCCCCGGCATGCACGGCTGCACGTTCGGCGGCAACCCCGTGTGCGCCGCCGCGGCACGCTGGTCGCTCGCGCAGGTTCGCCAGCCCGCGTTCCTGGAGAGCGTGCGACGGGCGGCGCGGCACCTGGCCGCCGGGCTCGACGCGCTGGCCGCGAAGCACACGACGATCCGCGAAGCGCGCGGGCTCGGGCTCCTGCGCGCGATCGAGCT
>DATDEX010000138.1:0-6767 GCA_036522895.1 Candidatus Eiseniibacteriota bacterium | reverse complement strand
CGCCGTGTGGCTCGTGCCCGCGTGCGCACGCGCCGACGTGGCGCCCGGCGACAGCCTGCTTCACGCCTACGTGCGCACGCTCTCCGACACGACCGACGCGTGGTTCGGCGTCTCCGTGGCCCCGCTCGACACCGCCGGGCTCGATTCGGCGCTCGGCGCCGGGCTCGCGAAACCCCGGAAGCGCCATGCGGGCGCCGGGGAGGAGCGCCAGCACGGAGTCCGGTTCGGCTGGTCGCCCGCGCTCGGGTTCAACCGCGCCGACGGCGCGCAGCTCGGGCTCGACGCGGCCCTCCGCACGCCGCTCCCCGGCCGGCTCACCGGCCGCGCGCAGTACACGACCGGCACGCACGACGTTCTCGGCGAGGGCGCGTGGGGCGCTTCGTGGCCGGTCGGTCGACTGCGCTCGCGCGTGGCGTTCCGGGCCGCGGTGGGACGCTCCACCGATCCATTCGATCGCGATCACTACGACCCGTGGTTCAGCACCCTCGGCGCGCTCCTCTACGGGAGCGACCGCCACCAGTACCTGCGTCGCGACGGGTTCGCGGCCCGGGTGCGGCTCGGCGGCGAGGACGATTACGCGAGGCTCGGCTGGCGCGACCAGCTCGAGTCGGCGCTTTCCTACACGACGTCGTGGACGCTGTTCGGCGGCGATCCGACGCTCGCCTACGTGACGCCGGCGGCGTTCGGGCGGGCGCGCGAGTTGTCGCTCGAGGGCGACGTCACGATTCCCCGGACCCGCTTCCGCGTGAACGCGGCGCACTGGACGAGCGATCCGCGCATGGGGAGCGACTTTCGTTACCGCCGCTCTCGCCTGACGCTCGGCGGCGACGTCTCGCTCGGCCGCCACCTGGCCCTCGTGCCGCAGGGGACGTACGGGCGGCTGCGCGGAAACGTGCTGCCGCAGGACGTGTTCTTCCTGGGCGGCGCTTCGAGCCTGCGCACGCTCGAGCGGAGCGAGCGGGCCGGGACCGGGCTCGCGTTCGCGCGCGTGGACCTGATCCTGGTCGACGACCTGGGCGGGCTCCTCCGCCTGCCCCTTCCCGCGTGGCTTCCGCTTCAATGTGGCATGTTCGCCGCGACCGGCTCGACGTGGGGGAGCGACGCGACCGGGGGCACCGCGGCGCCGACGCTGCGCGACTGGCCTCGCCGCGCGGAGTGGCTCTCCGAGGCGGGCGGCGGTCTCGCCTGGCGACCCGGGCTACCCGACCCGCTCGCCGCGCTGCGATTCGAATACGCGGTGCCGATCGGCGCGGACGCGCGCAAGGCGAAGTTCACGCTGGCGTTTCAGCGACCGGTGAACCTGCTGCCGGCGAGGTAGGTTCCGTCGCTCGACTTCCCCGGGAGACCCTGCGCATGACCACCACCACGCTGCCCCCGCCGACCACGGCCCCGCGGCTTGGCGCCGGCGACGGCCGCCGCCTGCCGCTCTCGCTCGCGGCCGTGGCGCTCGCCTCGACGTGCATCATCCTCGGGCTCCTCTGGGACATCTCCTGGCATCGCACGATCGGCCGCGATGCGTTCCTGACCCCGGCCCACGTGGCGATCTACCTGGGCGCGGTGATCGCGGGGCTCACCTGCGGCGCGCTCGCGCTCAAGACCACGTTCGCCGGAACGCCGGACGAGCGTGGCGTCAGCGTCCGCTTCTGGGGATTCCGCGCGCCGCTCGGGGCGTGGGTGTGCATCTGGGGCAGCTTCGCGATGCTCACCTCGGCGCCGTTCGACAACTGGTGGCACAACGCGTACGGGCTCGACGTGCAGATCCTGAGCCCGCCCCACACGCTGCTCGGGCTCGGCATGATCGCGATCCAGGTCGGCGCCATGCTCATGGTGCTCGCCCGGCAGAATCGCGCCGGGGCCGCGGGCGGAGCGCTCCGCCCGTTGTTCGTCTACTGCGCCGGCATCGCGCTCCTGATGGTCGCGACCATCACCTGGGAGTACACCGGCTTCGCGAACGACATGCACGGCTCGCTCTTCTACAAGGTGGCGGCACTCGCGCTTCCGTCGTTCCTCGTGGCGCCCGCGTTCGCCGCGCGCGGGCGCTGGGCCGCGACGTCGGTGGCGATGGTCTACACCGGGCTCACGCTGCTCATGGCGTGGACGCTGCCGCTCTTTCCCGCGACCGCGCGGCTGGCGCCCGTCTACAACCCGCCCTCGCACATGCTGCCGCCCACGTTCCCGCTCCTGCTCGTGGTGCCGGCCGTGGCGTTCGACCTGCTGCTGCCGCGACTCGCGCACTGGCGGCTCTGGCAGCAGGGCATCGTGCTCGGGGTCATGTTCGTGGCCACGCTGCTCGCGGTGCAGTGGCCGTTCGCCGACTTCCTGCTCTCCCCTGCCGCACGCAACGCGTTCTTCGTCGCCGACCGCTGGGACTACAGCAGCCGGCTGGGCGCGTGGCGCTACAATTGGTGGTCGCTCGATCGCGACGCCCGGGGCCACTGGGACGCGCTCGCCTTCTGGTCGGGCATCGCCTTCGCCGTGCCGCTCGCCGCCGCGTCGACGTGGTGGGGGCTCGCGCGCGGCCGGTGGATGCGCGGGGTGCAGAGGTGAGCGCGCGCACGCGGCGGACCGGGCGCGCATGGCGCGGGCCGGTGGCCCGCGTGGTGCGGATATTCGTCGCGCTCCTCCTCGTCGCCGTCGCACCCGTCGCCCGCGCCCACGTCGGAAGCCCGGACACGTGGTTCGAGGGGCAGGCGGGCCCGTACCCCGTGCGTGTCGTGGTGCGCGCGCCGGGCGTGGTGCCCGGGCTCTCGGACATCAGCGTGCGCGTGCTCGCCGGACACCCCGCGCGGGTGACCGCGCAGCCGTTCGCTTGGAACGCGGGGCCGAACGGGGCGCCGCCGCCCGACGTGGCGAAGCCCGTACCCGGCGACCCGCAGCTCTGGAGCCTCCAGCTCTGGTTCATGGTGGCGACCAGCTATGGCGTGCACCTCACGGTGAGCGGCGCCGAGGGGAGCGGCATGGTGATCGTGCCCGTCCAGGCCGTGCCCACGCGGCGATTGCCGCTCGAGGGCCCGCTCGCGCTGACGCTCGTCGCGCTCGGACTCTTCCTGTTCGTCGGCTTCGTGACGCTCGTCGGGGCCGCGACCCGGGAGGCCTCGCTGCCGCCCGGCGAGTTGCCGCGCGCGCGCGAACGGCTCCGCGCGCGGGTGAGCATCGTGATCGCCGCGGTGGTGATGGCCGCCGCGCTCGCGGGCGGGCGGCGGTGGTGGAACGGCGTGGATCGGGCCTACACGACCCAGATGTACCGCCCGCTCCACGTGAGCACCCGGGTCGAGTCGCGGCCCGAGGGCCGCCTGCTGCGGCTCGCGATCGACGACGAGCGCCTGCGTGAGCGGCGGTGGTCGCCGCTCATTCCCGATCACGGGAAGCTCATGCACCTGTTTCTCGTGCGCGACAGCGACATGGCGGTGATGGCGCACCTGCACCCCGTGATGCACGACTCGTCGCACTTCGAGGTTGCGCTGCCGCCCGTCCCCGCCGGGCTCTATCGCGTCTACGCCGACGTCGTCCACGAGAGCGGGTTCGCGACGACGTTCTTGGACAGCGTGCGGGTGCCGGAGGCCTTACAGGTAGCGGGCTTGGTACGGCCGGAGCCGAGGGCGGCCGGCGGCGCGAGCGCGACAGCCGGACGCGGTTTGGGCGCGGAGGCCGACTGGACGGCGACGGACGCCGACGACTCGTGGTACCAGGGTGATGTGGCTGCCGACGCGGCCGGCGACGTGCGCTGCGCGCTCCCGGACGGCGGCACGCTGGTGTGGGAGCGCGGGGGTGCCCCGCTCGTCGTGAGCGCCGAGGCGCCGCTGCGATTCCGCGTGCTGGCGCCCGACGGCTCGCCCGCGCGACTCGAGCCGTTTCTCGGGATGGCGGGCCACGCGATGCTCCGGAGCCGCGACGGCGCCGTGTTCGCCCACCTCCATCCCATCGGCAGCGTGGCGATGGCGTCGCAGATGGCGCTCGAGATGCGCACGCCCGCCGACAGCGTGCTCGGCACGCTCGGCCGTCGCATGACCGCCATGAACGCCTCGATGCCGGGGATGACGCACACGACGTCGTCCGGCGGCACGCCGGCCGTGCTGCCGGGAGAGTTCGCGATTCCCTACGGCTTCCCGCGCGCCGGGCGTTACCGGATGTGGGTGCAGATCAGGCGCGCGGGACGGATCGAGACGGGGGCGTTCGATCTGGAGGTGGCGGCACAGGGAGGCAGGCCCACGAACCCCACCCGCGGTTCGGGTGTTTGAACCGATCGCCCCGATCGCCGCTCAGATCGGCTCGGCGTGGTCGAGCACGACGTTCTGCACCACGACGGCCCCATGCACGACCACTTGGGCCGCCCCCCAGTGGGTCACCCCGTAAACCCTCCCCGGGGTGAAGCCGTCCCTCGCGAGCACGCTCAGGGTGTCTCGAGGCGCGCTCAACTCCAGCCGGTAGCGCCCGAGCACGTCGGTGAACGTGGAGCGCTCGCCGGCAATCGAGACCCTGGCCCTGAAGACCGGCGTCTGGTCCGGGTAGCGCACGACGCCCGTCACGGTGCCGAACCTGGGCTCCGACGGAAAGCGGCAGCCGAGTCCCAAGAGCCCCAGCGCCAGAAGTGCGCACTTCATCGTTTGCATGATCGCCTCCTCACGCCCGGTCGTTTCCTACCCCAGATTACGGGACTTGGGTTCCCGTTCGTTTGGCCCCCGAAAAGCCGGCGTTGCCGCGCGCCCTCCCCCTCCCGGCCCGGCCCCTGGCGCGATCGAGTTGGCCATGGACAAACCGAACGAAGCTGGTGATTCGCGCGACCGCGAGCGTCGTCGGAATGCCGCGCGCGCCGGCGAGCGCATCACGCACGAGCGATCGCCGGCCGGGCGGGAGCGCGCGCAATGCCCAGCGGGCGGCGCGGGGCTTGGAAACGACGCCACCCTTCCGGTGAGTGTAGAGGATCCGGCCCAGCGTCAGCACGGCGTAGATCCGGTAGAACGGTTGGCCTCGCCATGGGCTCGCCGAATCGGCGAACTCCCGCCGCAGGTACCCCACCTCGCGCACGAGCGCCGCGCTCACCAGGTCTTTCGTGATCGGCGGCAGAAACGTCTTCGGATCCGGGCCGGCCAGCGTGATGCCGCTCGCGAGCACGTTCAACCAGATGAGCGGATTGCCATCGGAGCCGCTGCGCTTCAAGACGCCGAACTGGTAAAGGGCGCCGCGAGTGTCCGGGCGGAGCAGTCGGTGGCGGACCAGCACCTGCATCTGGACGCGAGGCATCCACGGATCCGAACGCCCGGCCCTCGCGAGCCACGTCCGCAGCTTCCTGAAGCGCGCGTCCGTGAGGTCGCGCCGCACGACGACGACGCAATCCACGTCGCTGCTCGCGGGGTCGAACGCGCGCTGGGTGAGCGAGCCGTGGAGATACACGCCCACGAGGCTCGCCGCCAGGAGCTCGCGAAGTGCGTCCGTGAGCGCGCGCAGCGTGCCGGCGACGGGGGGCGGGATGGCGCTCATGCGGTCCAAGCTACCATCCGCATCGAGACCGCTGCTCCGCTCGGCTCTGGCCCCGATGCCCGCGACCGGCCGTCGCTCCCGCTCACCGCACGCGAACGAGCCTCACGACCGTCTGCTCCACGTCGCGCCGTCAGGCACGTTCGCCTTCAGATCGCGCGGCGATTGTGCTTCAGGTGCGCGATGCGCCGGCTCTCCCGGTTCTCCGCGCGATTCAACTGCCGGCGCTCCTGCGGCGTCACTACGCCGTCGGCCTTGTCGCGGCGCTCCATGCGCCGGATGTGCCGCTCGCCCATGCGGAGCCGCGCGGCCTCGCGCGGCGTGAGCTCGCCGCTCCGCACGCCCTGGCGAATGCGCGCCTGCTGCCGCGCCTCGCGGCGATCGACCCGGGGAGTGTACGTGCCGGCCTGGGCGGTGGCGGCGGTGAGGGCGGCGAGTGCCGCCACGACGAGCAGCGTGCGGAGCATCCTCATGGGTGAATCCTCCTGTCGCGGACGCGAGGTCCGCTCTTCTGCAGTTGGGAGCGTCGGGGGGAACGTCTACGCGGGTGGAAAGGAGCAGGCCGCGTGCCCGCGGCGGGCGCCCGCGAAAGACGAATGCCGCGCAACGGCTTGACGGGTCACGAACCGGCGAGCAGGCGGGACGGGTGCACCGCCAGGGGCAGGGGGCGCCGTCTCCACTGGCCGCGGAGGAACAGCCGGCCCCGGCGACGGCGGCGCACCCGGAACGTGCGCGCCCGGCGTTAGTGCTTAGCACCCCCGGAGTCGGCGTCGCTCTTTCCGGCGAGCGCCTTCTGCGCCCGCTCGAGCTTGAGCTTCAACCGTCCGCGGAGCTC
Organism: Candidatus Eiseniibacteriota bacterium; assembly: GCA_036522895.1. Classification (GTDB taxonomy): domain Bacteria; phylum Eisenbacteria; class RBG-16-71-46; order RBG-16-71-46; family RBG-16-71-46; genus JAIOPA01. Next base: position 457 of record DATDEX010000138.1, on the reverse strand, counting down.
CGGCGGCATCTCGACCGGCCAGAGCCGGTAGGCCTCGGAGGTCGCCTGGCGGAGCGATCCCGCGTGCACGGCCGTGCGCAGCGTGCCGAACGTCAGCTTCACGTCGGCATCGTCGGCGAGATGCAGCGAGTCGCCGGTCTGGATGAGGCTCCTCGCGTCGTACCAGCGCGGCGGCAGCAGGCCGTGCGGGTAGACCCACGTGTAGTCCACGGCCCACGTGCTGTCCCGGTTCAAGACCTTGCAGCAACGCGCGCCGTTGTCGAGCACGAACACGATGGTGTCGAGCTTGGCCCGCTGATCGAGACCCCGCCAGAGATCGGCGTGCAGCATGAACGGCGAGGTCGAGCCGGACTCCGCGATGAAGTCCTCGAGCCGCGGCGGGCGCACCGGCGCGGGGGGAAGCTCGGTCCGGGGCGGCGGCGGCGCCTGCTTCGTGGCGGGCGGCGCCGCCATGCAG
>DATDEX010000137.1:0-19835 GCA_036522895.1 Candidatus Eiseniibacteriota bacterium | reverse complement strand
GGGCCGCCCGCGGGCCGCGCCGGCGGCGCTACTCCGGCCGCACCGGCCGAGCCAGCGCCAGCGACACGACGCGCTGGAGGAGCTGGCGGTACGAGATCCCCGCCGCGAGTGCGGCGCTCGCGAACTCCTCCTTTTCGGCGATCTCCGGGTTCGGGTTCGCCTCGAGCAGGTAGATCTCGTTCTTGGCGGTGAGCCGGTAGTCCACGCGGGCGTAGCCGTCGAGCTCCAGCATGCGGTAGACGCGCCGCGTCGTCCGTTCGAGGGCGCGCGCCACGCCGGCGTCGAGGTTCTCGGCGCGGTGCGCGTCGATCTCGTGCTTCTTCTGGTACTCGAGGCTGTGCTTCACGCGCTCGGTGGCGATCGGCTCCCCGGTCTCGGCGAGCTTGCCGAAGTCCAGCTCCCACACGGGGAGCGTGCGGATGCGCTCGTTGCCGATCGCCGCCACGTAGAGCTCGCGGCCCTCGATGTACTCCTCGACCAGCGCCTCTGTACCGACCGACTCGTGCACGAAGCGCACGCGCTCGGCGAGCCGCTCGTCGGAGTCCACGAGGCTCGCCTGCGAGATCCCGAGCGAGGACTCCTCGCTCGCGCTCTTCACGAACAGCGGAAAGCGCAGGCTCTTCGGGCGGATCGGTTTCCGCCCGCGCGCCACGACCACGAACGCCGGCACGCGCACGCGGTGGTAGGCGGCGATCTTCTTCGTGATCGCCTTGCTGCGCGCGAGCACGAGCCCGCGCGGGTTGCAGCCCGTGTAGGGGAGCTTGAGGAGCTCCAGGTAGCTCACGACGTGCGAATCGAAGTCCGAAAGGCCGTAAAACTCCTCGAGCAGGTTGAACACCACGTCGGGCTTCCACTCCTCGGCGGCCACGCGGATGGGGTTCAGCTCGTCCTGCACGCCGAGCGCGCGCACCTCGTGGCCGATCTTCCGCAGCGTGCTCACGACGCCGAACTCGGTCTTCCAGCGGTGCACCTCCTCGGGCGGCTGGCCCTTCAGCGTGTCGGGCGGCACGAGGCTCGGGTGCATGAGCACGAGGATGCGGAGCGGTTTCTTCACAGCGCCACCCAGTTCCGGCGGGAGTAATGGAAGTGCACGGTGCGCACGGTGAGGAGGAGCGCGAAGTCGACGCGCAGCCGGCGGTCGTCGCGGGCCGCGCGCAGCTCGAGCGCGCGGCAGCGGGACGACACGTCCTCGAGCACGTGCTCGAGCGTGAACTGCGACTCGCCCGTGAAGCGCGCGACCGTGCGCCGCAGCTCGGCCCGGTGGCGGCGGATGAACGCCGTCGCCGGCTCGCCGCGGTGGCCGGGCTCGGCGGCGAAGAGCCTCTGCAGCTCGCGGTCGGGGATCGTGGGTCGGTCGCTCGCGTGGTGCGCCTGCTTGGCCGCGTAGTGCTCGCGCAGCGTGTGCTTGACCTGCGAGAGCGGCTCGACGCGCCGCCGCGAGCGCACGGGCGGCGTGGTGCCGCGCAGCTCGCGCATGAGCTCGTCCACGTACTCGAGCTTCTTCAGGGCACCCCAGCCGGCGTAGCGCCGCCGCCACTGCGAGCGGGGCGCGAGCCAGACCGCGAACGTCTCGGCGAAGTCCTCGTGCGGGTGCGCCTGCGCGTAGTACTGGCGCAGGTGCTGGACGTGCCGCTGGCTCGCGGGGTTGGGACGGTAGATCGTCGGGTACGGGCGGGACGGGTCACCGAACGTGCGCCGCCAGCCGTCGCGCCGCTGGAGCCGCCATGCGTGCTGCACCGCATGGCCGGCCTCGTGGCGGAGGATCATGAGGCACTCCTCGCGCGAGCTGCCCTCGGCCTCGATCATCATGGAACGCTCGAGCTTCAAGAGCCGCGGGTGGACGAGGTAGAACGGCACGGCGATCCCGGGCACGCCGTCGGGCGAGAACCACTCGGTGCTCACCCACACGTGCGGCCGGAGCTTCAACCCGCGCTGCTCGAGCTCGGCCCAGACCTGGTGCACGAGCGGCTCGAGCGTGCTGCCCTCGACCGCGGCGTCCAGGTCCTTGAACCGCAGGTCGAGCAGGCGCTCGTCGCCGAGCGAGGCCCAGCGACGGGAGGGGCGCTTCGGCATGGCGGTGGGGCCTCCGGGTCCGGGGCGGCCTGCGGCGGGATGGCGAGGAGAGCACGGCGCGATGGTTCGGTTGACGCGTCCGCGCGCGAGACGCGAACATGCGCGACCCGCGCGAAAGCCGCGCGGGACCGGCGCGGATCGCATGCGCCCGCCGCGCACGGGCGCGCATCCTACTCAAGGACCGAGCGATGACGAAACCCCGCCGCCGTCCCCCGGTTCCACGCCCCCGGCCACGCCCGGATCGCCACGCGCTCTACGAGGTCGCGGTGCAGGGCGTGGACTGGGACCTCGACTTCCTCGAGCGCGTGTGGCGCTACCGCCACCCGGGCCGCAGCCCGCGGCGCTTCCGCGAGGACTTCTGCAGCACCGCGGCGCTCGCGACGGGGTGGGTGCTCCGCGGCCGCGACCGCGAGGCCTGGGGGGTGGACCTGGACCCGGAGCCGCTCGCCTGGGCGCGCGCGCATCGGTTGAAATACGTGCGCGAGGCGGCGGCCCGCGTGCACCTCGTGCGCGGCGACGTGCGCCGGCCCCACCGGCCGGCGGTCGACGTGGCCTGCGCGCTCAACTTCTCGTGGTGGGTGTTCCACGAGCGTGCGGACCTGTTGCGCTACCTCCGTGCGGCGCGCGCGGGGCTCGTGCCCGGCGGCGTGCTCGTGCTCAACCTCTTCGGCGGCTCGCGCGCCGAGCGCGCGCTCGTCGAGCGCACGCGCAAGCGGGCGGAGAACGGGCCGGACGGCGAGCGGCTGCCCGGGTTCACGTACGTGTGGGAGCACGCGAGCTACAACCCGGTGGACCGGCGGCTCGTCGCGCACATCCACTTCGAGCTGCGCGACGGCCGCAAGCTCACGCGCGCGTTCACCTACGACTGGCGCATGGTCACGATTCCGGAACTGCGCGACGCGGTGCTCGAGGCGGGGTTCCGCGACTTCGAGGTCTGGAGCGAGGGCTGGGACGCCCGCGAGAAGCGCGGGAACGGGACGCTCTACAAGCGCACCGTGCTCGACAACGAGGACAGCTGGATCGCGTACGCGGTCGTGACGCGGTGATCCGCACCGGCCGCCACGCTCACCGCCCGGGCGCGGGGGCGTCCTGCGGCGGTTGCTCCACCGTCTGCCGCCGCCTCTTCTCCTCGGGCGGCTTGCCCCACGTCCACGAGAGCGTGGCGGACGCGCTCCGGATCCGGTTGTGGCTTGTGGTCGTCTGGGCGTAGGTCGCGTCGCCGGTCGAGGAGGAGTACTTCGCCATGTTGAAGGGGTCGTTGAACGAAAGGCTCACGAACGCGTTCTCCCGCACCTTGAGGCGCGAGCTCAGACTCAGCGCCGTGTACGACGACGCGCGCCCCTGGGCGAGCGCGCGCGCGGGGGCGTACCGGAGGTAGCCCTGCAGGTCGAGCGCCTTCGTGGCCTTGTAGGTCACGTTGCCGTTCGCCGACCAGCCCGTCACGTTGCGGCGGTACTGGCTCGAGAGATTGCCCGCGTCGTGGTGCTCCTGGGACACGCCCAGGCTGAGCGTGCCGCCCACGCGTGCCGTCTGCCGCAGGGACCCCGTCACGCTCGCTCCGTAGTAGCGGATCGACGATGCGTTGAGATAGGTGGAAACCGCCGCTCCCGCGGCATCCACCCGGGTGACCACGTCCCAGTTGTCCACCGTCTCGCGCAGGTAGGGCGACAGTCGCAGCGAGCCACGCGACCCCGTCCAGCTCGCGTCCACGCTCCAGGAGTGCGTGTAGCGGGGCGCGAGGTGCGGATTGCCCACGAAACGATTGAGCGAGTCGCTCGAGCGCACGTCGGGGTCGAGGTAGTACGGCGACGGCCGCTCGATGCGCTTCGAGTAGGTCGCGCGCACGTTCCGGCCCTTCCCGAAGTCCCAGGCCACGTTCGCGCTGGGAAACAGGCTGCGGTAGTCGTTGTCGAAGTGATGCCCGCTCGAGCGCACGTCGAACTGCGTGCGTGCGAGCTCGCCCCGGGCCCCTCCCTGGAGCGACAGATGCCCCAGCGTGGTCCCCAGGGTGACGTAGCCCGACTGGAACGCCTCGCGGTGTTCGTAGTCGCTGATCCCGGTCAGGGGGGTCGCCACCGGGCCGCCGCCCGCGAAGAACTCGAGCTCGCTCGAGTTCGTGGAGACGCGCCGCGCGGCGCGGTACCCCAGCTCGAGCTTGCCGCTCTTCGCCCACGGATGCGTGTCGTCGACCTGCACCGAGCGCTCGTGGTAGCCGTTGGAGCTCGTCTGCACCAGGGTCTGGTCGGTGGTGCCGGCGGGCACGAACGTCCTCACGAAACCGTCGGTGCGATTGCCGCCGTCGGTGCCGCTCTGGATGACCTCGATCGAGCGCTCGTCCTTGCCCGCCTGGACCACGTGCTGGAAGCCGAGCGTGACGGACGGCGTCTGGTTGTCCGAATCGCCTACGTCGGTGCGGTCGTAGCGGCTGACCAGGGCCCGGGTGGAGTCGGAGAGGGAGGCGTGCGTGAGGGTGTTCGGGTCGTACCCGCTTTGGTTGGCGTTCACCGTCGCGTAGAGCGTGGAGCGCTTGTCGATGGCGTAGTCCGCGGAGGCGTCCGCCGCGCCGTAGCGGCCCTTGTACTGGTTGTTCACCTCCCAGAGGAGCGAACTCGGCGGCGACGTCAGCAGGCCCTGCCGATTCGTGCTGGACTGATACGAGTAGTGGTACAAGGTCCCCGAAACCCCGCCGAACAGCGTGAGCGGCCCCTGCTGCCACGCCACGCGCGCACTCGGGCCGCTGTAACGCGGGCTCGTCGTCGCGTTGACGCTGCCGCTCAGGCCGAGTCCCAGATTGTCCTTGAAGACGATGTTCACGATGCCCGCCATGCCCTCGGGATCGAACTTGGCCGACGGGTTGGCGATCACCTCGACGCGCTCGATCCGGCTGGCCGGCATCTGGCGCAGGTAGCTCGTGAGGGCGTCGCCCTTGATCGGAGCCGTGCGGCCGTTGAACTGGATGTTCACGCTCGTGCTGCCCCGCAGGCTGACCCGGTCGTTGATGTCCACCTCCAGCTCGGGCACCGCGCGCAGGATGTCGGTCGCCGTGCCGGACGTGGCCATCGGCATGTCCTTCGTGAGGTAGGTATTCCGGTCACTGCCGATGATCGCGGTGGCCCGCGCGGTGCGGGTCTCCACGCCCGGGAGGGCGATCGGGGAGACGCGCAGGATCTGCGTTCCGAGATCGAGCACCGCTGCGCCTTCCGCGAGCGTGAGGTCCGTGCGGAGTAAGGGCGTGTAGCCGATCAGCGAGGCGCGCAGCAGATACCGGCCGAACCGCAGGCTATCGACCCGGAAATGCCCGTCGCCACCGGTCGACGTGTGGGCCACGACCGTGGAATCGGCGGCGCTCCGGAGCACGACCTCGACACCCGCGAGCGGAGCCTTGCCGCCCGCCTCGACGAACGTGCCGGTGACCGAGCCGCCCCGGGCCGGGTCGGGTCGGGCGAGAAGCATCAGGAGCGCGGCGATGCACGCGGCCAGTCGCAAGGGTCGACCTTCGCAGGCGGTAAAGGAGCCGGAGGATGGCCGGGATCATCGCACGAAACCGCGCCGCCCCCAACGGGCACGCGGTGAGTTTTCGAACCCAGCCTAATCTGTGCGCGTGCTGTGCCCGAGGTGGCAGCCGGTGCAGCGGGCGACCGTGCCCGCGGCGCCCATGTTGAAGCCGCGGACCTGGGCGGGGCCGTGCGCGGACATGAGCGCGCGACCCGTCCCGTCCGTGAGCTGCTCGAAGAGCGGCGTGTCGGCGGGGAGGTGGAGCTCCACACGGCCGCTCGACGGAACGGCGACATCTCGAAGCTCCTCGACCGAGTCGGCGCTCACGAGATGGTAGACACGAAGGTGCGCCGGCCGGCGTGCGGGAGCGCCATCGCCGCCGAAGACGTCGGTGTCGAGGTAGCGGAACGTCCGCGTGGTGTCCACGGGCGCAGCGGTGTGACCCTCCGCGGCGCGACGGGCCGCGGGCGCGCTCGCCCGAGCGCGAGCTTCGGCCGGGGCAGCCGGGACGACGGCCGGGTCCAGGGCGAGCGCGCCGGGTTCGTCGTAGAGCGGCGCGCGTGCCGTGCCATCGGCGCTCAGGAGCCAGAGCCCGAAGTCGCCGCGTCCGCCGGGGTCGAGCGCGCACAGCACGCGGCCATCGGGGAGCACGGCGGGCGCGCACGCGGCGGGGGCGGCGAGGTTCGCGTTCTCGGTGTACGGGTCGCCCGTGTCGTCTCCGATCGCGGCCCCGGCGAGGCGCTCGCCGGCGGAGGGCGGGGCGCCGTAGCGCTGGAGCGAGAGCTTTCCCGGCCGCGGCGCGAGCCCGGTGTTGCGCGCGCTCACCGCGAGGAGACCACCCCGCGGGAGCGGCGCCGGCTGGACCCCCATCCCGCGCCGCCGCGGCACCACGCCACCCGCCGCGAGCCGCACGCCGACGAGCGCGGGAGCGAGGTGCGGGTCGCGCACGAGCGCGGCCGAAACCACCTGCCACACGTTCACGCTGTCGGGCGTGAGCGCCGCGGCAGGATCGCGCGTCAAACCGTGCGTGCGCGCACTCACCCACGGATTGAACCACCAGCGCGCGAACACCAGGCGGTGCGCGCGGGTGTCCACGCACGGATCCAGCGCCCCGTTCGGCTCGTGCGTCAACCGGGAGAGCTGTCCGGGGCGCGCGACGAGCCAGAGCTGGGTGACGGGCGTTCGGTCGTAGAGCGCGCGGCCACCCTCGCGCGTGCTCGCGAACACGAGCGTGTCGCCTCGGTCGCCCCACCAGCACGGGTCGGCATCGTCGCCGCTCGCCTGCGAGGAGTCACCGCCGCAGGTCATGCAAAGCGGCTCGCCTCCGGCGCGGTCGACGACCCAGATCCGCCACCGCCCGTCCGGGGCCTCGAGCCCGGAGAACGCGACGCGGGCGCCGTCGGGCGACACGGCGGGATCGGCCACGTCGCGGAACCGATCGCGCGCGACGAGCGCGCGCACGTGGCCGTCCGGCTCGCGCTCGAGCAGGGTGCCCTGGCCGCGCACGAACGTGCCGTGCGGCCCCAACCCCGGCACCTGCCCCGCATCCGCCCCGGTGGCCGGCGCGCGCGTGACGAACACGATCGGGGGCAGGCGCGAGCGCAGCTCGAGCGCGCCGGCGTGCGGCGCCGCAAGCAGCGTCAGCGCCAGGCCCATGGCGGCGGAAAGCCGGCTCGGCCGGCGGGGGTCACGCATGCGCCGCGATGCTACACTCGCACGCCATTCCCGTGCCTCTCGCTCTGGAGCGTCGGCCCATGCCGCGACCCGAGCGAATCCCTCCCGAACCCATCCGCCCGAACGCATCGGGCAGCGAGCGCAGCGAGCCGAACAAAGTCTCCGAACCCATCCGCCCGAACGCATCGGGCAGCGAGCGCAGCGAGCGGTATGTGACGCAACGCGCAGCGAGCGATATCCCATGACCGAAGCCCTCATCGTGTTCACGACGTTCGCCAACGAAACCGACGCCGCGCGCGTCGCGCGCGTGCTGGTCGACGAGCGCCTGATCGCCTGCGCCAACCTGCTGCCCGGGGCCCGCTCGATCTATCGGTGGAAGGAGGGCGTCCAGGACCAGGGCGAGGTGGTCGTGCTCATGAAGACGCGCAAGCAGGACTGGACCGCGCTCCTCTCGCGCCTGCACGACCTGCACCCTTACGAGACGCCCGAGTGCGTTGCGGTCCGGATCGCGGCCGGGGCGCCCAAGTACATGGCGTGGCTCGACGAGGCGCTCGCGCCGGAGGGCGCGTGAGCCCGGCCGCCGGCGCGGGCGAGCACGCGAGCGTGGCCGGGGCGGGCGCGCTCGTGCTGGCCATCGAAACCTCGTGCGACGACACGTCGGTGGCCGTGCTCGAGGGCGGCACCCGGCTCCGCTCGCACCTGATCGCCGCCCAGGACATCCACCGCCTCTACGGCGGCGTCGTGCCCGAGCTGGCCTCGCGCGCCCACCTCGAGCTGCTGCCGCCGATGGTCACGCGCGCGCTCGCCGAGGCCGACGTCGGAGCGGGCGAGCTCACCGGCATCGCGGTCACGCACGCCCCCGGCCTCGTGGGCTCGCTGGTCGTCGGCATCGCGTTCGCCAAGGCATACGCGGCGGCGCTCGGGCTGCCGCTCGTGGGCGTGAACCACATCGAGGCCCACCTCCACTCGGCGTCGCTGGAGCACGGCGACAGCCCGTGGCCGGCGGTGGCGCTCATCGTCTCGGGCGGACACACCGAGCTGGTCGAGGTGCGGGGCCTCGGCGACTACCGCTGGCTCGGCGCCACGCTCGACGACGCCGCGGGCGAGGCCTACGACAAGGTGGCGAAGCGCCTGGGTCTCGGCTTCCCCGGCGGGCCGGCGATCGACCGGCTGGCGGCCGAGGGCCGCAAGGACGCGTTCCCGCTTCCGCGGCCGATGCTCGACCGGCCCGGCCTCGAGTTTTCGTTCTCGGGGCTCAAGACCGCGGTGACGAACGTGCTCGGTCCGCACGGCGAGCCGCCGTACCCGGAGTCGCTCGTCCGGGACGTCGCCGCCTCGTTCCAGGCCGCCGTGGTGGAGACATTGGTCGCCAAGTGCGTCCGGGCGCTGGAGACCACCCGTGCCCGGGCCTTGAGCCTGGGCGGAGGGGTGGCGTGTAATTCGAGTCTGCGCAGCGAGTTGCATGCTGTCTGCGAGGCCCGCCGGGTGACGCTCCGGATCCCGTCGCCCCGGCTCTGCGCGGACAACGCCGCGATGGTGGCATGGGTGGGAGCCCGGCGGCTGGCGCGCGGCGAGCACGCCGGCGACGAGCTGGACGCCGCCTCATCGCTCGAGGCCTCCGGCCTGCTCGGCGTCCCCGTGTAGGTGCTCGGAAGATTGCGGATCGGCCGTGAACAGCGGGCTCGACGTCGCTCCGGCCACGCTGGGACAAGCACTTACCGGCCCCCGGATCGGCAACTGCAATCTTCCGCGCACCGCCCTCGGGCCGCTGGGAGCCGAAATCCCACAAGCCCAAGGCCCCTCAAGCCGATACCGCTCGCGTCCAGGCACGATCGCCGGCGTCCCTCCGGGGCGCGGGTTCGATCGCGTGTCCCCGTGTGATGTGGGCGCAGGGAAGCAGGAGTGTGGAGTGGCGAAAGAGCGGATCCTGATCGCTGACGACGAGCCGGATATCCGGCTCGTGCTCCGCACGCGGCTCGAGCTGGAGGGCTTCACGGTGCTCGAGGCGTGCGACGGCGCCGAGGCCGTCAGCATGGCGCAGGACCAGGTGCCCGACCTGATCGTCCTGGACGTCATGATGCCGCGGATGGACGGCGTCGAGGTCTGCAACCGGCTCCGCGCCTCGTTCACCACGCGCCATATCCCGGTGATCATGGTCACCGCGCGCGCCGGCAGGGACGACAAGCTCGCAGGGCTCGCCGAGGGCGCGAACGACTACGTCACCAAGCCGTTCGATTCGAACGAGCTGCTCCAGCGCGTGCGCAACACGCTCGAGTGGAGTCGCCAGCAGCGCTCCGCGAGCCCGCTCACCGGGCTCCCCGGCAACCACTCGATCAACGCCGAGATCCGCCGCCGGCTGACCGAGGAGCTGCCGTTCGCGCTGCTCCAGATCGACGTCGACCATTTCAAAGCATTCAACGACTACTACGGCTACGGCCGCGGGGACGAAGCCATCCAGTTGCTCGCCCGGATCCTCACCGAATCCGTCTACCGCGTGAGCGGGCGCGACGGGTTCGTGGGCCACATCGGGGGCGATGACTTCGTGGTGCTGTGTCCGTGCGAGGCGGCCGAGCCGCTGGGCGAGGAGATCCTGGCGTGGTTCAACACCGCCGCGGCGGACCTCTACGACCCGGAGGACCGCGAGCGCGGGCACGTGCAGGTCCTGAACCGGCGCCACGTGGTGGAGCAGTTCCCGCTCATGAGCCTCACCATCGCGCTCGTGAGCACGGACCGCGTGCCGGTGACGCACCTCGCGCAGCTGATCGACATCGCGCAGGAACTCAAAGCCCACGGGAAGGGCATCCCCGGCAGCGTCATGGTCGGCGAGCGCCGCCGCCGCAACGACCCGCCACCCGGCACGCAGCAGAAAGTCGCCTGAGCCCCGCATGGAAGCCACCCCGGATCCGACCCGCTCCGAGATGCCGCGCGAGACGCTGACGCTCCTCGCCGAGGCCGTCCTGGCGCTGCGGGCCACGAGCGAGCTCGCGGTGTCGTGGGACCTCGCGAAGTTTCACCTGCGCGAGGCGCTCGGCGCCGAGCACGCCTGCCTGCTGCGCGTCGACCGGCGGAGCGGCGCGCTGTTCGTGTACGAGGAATCGGGCGTCGAGACGCCGTATCTGGCCGAGCACGGCGGCCCGGTGGAATGGGTGATGCGCAACGACCGCGCCCGTTTCGACGAGACGTTCGACAGCGAGACGCCGTGCGAGACGCTCCTCTGGCGGGAGCCGCCCGTGTCGCTCGCCACGCTGCCTCTCGTCGCGGGCAGCACCGCGTTCGGCTTCCTGCTCGTGGGGTTCAGCGTGGTCCACGCGTTCAGCCCCCAGGAGCGGCTGCTCCTCCAGACCATGGGCGACGCGCTGGCGCTCGCGCTCGAGCGGACCCATCTCCGCCGAGCGCTCGAGGACGAGCGCGCGCAGGTCACCGGTCTCGAGCGCCGGCTCGCGACGTCGCAGGACTTCTCGTCGGGCCTGCTGAATCTGGTGGCCACCGAGCTCCGGAGCCCGCTCGCGTCCGTCAAGGCCTACAGCGAATCGCTCGAGAGCGTGGGGGAGCATGCCCGCGCCACGCGCACCCGCTTCCTGGGCGTGATCAACGAGGAGTGCGATCGCATGGCGTCGCTTCTCGGCGACGTCAACGACCTGTCGCGAATCGAGGGCGGCGAGTGCACGCTGCGCCTGAGCGCGGTCACGCTCCGCGAGCTCGGCACCGCCGTCGCGGACAAGCTGACCGTCGCGGCGCGCACCCGCGGGGTCACGATCGCGCTCGCCGCGGACGAAACCCGCGTCGAGGTCGACGCCGAGCTGCTGCGCCGCGGCATCGAGAATCTGGTTTGCAACGCCATCGAATTCTCGCCGGAAGGCGGCACGGTGCGGCTGACGTTGAGCGGCCGCAGCGACGACTGGACGTGCATCGTCTCGGACGAGGGTCCGCCGCTCCCCGACGAGGATCTGGCCAGCGTGTTCGAACACTTCCACCGCGCCCGCCGTGACGCCCCACCCGGCTCGGCGGCATCCACCCGCGGCCCGGGCGCCACCCGGCTCGGGCTCGCCATCGCGCGCGGCATCGTCGAGCTCCACGCCGGCCGCCTGTGGGTCGAGCAGCAGCCCGCCATGGTCGGCGGCAAGGCGCCCGGGCCCTCGTTCTGCTTCACCGCGCCCGTTCGCCAGACCGCGTCCGCGCGCGCGCGCCGCGTGGCGCGCCAGGCGCTCGGCCGGCCCGACCTGCAGCCGCTGTTCGACGCCATCGTGGAAATGGTGGGCGTGACGCTCGAGACCTCGCTCGTTTCGCTCGTGCTCGTGGATCCCGACCGGGGCGACCTGTTCGTCGCCGCGAGCACGGGACACGAGGGCATCGTCAAGGGCCGTCGCACCTCGATGCGGAGCGGCGTCGCCGGCGCGGTCGCCGCGTGGGGGCACCCGATCCTCGTGCAGGACATCGAGACGGACCGCCGCTTCCGCCGCTTGAACCATCCGCAGTACAACACCAAGTCGCTCCTCTCGGTGCCGCTCCGCGTCGAGGGCGAGGTGATCGGCGTGGTGAACGCGAACAACAAGCAGAGCGGCGAGCCGTTCGACGAGGACGATTTGGCACTCCTCGTGATGTTCACCGAGCGCGTCGGCAGCGCCGTGGAGCGCGCCTGCGCCTACCCCGACAGCGAACGCGTCGTGGACGACGCGCTCGCCGCGGTGCGCGCGATGACGCAGTTGAAGCGCGAGTTCGCGCTCGGTGGCCGTCGCTACGTCAAGCGCTCCCGCGCGCTCGCGCGCCGGTTGAACCTGAACCCGGCCGAGGTCGACGTCATCGGCTACGTGGCGAGCATTCATGACCTGGGCATGGTGCGGTTCGGACCCGAGACCGCGCACCCGAATCACCTGGACGAGCAGCAGCGCCGCGCCATGCGCGCGCACCCGGAGGTGAGCGTCGAGATCCTCCGCCCGCTCGAGTACCTGGGGCTCGTGCGCGAGCTGATCCTGAGCCACCACGAGCGCTGGGACGGCGCCGGCTACCCGCAGGGACTCCAGGGCGACCACATCCCCATGGGCAGCCGCATCCTCGCCGTCGTGGACGCGTGGGAGAGCATGACCACCGCGCGCCCGTGGCGCCCCGCGCTGCCGCCCGACCAGGCGGTGGGCGAGCTCCGGCGGGAATCCGGCAAGCAGTTCGACGGTGAGGTAGTCGAGGCATTCGTGAGAATGCTCGAGAAGGGGGAGGAGGACGGCCGGGCGGCAGCCTAGGCCGGCCGGGGAACCCCCGGGGGCCCGCTCCACCGAAAGACTCAAGCCGGGGTGGGGGAGAGCCGATAGACACACGGAAGGCCTTTGGACCGTCGCCGCGCGGAGCGGTGCACGGACGGCGAAGTCGCAAGGAGGTGAGCGGCATGGCGAAGGGCAGGATCCTGGTGGTGGACGACGAGATCTACATCGTCCATATCCTGGATTTCAGCCTCGGCATGGAAGGCTACGATGTCGTCACGGCACTCGACGGTGAGCAGGCGCTGGAGAAGGCGCGCACCGAGAAGCCCGACCTCATCGTGCTCGACATCATGATGCCGAAGCTCGACGGCTACGAGACGTGCAAGCGCCTCAAGGCCGATGCGGAGACCAAGGACGTGCCGGTCATCCTCCTGTCGGCCAAGGGTCGCAACGTGGACCAGAAGGTCGGCTTCGAGGTGGGTGCGGACGACTACATCACCAAGCCGTTCAGCCCTCGCAAGCTGGTCGAGCGCATCAACGCCATTCTCGGCCACGGCACTTCGCAGCAGAGGATGCAGGCCTAGCCGCAGAGCATGCCGGCCTGAGTGTTTGCCAGGTCCGAGGTCTGGACGCACGAGGCCCGCGCCGCCAAGAGGCGTGGGCTTTCGCGCTTTCGAGGGCTGGGCGTGATGCGACGCAGTGCCCGCGCAGCGCCCGCTCGCCGGCGCAGAGCCCGAGGGCCGCTCGTGCCCTCCGGTGCGCCGCTCGTGCTTGCCGGGGCATAGTCCGGCGAGCGCTCGCGCACGCAAGTGGCCGCATGTCCCGCGGCCTCGCGCTTGCCGCACATGAAGCCGTCGCCAAACACGCGCTCGGCCTCGTATTGATTGTGCGCCGGGCACAGGAGCCGCAGGTTCTCCACGGTCGTGCGGCCGCCGCGGGCCACCGGCTGCACGTGATCAAATTCCAAGTCTGAGCGCTCGTCACAACGATGCCCCGTGGCGCTCACGAACGCGCACTGGTAGCCGTCGCGCTCGGCCACCCGGCGTCTCAAATCGGCGGGGATGTACCGGGCCGCTCCGGCGCTGCGGCGGGCGCGCGGCGAATCGGTCGCCGCGAACTTTTGGTACTTGAGCGTGTGCACGAGATCCTCCAGGGCCCGCTCGAGCACGCGGGGGATCTCGGCGGCCGGCGAGCCCTGCCCCAACAGCTCCTGTGCGCATCTCAGCAGGTCGTGGCTCCGTTGGTCGAGAGCGACCTGCAGGCCAAACCGACCGGGGGACGTTGGCGTAAGGCAGGGCGGTACCTGATCGAGGTGAGTTGAAACTGGTTCCAACGGTCTCGCGATTCCGGCGTGCGGCGATGGGACAACTCGCCCCGGGGCGAGTTTTGGGTCGGATGCAGCTGGAGTCGCCACGGCGGTCGGAGTGCCTGGGGATCGATCCAAGTCACCCGTCGCCTCATGGGTGGATGTCGCCGCCGGGGCCAGCCGCACGACGACGGTCGGGACGTCGGGGCGCGGGAACCGGTTCGCGAGCATGAGCATGATCTCGGCTCGTGTCTGATGCGTGGCCGCCGCCAGCAAGTCGGTGGCGTTGTCGGACGTCATGTATCGACCCAACTCGCGCAGCCCGGCCAGGTGCACCCGGCCGCTGGCGATGGCGTCGAGCACCTCCGGATAGCGCCGCGCGAGTCGCACCGCCCACACGTGCTTGTAGGCCGAGTGCTCGGACAGATGCAGCTCGTGCAGGCAGTACTTGTACATCGAGCCGTAACCGGCTTCCCGGTAGGCGCGCCGCCGTTGTACTTCGGCGAGATGTGTGACGAGCGCTGCGGTCTGGGTGTGTCCCTGGCGGACGATGGCGGCGGTGGCCTGCAACAGGCGGTTGTTGGAGAGGTGCGAGAGACGGGTCGTATTCATGGGATCTCCGCGTTCTATGGTTCCAGTCGCGGGGGCACGTAGGAGTCTCTCATGCGCGTTTCGGGCCGCCATGGGTGCGCGCACGCCGCGCGATCCCGTGCGCGACGACAATTTCCGAAGCCCGCGTCCCGAACGCCCACCCAAGCGGATACACGCGCGCCTCGCGCGCAACTCGGGAGCGGATGTCGATCGCCGCGCGCGCGCATCGCAGGGGTCGTCAATTCAAATCGTTGTCAGGTTCTTGCTTGTCGGCGACAATTGCGAGTCGTTCGGGGCAAGGCTTCATTCTCTCCGGCGTGCGCGTGGCGCATCGAGGTCTGCCTACGAAGTCGGCCGCAATTCCATGCGCCGTTCGCAGGGTTTTGCCACCAGTATTGACCACGGTGCGGGCAACGCCGCATGGTGCACGAGCCGCCCGGATGCTGCGCCCCAGTCACCGCGCCCACCGCACGATCCCCCCGACGATCGCACCGCCCCGAGCCGAGCCCACCATGTCCTACGCACTCGTCGCACTGCCCGTCCCCGTGCGGCAGCTCTTCACCTATCGCGTTCCCGAGCCCCTTGACGTCGCCGCGGTTCCCGGCGCGCCCGTCGAGGTGCCGTTCCGCGGCCGCGTCGCGCGCGGCGTCCTGGTCGCGCGCATCGCCAGCACGCCGCTCGAGAACGTGCGCGATCTCGGCAAGATCACCGGCGCGCCGCTTCTCACGCCTCACTTGCTCGAGCTCGCCAAATGGGTCGCCGACTACTACCTCGCCCCGCCGGGCGAGGTGATCGCGGCGGCGCTTCCGGGCGGAAACGAAGGGCTCGCGCGCTCGCTCGGCCGGCGGCACGCGAGCGAGGACGCCGTGCTGCGCATGCCGATCCCCGAGCGCATCACGCTCACCCCCGCGCAGCGCGACGCGGTCGCGGCCGTCGACGCCGCGGTCGCCGCGGGCGGCTTCCAGCCGTTTCTCCTGCATGGCGTCACCGCGAGCGGCAAGACCGAGGTCTACCTGCGCGCCGCGCGCGCCGCGCGCGAGGCCGGCGGGCAGGCGCTCATCCTCGTACCCGAGGTGGCGCTCGGCTCGCAGGTGCTGGCGGTTTTCGGCAAGCGCTTCGGCGGCCGTGTGGCGGCGCTTCACAGCTATCTCCCGCTCGGCACGCGCCGGCGGAACTGGGAGCTCGCGCGACGCGGGGCGTTGGATGTCGTGGTGGGTGCCCGCAGCGCCGTGTTCGCGCCGCTCCCGAACCTGAAGCTCATCGTCGTCGACGAGGAGCACGAGCCGGCCTACAAGCAGAGCGAGCAGCTTCGATACCATGGCCGCGACGTGGCCGTGCGGCGCGCGCAAATGCTGGGCGTCCCGGTCGTGCTCGGCTCGGCGACGCCGAGCCTCGAGACCCAGGCCAACGCGGCGCGCGGCAAGTACCGCCGGCTCGTGCTCCCCGCCCGCGTCGATCGGCGGCCCATGCCCGTCGTGCGCGTGGTCGACCTGCGTCGCGAAGGGAGCGGTCCGGGCGTGCTGTCGCTGCCGGTCCGCGCCGCGATCGCCGAGCGGCTCGAGCGGCGGGAGCAGGTGCTCCTGTGGCTCAATCGCCGCGGGCACTCGCACCACGTGCAGTGTCGCGGCTGCGGCCACACGCTCGAATGTCCGCGTTGCGACATCGCGCTCACGCTGCACGTCGAGTCTCCAGAGCCGCGCGCCGCGCGCGTGCTTCGCTGCCATTACTGCGACCATCGCGAGCCGGCGCCCGAGGCGTGCCCGGCGTGCCACGCGGCGCTGCTGCGCTTCGCCGGCCCGGGCACGCAGCGCGCGGAGCGGGAGCTCATCGGCGCGTTCCCCGCCGCGCGCGTCCTGCGCCTCGATCTCGACGTGGCCCGCGCCCGCGACGGCTCCGGTGACCTGCTCGCCAAGTTCGCCCGCGGCGAGGCCGACATCCTGCTCGGCACGCAGATGATCGCGAAGGGTCTCGATTTCCCGCGCGTCACGCTCGTGGGTGTGCTGGACGCCGACGTGGCGCTCCACCTGCCCGACTTCCGCGCGGCGGAGCGCACGTTTCAGCTGTTGACACAGGTCTCGGGCCGCTCCGGCCGGGGCAAGGTGCCCGGCGAGGTGCTGGTGCAGACCTGCACCCCCGAGCATCCCGCGATCGCCGCGGTGGCCGCGGCGGACGGCGCCGAAGGCGAGCGCGCCTTCCGGAGTCGTGAGCTCGCCGAGCGGCGCGACGCGCTCTACCCGCCCTTCACCCGGCTCGTCACGCTGCGTGCGGACGGCCCCGACGAAGCCCGGGTGGCCGCCGCCGCCGAGGCCATGGCCGAGCGCGCCCGCGAGCTGGCGGCAGAGCACGAAGCGCAGGTCCTCGGCCCCGCCCCGCAGGCGCTCGCCCGACTGCGCGGCCGCCACCGCTGGCACGTCCTCCTCAAGGGCCCGCACGGCGCCGCCCTCCGCGAGATCGCCGCCGACGCGCTCTCCCGCGCCGACCAGCCGGGACACGGAAGCGTGCGCGTCATGGCCGACGTGGACCCGATCGAGGTGCTGTGAGTGGTCCGAGATTGCTGTAGCACAGCTCGGTTCGATCGTCTGGAGCCGGGCCGAGGGGTGGCGGGGCATCCGTCCCGAGGGGACGCTCGGCCCGGGCATCGTGCCCGGACCTCGCTAGGCCTTCCGCCGGCTACGCCCTCCTGGCTACGCCGGCTCCAGGACTCCCCTCGGGCCGGATACCCCGCCACCCCTCGACCCGACGTCGAACTCGGGGCTCGTCACAGCGACCGCCTTCGCGGACTCCGAGGTCGCGCGCCCGGGGCGGGGGTGCCGGGGTGTTCGGCTCGAGGGGAGTCGTGAGGCCCGTGCAGCCAGGAGGGCGAAACGGGGCGAACGCCTAGCGAGCCGGAGGCAGGAGCCGCAGGCGAGCGTCCCCTCGAGACGAATGCCCCGGCACCCCCGCCCCGGCCACGGAAGACGAAGCCCGACACTGTCGCAAGTCCATCGCGCTTCGTGCGTAAGCGCCTCAGTGGCGGCCGCGGCGCGGGCGGCGTCAGGGCGTCGTGACGGAATCCCGCTCGCGCTTGACGCTCTTCGAGTTGCGACCCTAGTGTCGCCCAGCCCACCGCCTCAGAGCCGCCCGTGAACCGGGTGGCATCGTTCCCGCAGAGGGATATCCCCATCATGAGCCATCCCGGCACCCGCAGCGCCACCGAGGTCACGCACACCGGCGGCCCCCCTTCGCCCATCACGTTCGAGTTCATCCGCGACCACCCGCGCGTGCGCCTGTACGTGCGCTCCGCCGACGCCGCGCTCGAGTCGATCGGCTACACGGAGCACGGCGAGCGCCACGTGGGCCTCGTCTCGCGCATCGCGTACAACGTCATGAAGCGCATGGGCCGCGCCGAGCGCCAGTGCGAGCTGGCCGCGATCGCCGGCTACCTGCACGACATCGGCAACGCGGTGAACCGCGACCACCACGCGCAGACCGGCGGGGTGATGGCCATGCTGCTGCTGCGCGAGTTCGGCATGCCGGACGAGGAGATCCTCCCGGTCATCGCCGCGATCGGCAACCACCACGAGAACGACGGCGACCCGGTCAACGATCTGGCCGCGGCGCTCATCCTGGCGGACAAGAGCGACGTGCACCGCACCCGCGTCCGCAATCCCGACATGATCAAGTTCGACATCCACGACCGCGTGAACTACGCCGTCGAGAAGAGCTTCCTGAACGTGGACGAGGGCCAGAAGCACATCACGCTCGAGCTCACGCTCGATCCCGCCATTTCTCACATGATGGAATACTTCGAGATCTTCATGACGCGGATGCTCGCGTCCCGCAAGGCGGCCAAGCACCTGGGCGCCACGTTCGGCATGCAGGTGAACGGCAGCCGCCTGGTCTGACGGGACCGGGCTCGTCCAAGGAGGAGTGCTTTGAACAAGCGTACGATCGTCGCCATCGCCTCGGCGGTGGTCCTGCTGCTCGTGGCGGCCGTCGCGTCCGCACGCAACATGCACTGCGCGGGCGGGATCCAGTACGTCGTGCAGGGCCTCAAGGACAAGGACCGCGGGAACACCGAGGACTACCAGCGCGAGATGAACAAGGCGGTCGACCAGCTGAACGCGTGCGCCACCGAGGATCCGGCCGACCTCGAGGCGCTCGGCTACCTGGGCTGGGCGTATGCCGAGC
Organism: Candidatus Eiseniibacteriota bacterium; assembly: GCA_036522895.1. Lineage (GTDB taxonomy): Bacteria > Eisenbacteria > RBG-16-71-46 > RBG-16-71-46 > RBG-16-71-46 > JAIOPA01. The sequence goes on along the minus strand of DATDEX010000137.1, from coordinate 1,334 downwards.
TCGACAGCTGCGGCCCCGCGGGCACGGCGTTCCAGAAGGCCATCGACGGGCTCGCCGCCAAGGGCGACAAGAAGAAGCTCGACATCGTGAATACGAATCGCGAGCACTACTGGTCGGTCGCCTACAACGAGGGCATCAAGAAGATCGGCGACGCGGGGAACGCGTGGCCGGACTACTCCAAGACGCCCTCCGCCGACGAGAAGGCGCTCAAGGACGAGGCCACGAAGCTCTACGACGCGGCGATCGCGAGCCTCACGTGCGCCAAGCTCCTGAAGCCGCACCATGCCAACACGATCCGCAACCTGGCCACGGCGTACGCTCTCATGGGCCGCTTCAACGAAGCCGAGGCGTCGCTCAAGAACGGTCTGACCGAGGCGGCGAGCGACAGCGCGGTGGGCACGCTCGCCGAGGCCTTGAAGACCGTGCGCGCGAACCGCGCGGCCCGGCTGCTGAACGACAAGAATTTCGACGAGGCCATCGCCTACTATCGCGATCTGACGAAGCAGGAGCCCACGAATTCCGACCACTTCATGGGCCTGGGCAATGCGCTCTTCAACCGCGCCCAGACGAAGCAGGACGCGGCCAAGCGCGCCGAATTCAAGGACGCCGGCGACGCCTACGCCAAGGCGTTCGCCCTTAAGCCCACGAGCAGCGACCTCGGGTTCAACGCCGCGCTGTCGTACCAGTACGCGGGCGAGCTGGCGCTGTCCGAAGCGCAGTGGCGGCTCGTGCTCAAGCAGAACCCGGACGATCCCGAGGCGCTCTCGAGCCTGGGCTCGACGCTCGCCGACATGCAGAAGTTCGACGAGGCGGTGCAGGTGCTCCAGCGCGCCGTGAACCTCAAGCCCGACAACATGACCTACTTCCGCCAGTTGGGCGCCGTCTACAGCAAGGCGAGCAACAACGCGAAGTCGACCGAGATGCTCATGATCTACATGGCCATGAAATCCGGTAAGCCCGTTGCCGACCCGGCGGCCACGGCAAAGGCCGCGAAGCCCGGCTCGCCGGCGGCGAGCACGCTGGCGTCGCTCGGGGCTCCCGACGTGATCTACGAGTGGGAGTCGGACGCCCGGAAGCTCCAGACCTGGATCTACACGGCGAAGAAGCTGGCCTTCGCGTTCGATGTGGGCGCCGGCATGTCGCTGCAGCAGAAGTCGGACTGGTCCGCCGCCGGCACCGGCAAGAAGTAGTCCTCGTGAGCGCGTCCCCGCTCGGCACGGTGGTGGTGCTGGGTTACGGGAACCAGGGCGAGGCGCACGCCAAGAACCTGCGCGACGCCGGCGAACGCGTGCGCGTGGCCGCGAGGCCGGGCCGCGGCGCCGAGGCGCGCGCGC